>CAYSIV010000430.1:0-4000 GCA_964431175.1 uncultured Anaerolineales bacterium
GACCGCGCACGATGTCGTGAGCAAGAAACCGCGCACGATGTCGTGACTATTGAGAGGTAATATGTATACAAATCGTAGAAATAGAGTTCGACTCATTGCGACCGTCGGCCTGACGCTCTTGCTGATCGGCGCAACTGCCGGGCGGGCCGCGGCCTTCGACATTCGCGGCGGGAATACGATTACCATCGGCGCGGGCGAAGTGATCGACGATGATGTTCTCCTCGGCGGCAACACCGTCGTCGTGGATGGAACCGTCAACGGAGATTTGTTCGCCGGCGGGACGGACGTGGAAGTGAATGGCACGGTCAACGGCAGTCTGTTCGTCGGCGGCCAGACGGTGAAGATCAACGGCACGGTCACTGGCTCAGTGTACGGAGGCGCAATGTCGCTAACATTCGGGCCGCAGGCCAGCGTCGGACGCAACGCGCTCTTCGGCGGCTTCAGCCTCAAGGCCGAGTCGGGGAGCGTCGTCAATCGCGACTTGCTGATGGGCGGCTATCAGGCCTTGCTCGATGGCGAGATCGGGCGCGACCTGAAGTTCGGCGGGAGCGCGTTGGAACTTAACGGCAATGTGGGCGGCGACGTGACAGCCGAGATTGACTCGCCCGGCGCCAGGTTCCAACCGGGGCCGTTTACCTTCATGTCCGGCATGCCGAAGATGGTTACGCCGGGATTGCGCGTGAGCGAAGAGGCAACGATTGGCGGCAAGCTCACTTACACAAGTTCGGTCGAGCAGGCGGGCACTATCCAGTCCGCGCCCGGCGGCGGCGTGGCCTACCAAACACCCCAGCCGGACCAGAGGGTGCGGTCGCAACCTCAGCCTCGGGTCGGGTTTGCCTTCAATATCCTCGGCTGGATATTTGATCGCCTCCGTGACTTTGCGACGCTTATGTTGCTGGGCGCGCTGGCCGTGTGGAAACTTCCATCACTGCTCACCTCGGCGACAGAACAGGCGCGCGCCAGACTCTTGCCGTCGGCGGGCTGGGGGCTGGTCGTCGTGATCTTGGGCTACGTTGGGGCAGCCATCATTGGGGTGATGATTTTTGTGGCGGGCATCCTGTTCGGCGTTATCACCCTCGGCGGCCTCTCGCAGACGATCTTCGGCGTGGGCTTCTCCACCCTCAGCCTGGTATTCACCGTTTTCACTTTGCTGGTATCGTACGGCAGTAAACTGGTGGTGGCTTATCTTGTGGGCAGAGTCATTGTGAAAGCCTTTGCGCCACAAGCTCCCGACAATAAGTGGTGGCCGCTGGTGGCCGGCGTGACGCTCTATGTTTTGTTTCGCTCGATCCCGCTGTTGGGCTGGCTCGTCGGCATCGCCGTGACTCTGGTGGGCCTGGGCGCGATGTGGTTGCTCTTCCGTCAGTGGCAAGCGCAGACGGCGCGCTGGGCCGAGATCTTCGGCCAGGGCAACGCCGCCGCCTTCCGTTTCTGCCAGCCCCGCTCCATAAAGCAAAAGCCAGAAGATAACGTGGGCACGTTATCTTCTGGCCGCTTTGCATGACTCCTGTATTCTGAATTCTTCAATCAGAATTGAAAACGATTAAGAAATGGCACTACCCGCCGCGTATAGTTTGTGACGTATTGCTGTAATCGGTTCTCAAGCTCCTCCCACTTCTCACTCCCGATCACCTCATCCACCGTCTCCCGCGACTCGCCCACAAAAATTACCAGCCGCAATGGATAGTCGCCCACGGCGGTATGCCAGGCCTCAGCCATGCCCAGGCCCATCTTCTGAACCGTCGGCACCAACTCGCCGAGCATAAACTGGTAGTACGACTCCTGAGTCTCAGGAATAATGTCGTAAGTAAGCAAAACTTTGGTGTAAGTGTTTAATTCTTCTTCTGCCATAGGTCTAATTCTATCGCACTCGGCGCGGAACGCGGCGGTACAGATCGTCCATCGTCCCCATCCGCACCTCGGCGCGCTTTGGCCAGATGCCGGGGACAGCCGCCTGACAGTTGGGGCAGTGGCCGTCGTCGGTGATCTGATAGTCGAGAATAACGTAGCCGTAACGAGCAATCAGTGGGTGATTGCAGGACGGGCAGGAGGTATTTTCGTAGTCACCCACCTGCCCCGGCAGGTTGCCGGCGTATACGAACTGCAAACCGGCCTCCTGCCCGATCTCGGCGGCGCGAATTAGCGTGGAAGCGCGGGTAGGATCGGGATCCGTCATCTTGTAATCGGGATGAAAGGCGGTGACGTGCCAGGGAATCTCCGGGGACACCGACACAATATATTGGGCCGCCTCCATCAACTCCTCGTTGCTGTCGTTGAAGCCGGGGATGACCAGAGTCACCACTTCCACCCAAAAGCCCATTTCCTTCGCCAGCTTGATACCGTCCAGCGTGTTTTGCAAAACGCCGCCCAACTGCCGGTAGCGTTTATCGGACATGGACTTGAGATCGATTTTGTAGCCGATGGTGAAGGGGCGGATGTACTCAAGAACTTCGCGAGTGACGTTGCCGTTCGAGATGTAGACACACTGGAGGCCGTGTTTGACCGCCTCTTTGAAAACGGCTACCGCCCATTCGGATGTGATCAGCGGCTCGTTGTACGACGAGCCGACCAACCTGGCCCCGGCTCGCAGGCCATAGTTCACTAGTTCTTGTGGAGTGACGATTTGCGGCGGCGCTCCAGCGACGTCATCGCGAAGAGTTTGGCTAGTCACCCAGTTTTGGCAATAAGAGCAGTGAAAATCACATCCCAGCATCCCGAACGTGAGCGTCTCCGAACCGGGGTAGATGTGGAAGAAGGGCTTCTTTTCGGTCGGGTCGCACTGCAAAGCGCCCACGTAGCCCCACGGCACTTTAAGCGTTCCGCCGTCGTTGAAGCGCACCTGGCAAATGCCGCGCCGGCCTTCTTTGATCAGGCAACGGTGGCCGCAGGCATAGCAGCGCACGGCGTTCTCCGGCAAACGCTCGGACAACGCACCTTCCACTGTCAGCGAGTCCAACAGCGCTTCAAGTGACTGAGCCATTTTATTGCTCCATCAAACGCCGGGGGAACCGGCTCGGCACTTTCGTGCCGCCTACGGTCACTGGCGGCCTCCCCGGCGTCACCGATTACCATCTCGACTCGGCACGCTTCCTGCGCTATCTTATATTCAAGGGATGCGCGCACCCACGTGATCATTATAGCACTCGCCAGGGCGAAGCATTCGCCGCACAGACTTCGCAAAACTTCAATTCTTGCGAGCGAATGCTTCACCTCTACTTTCAATGTATACTGACCTCACCTTCACCCTCGACGCCAAACAAACCACTGACATGTCTGATCACATCATCCAACGACTTGTGGATACGGTGCGGCAGGCCGCCGTGATCGATCCGGCCAGGCTGGAGCTGATTCTGGCGGCGCTATTGGCTCAGGGCCACGTATTGTTGGAAGACGTGCCCGGCATGGGCAAGACACTCGTCGCCAAAGCCCTGGCTCGCTCCATCCATGCTTCGTTCAAGCGCATCCAGTGCACCCCCGACCTCCTGCCCAGCGACATCACCGGCAGTGCCATCTACAATCAGCGCGAGGGACGCTTCGAGTTTGCGCCCGGCCCAATCTTTGCCAACGTGGTGCTGGTGGACGAGATCAACCGCGCCTCACCGCGCACTCAATCGAGTTTGTTGGAGAGCATGGCCGAAGGCCAGGTGACGAGTGACGGCTTCACCCACGCTCTGCCCCAGCCCTTCTTCATCATTGCCACCCAGAATCCGGTAGAGATGGCCGGCACGTTTCCTCTGCCTGAAGCCCAACTCGACCGCTTCATCGTCGCCCTGAGTTTGGGCTACCCGGCCTACGACGACGAAGTGATGATTCTGGAGCGCGAAGAGCACGACGACCCGCTGGACAAGCTTGAACCGGCGGTGGACCTGGGGGAGATTGTCGCTCTGCAATACGCCACCCGCGCGGTGGACGTGGTGCGCCCGCTCAAGGAATACATTGTGCGGCTGGCCGCCGCCACCCGCGCCCACCCGGAAGCGGTGCTCGGCCTCAGCCCGCGCGG
>CAYSIV010000431.1:0-2405 GCA_964431175.1 uncultured Anaerolineales bacterium
GCCCGCTTTGCGAAAGCAAGAGATAGACAAACAGGCCGACGACGACTGGCGGCAAGCCCATACCCGTGTAGATGAGGAGTTCAATGAATTTCTGGCCCGGCACCGGGTGTAGAGCCAGGGCCGCGCCGAGCGGCACGCCGATCACGGTGGCGATCATCAGCGCGACGCCAGACACATAAAGTGAAAGAAAAATGACGGGGAGGAGGGAGTCTAACAAGGGCAACCACCACGGCGAGTTCCTTGTTGAGACTCGCCGTGGTCTGAACCTTACCACATTTGACTATTCTTCGGCAATCATCACTCACCGGCCAGGTGCTTTTCACTTTGGTGGCGAACTTTTTTTCTGCTCACGGCGGATTGCCAAATCCGCCGCCGCCTGCCGGATTTGGCAATCCGGCAGGAGCGTATTTTATTAGGTTGCCACTGAACTGAAATACACCCTCACCGGCCTCAAGGAGTCTTGGCTACCGGATAGAACAGCGGCTGCCCGAATTGGCTGCGGCCAAATTCATAAATCCGGCGCTGGATTGCCAACGACGTGATCCACTCGATGAACAGCTTGGCCTTGGGGTAATTGACCTTCGGGAACTTGGCCGGATTGACGGCGATGACGCCGTACGGATTGTAGAGCGCCGGGTCGGGGTTGGCCTTGAGCGAGTCGCCGCCAACCAGCACGGTCAGGTTCGGTAGTTTGGCCTTCAGCGCCAGCCAAGTGCCGCGATCAGTGATGGTATAAGAACCGGTCTCATTCGAATAGAGTAGTGTCTCACCCATGCCCTGGCCGAGTGAAGCATAGCCGTTGGATCCGCTCTTGGGCTTTAGTCCGGCCACTGTCCATAGACTGATCTCTTTGGTATTGGTGCCGGAGTTGTCGCCGCGAGAGGCGAACCGCGCCCCGGCCTTTGCGATCTTGACCAATGCATCCTTGGCCAGCTTCGTGCCGGCAATTGCCGCCGGGTCGTTGGGCGAGCCAACAATCACGAAGTCGTTGTACATGACGTCGCGTCGGCCAATACCGTAGCCGTCAGCCACGAACTTGTCCTCCTGGGTGCGGGCATGCACTAGCACAACGTCCGCATCGCCTTTAGAGGCAATGGTCAAGGCTTGGCCCGTGCCCACGGCGATCACCTTGATGGTGATATTCTCCCGAGTCTCGAAATACTTCAGGATGGCGGTGAGCAAGCCCGAGTCCGCCGTGCTCGTGGTGGTGGCCAGGATCAGAGTGCCGGGGTCGCCGGGCACATTCGGCGCGACTTGGGTGACGGTTACGCCGGCCGGTATCTTCAACACTTGCCCGACGCGAATGATGGCAGTCGGAGAAAGGCCATTAGCGGACTGGATGGCCGCCACCGTGGTGTGAAGCTTCGCCGCAATCCCAATCAAAGTGTCGCCGGGTTGCACGGTGTAGGTAGGGCCGCCGTCCCCGGCCGCGACTGGCATAGAGGGCATTGCCGAAAACACCAACGCTAATACAAGCAAAGCCAAAAGTGTTCGTTTCATGAGGGTGCGCTCCTTCTAACAGAATAGGAATGTCATTATGACATTCCGACATAGCGACCCAAAGTATAACAAATCGACTGCATCCGGTCAACGTTATGATTTTTCATCACAGCGCCGATTGTGTTCCATCCGGTTGTGAATCAAAAACCCCGCCACACCACAAGTGGGTGACGGGGTTTTGAACTATTGGTCGACTCTGGTTACTTGAGGACGACTTCTGCGGCCTGCAAGCCCTTAGGGCCTTTCTCGACGGTGAATTCCACCATCTGGCCTTCTTGAAGGGTGCGGAACCCCTCGGACTTAATGGCGGAGAAGTGGACGAACACGTCCTCGCCGCCATCGCGGGCAATGAAGCCGTAGCCCTTGGTGTTGTTGAACCATTTGACCGTTCCAGTAATACGCTCTGACATTGTGTTTGCCTCCTTGTGGCAATAAAGAAAAATTATAGACGCAATGTTTGTTCCTTCGGAGCGGTCAAACAAAACGGTTCACGCGAGAGAGCCGTGAACCGTTGTCTTTCTACCTACACCCAACAAGAACTTACGTGCATCCTACAGAAAGGCACTATATCAGGACTGGGGCTGTGAGTCAAGCAGAAGATTGTTGTGACTCGAGGCGTCGCAGAACGGCCAGCAACAAAACCGAGACGACGAGCAGGATGGCCGAGAGGGCCAACGCCAGGCTGAGGTCGCTCTCGAAACCAAGATAAATCGCCAGCGGCATGGTTTGGGTGCGGCCCTGAAGATTGCCGGCAAATAAAATGGTGGCCCCAAACTCGCCCAAGGCCCGCGTCCAGGCCAGGATAGCGCCGCTGAGCAAAGCCCGCCCGGCCAGCGGCAACATAACGAAGCGGAATAATTGCCACTGGCTGGCGCCCTCGGTGTAAGCCGCCTCCTCCAGTTGAA
>CAYSIV010000431.1:2415-3995 GCA_964431175.1 uncultured Anaerolineales bacterium
AGAGTGGGGCGGACACAAACGCCTGCGCCAGCACCACTGCCGCCGTCGTAAAGGGCAAGCTGATGCCAAACATTCCCAATGTCGGACCAAGCAAGCCGCGCCGCCCGAAGGCCATGAGCAAGGCCAGCCCGGCCACTGCCGGTGGAAGCACTACCGGCAGGTCGATGAGCAGTTCAATCCAGGCCCGGCCCCGAAAGCGCCAGCGCGCTAAGGCGTAAGCCAGCGGCGTACCGGTGATGATTGCTAACAGGGTGCTGAAAGTGCTAGTGAGCAAACTCACTCGAAGCGCATCAAAGGCAGATGGGGCAACCACACTGCCTATAAAGTCGGTCAGCGCCGTGCGCCACAACAAGGCTACGAGCGGCAGGGCCAGCAAGCACAACAAGGCGCCGCCGGGGACGATGAACAACCAGACTGATTTATTGCGCGAGAAAAAATGAGGGGGCACAATCAGGGGGTGGCCGGGGTGAAACCCCATTTTTTCAGAGTCGCTTGCCCGTCGGGTGAAAGCACATAAGCGATAAAGGCCTCGGCCAGAACGGCATTCGGCGCGCTCGTCAGCGAGGCAACGAAATACTGGGCTGTGATGTTGAACTCGGCGGGAATAGCGATCGTTTGCAAGTCGGGCGCGGCCACGGCGTCCGAGCCGTAAACAATTCCGGCATCGGCTTCGCCTAATTGGACCTTGGCCACCACTTGTTTGACGTTATTCTCTTCGGAGACCACGTTGGCTAAAACCTGATCTTTGAAGCCCGGGCCAAAGGCCGAGTCAAGTTTGTCAAGCGCTTCTCGCGTATATTTGCCCACCGGAACTTCCTCGGCGGCCAGCACCAGGCTGAGGCCGGGGCGAGCCAGGTCGTTTAATGTTTGGACATTGGCCGGATTGGCCTTCGGCAAAATGACGGCGAGTTGATTGGCAACAAAAACCTGAGAATTAGAGATTAGAGATTGGGTGGCGAGGGCATCCATCTCTTTTTGATTGGCTGAAGCAAACACATCAGCCACCGCCCCCTGCTCCAACTGCGTGCGCAAGCTTTGCGAGCCGTCGAAGTTGAAGGCCACGGCCAGGCCGGGGTTGGCCGCCTCAAACGCCTTGCCGATCTCGGTGAACGCGCCAAGCAAAGAGGACGCGGCAAAAACGGTGAGGGTTTTGGGTATTGCGGCGGCGCCGGGGGAGGCGCAGGCGGCCAGAAGCAAAGCCACTGCCACACCTCCGCTAATCCATTTATGGGCCAAACGTTTCACGGAATTTTGCCTCCACAACTTTTTCGACGGCGGCGTTGAAGAGCGCAAACTTGTCGAGATAGGCTTGCGCGGCGGGGGTGAGAGTCGCGCCACCCCCGTGGTGGCCGCCGACCTGAGTCTCCACCAGTTTCACGCCCAGGCGTGTTTCCATCTCGTTGATCTTCTGCCACGCCGTCCGATATTGCACCTTCACCTGGGCCGCCGCCGCGCTGATTGAGCCGGCCTCGCCGACGGCTTTGAGCAGGGCCGCCCGCCAGGTGGAGAAGATGACTTCTTCGTGATCCTCAAGCCAGAGATTGAATTTAGGTTGCATAGCTTTCCTGCCAGAAACGACA
>CAYSIV010000432.1:0-3994 GCA_964431175.1 uncultured Anaerolineales bacterium
CGAATGACACGAATTTGGCTTATTCCCTTCGTGAAATTCGTGCAATTCGTGGTAGCAAAGGCAGTTTCCCGTTAAACCTGGTAGAGCCTCATTTAGTCAAGCGTCAAACGTCAAACGACAAGGGTTGACGTTTGACGTTTCTGCCAACCCAAAATGGATTTGATTCGCATTTTGCTCGTTGAAGATCAAACCCTGATGCGTCAGGGACTGAAGACGATCCTGGACCTGGAGCCTGGCCTGTGGGTGATTGGCGAAGCGGGTGACGGCGAGGCCGGCTTGCGCGCCGCCCTCGACCTGCGCCCGGACGTGATTTTGATGGACGTGCAGATGCCGGTAATGACCGGCGTGGAAGCCACGGCCGCCATTTGCGCCAAGTGGCCGCAGGCCAAAGTGATCATCCTCACCACGTTTGATCGTGACGATTACGTCTTTCAGGGCGTGCGGGCCGGGGCGCTGGGCTACCTGCTCAAAGACACGCCCGCCGACAAGCTCATCAACACGATTCGTAAAGTTCACGCCGGGGAAGTTTTTATCCAGCCTGAGATTGCCTCGCGCGTTTTGCGCGAACTCGTGCGCCCGCAAACGGCCAACCCGCTTGAGCCGCTTTCAGACCGCGAGCGCGAAGTGCTGGTCCTGCTGGCGCAAGGCGCATCCAACCGCGAGATCGCCGAAAAGCTGGTCATCACCGAAGGCACGGTCAAGAACCACGTCTCCAATATCCTCGCCAAGCTTCAGGCCGAGAACCGCACCCAGGCCGCCGACATCGCCCGGCGGCGCGGGCTGGCGTAAACATTGTTGCACGTGGGAGCCGCGAAGCGTGCAACCGCGATGCCGGGCATCGCGCGTACAACGCGCTCTCACGTTAGCAAAGTTGTGATTACAACCTCACCAACCCCATCTCCATCAATGCCTTGACCGTGATGCCAACACCAGCCAGGGTGATGAACAAGGCGCTGGCGGCTGGCACCAACTGCACCCACCTGTTCTCTGGCAAATGCTCAAAGAACCGCCGGGCATAAACCAGCATCAGCCCGATGCCGGTGAGCACGCCCGCCAGGCCCAGGCTGAACACCACCACCAGCACCAACCCAAACGCAACACGCCCCAGCGCAATTGCACTCAACAGCACCACCAGCGCCGACGGACAGGGCAGGATGCCGCCGGAGACTCCCAGCGCCAGAATACTGCGCCACGTCACGGGTGAGCCGTCAGCGCCGGGGGGAAGGTGGGAGTGCACCTGACCATTGTGATTATGCTCGTGTTCATCATCGTCATAGTCGTGATGCTCGTGGCCGTGGTCATGATCGTGACTGTGATCGTGCCGATGATCGTGATCATGGTTGTGTCTGGCTGGCAGAGCGGCAAACAGCCGGACGCCTCGCAGGCGGCTGATGAACAGATTTGCGCCAATGCCGACAACCAGAAGCCCCGACAGGAAACTCAACCACGGAAACAATCGCTCCGGCAAGATGAACTTGGATGCGAGCAGAGTCACCAGCCCCAACGCAAACACGCCTGCGGTGTGAGCGAGGGTCGTCGTCAGGCCGAGATACAAAGCGTGTTTGGCTGTGCCGCGTGAGCCAACCAGGTAAGCCCCGACTACCGTCTTGCCGTGGCCGGGCGTCATAGCGTGCATCGCGCCCCAAACAAAGGCAATGCCGAGCGCAATCAAGACAGTGGTCAGATTCAACTCTTCGAGCGTAATCAGTTGGGTGAAGGCGTCGCTCCGGGTGGCGTTGAACGATGAGGTTGGAGAAGTCTGGGCGCTTGACGATTGAGCGGGTAAAGCCGCCGATCCGACGCTGAACGTCACCTGTCTCTGATCGAGCGGGCTGTTGAGCAAATCATTCGGGTAACTGGTGAGGCGGTTGCTGATGCCGGCTGTGGCAAAGTTGCCTTGCAGTGAAACGCCATCACCTGTCACCACAATCTCGCGCCAGCCGATTCGCTCGGCGTAGTTGTTGTCGGCAAATTCGATGCGGGCTGAGTCAGCGGCGTTGAAGGCCGCGCTGAAAGCGCAGGTGAGGCGCAGAGTGAGCAAGCCGCCCGCGCCGGGCGGGAACCCGATTGCGGACGAGTCGAGGGTGAGGACCCCCGGCTTACCGTTGAGCCGCAGATCAAGGTTCGGGCGGATGACTTCACACTGGCCGGGGTGGTACGAGGCCGCTTCAGCAGAGTCGGGCTTCCCGTTGCCGTTGGCGTCGAACGTGGCGATCTCCTGGAATGCCGGTATCTCGGCCATGTCGAGCACGTAGTCAATCGTAATTGACTCGCGGCTGACCGTCAGTCCGGCGTAGTGATTAATGGTGAAGTTGCCGAGCGGGTGCGCGGCGGCTACTGGCACGACGACGAGAGCCAGAATAAGAGTCGCGATAACGAATGATGAGCGGCGAAGTGTTTTCATGTTGACCTCAGTGCGCCAGCAGTCCGGCGAGCATTGCTTTGGCAAATCGGGCTTGCAACAAATCGAAGTGAGGGTTGAGAGCCAGCGCTTCTTTGAGCATGGCTTGCGCTTGATCGTGATCGCCCAGCGCTTCGTAAATCATGCCGGCGTGATAGTAGAGCATGGCGTCATGTGTGCCGAGTTTCGTGGCCTGGTTCATTGCTTCAACGGCTTCGGCGTAGCGCCCATTTTTGTAAAACGCCCAGGCCAGCGCGTCGTAGCCGTAAATATCTTTGCGGGTGACGATCTCGTTTTGTGCCAACCGGAGAGCTTTGGCGACGTTGAGATCGTGATTGGCGTAGAAGAGTGCGAGTTGCCGGTTGTAAACGACTTTGTTAATCTCGGCCAGTTGGCCGATGAACTCGACCGTGTCATATTGAAGCTTGGCCTTGTCGGGTTGGCCGGTGACGGTGTAAAGGTCGCCCAGCGCCGCCAGCAGATCGGGTTGGGGGATGATGGCGACGGCTTGCTCGTAGAGTTTGATGGCGTCGTCGTATCGGCCTTGCGCGGCGCGGACTTTGCCCAGCCCGGCCAGGGCAAGATAGTTGTTGGCAAATGTCTGGTTGGCCGCCTTGTAGTGGGCCTCGGCTTCTTTTAGTTTCCCCGATTTGAAGTTGAGTTCGCCCAGTTGAAAGTCGTACCAGGCCAGGCTCTCGCGGTAGTCGCCCGATTGCCAGTCCAGGTCGGCGGCTTGTTGCATGAGCGAGATCGCCTGGTCGCGGTCGCCATGAAGTTCGGCCCAAATGGCCTGGCGGCTGTAGAGGCCCGGGCCGGGGCCGAGGGCGGCAAATTTCTGGTAGGCGGCTTCGGCTTCGTCATAGTTGCCGAGCGCCAGTTGCGCGTCGCCGATGACGGCGATGGCTTGAGTGGCGCGCGGGTTATCGGCCAGCGGTCCGGCCAGAGCCAGCGCCCCTTCAAAGTCGTGCATGGAAAAGAGAACGCTCGACAGCGTCGCCGAGGCTTGAACATAGTTGGGATTAATTTCGAGGGCGCGGCGCAGGGCGGCCTCGGCGCGCTGGTAGTTGCCCACGTCGCCTGTCTCGCGCGCTTTGCGGGCATAAGCTTCGGCCAGCATGGTGTAGTCAATGAAGGCGTCCGGGTTTTGCGCCACGCGCCCTTGCCAGAAGGCGATGGCCGTGTTGGCGTCGGGCCGGTTGGCCGGTTCGGGCCGGGCCGGTTGTTTGGAAGAGATGAGGTATGAAATGGCGATCAGAGCGGCGACGCCCGCCAACAAACCGGCCAGCTTGAATTTGCTCATCGTTACTGCTCCTTGCTCGCTGATAAAGATATGTAGCGCGCGCTTCAGCGCACTGAAGCGCGCGCTACAAACGTAATCCGGATGTTAGTCGTCGCCGGATACAGAAGCGTTGGGTACGCCGAGATACGGGAAGTCGGTGAGGAAGGTCGAGTCGTTGTTCACGCAGTCGGTGGTGATCGCGCCGTCGGTGATCAAGCCGAGTTCGGCGTCAATCACGTCGTCGGCCAGGTTGCGGCCATTGAGGAAGCCGGTTTCCATCGACAAGTCAACGGTGAGGATGTCTGGGAGCAGGA
>CAYSIV010000433.1:0-3934 GCA_964431175.1 uncultured Anaerolineales bacterium
ATGTAACACATTGGGTTGCGGGGCGCGTCACCCGAATTGACCTTTCTACCTTCACCCCCAAACAGGTGATCTCGACGTGAGGCCGGGAAATGAAGGAAGGGAAGGAACTCAAGGAACTCGCTCCCTCAGTTCCCTTCTTTCCCTGAGTTCCCGGATTTCACCCATGCTCCCCCTCTCCAGACAAAACGCCTACCGCGAACGCTACAGAGCATTCCGCCCCGGCTGGCGCACGAGCGGCGAGGAGTTCGAAGCGCTGACCCGTCAGCACATCGGGCCGGGCGCGCGCGTGCTTGATCTCGGTTGCGGACGGGGTGGGGTGATGGAACTGTTCTGGAGGGAAGTGAAGCTGTCAGTCGGCCTCGACCCGGATCACGCCTCGCTCGTCGAGCACCGCGCTCATACGAATACAAGCACCCTGAGCGGAACGGACACCAAGCATGATGATGTCATGCTGAGGCCCGCACTTTGGGCCGAAGCATCTCCATGGCAGGAGGCGGGAGACCCCTTCGGCAGGCTCAGGGCAGGCTCTTCGCGCAAGGTGCGCGCTCAGGGTGACAGGGAAATGCCCCTCGTCTGCGGCCTCGGCGAGGCGTTGCCCTTCCCCGCCGAGTCATTCGATCTCGTGATCGGTCTGTGGGTGCTCGAGCATCTCGCGGAGCCGGAGCGGGTGCTGGGCGAAATCCGGCGCGTGCTTATTCCCGGCGGTCACTTCATCTTCCTCACTCCCAACGCCCTGCACCCGCTCATCCGGGCCAACCACCTCAGCCAGATGCTCCCGGCGCTACAACGCTGCCTCATCCCGCGCCTGTATGCCCGCGCCGAGGCCGACACCTTCCGTGTGTATTACCGCGCCAACACGCCCGCGCGCCTCCGCGCCCTCGCCGCCGCGCACGGCTTCCGCGTCGCCCTCCTCCGCGCGGTTCCCGACCCGACGTATCTGGCGTTCAATGATTTCTTTTTTCGGTTGAGCGTGCTATTCGAGAGGACGTTGCCGGAGGGGTGGGGGGTGCATGTGGTGGGGGAGTGTGAAAGACTCCAGACCTGACAGGTTTTCAAAACCTGTCAGGTCTATTGGTTCACTGGCCGTGGTGCGCCTGGTAGATCGCGGCCAGTCCGCTGATCCAATTCTTCAGTTCAGTCCGGGCCAGCGCCGGGTCTAATAGTTCCTGCTCTTGATGAGCAATATAGGTGTTGCGGAAGTCTTTGATGTGGTTGAGCCGGTCGGCGAGCTGTCCGCTTTTGAAGCGCGAAAAGTTTTGGCGGATGGAAGCAAACACGCCGCCGACTTGCAGAGCATCGTTGTGAGCGTATTCAAAACAGAACGACAGCAGGCCCAGCGGCATCAGCGCGATCTTGAACACCAGCAGCTTCTTGAGTTTGAGGGCGTTCTGGTGGAGCCAGTTGTGGTCTGAGTCTTTCAGACCACGATAAGACGGCTCAAAGTAGGCTCGCTGGTCTTGTGGATTGGCAGGCACGTCTTTCTCCAGTGCGCGGACCATCATCCCTTTGGCGGCTTCATCCAGCGGCCCCAGGAGCGGGGTAAAGCAGGGGGACAGCGACGCCCCCTTGTGTTCCAGAAACTTGAACAACGAGACTGCTTCTTCAATCGCCTTGCGGTAACGGGAAGGCAGGTCGGCCACCGTTTTCGCCGAGATGAACTCCTCCACCCGCTCGGCCTTTTGCTCCGGGGTGACTTCGTAAAATGGCAAAGCGATTTGCGCGCTCTCTGCTTCATGCAAGAGGTCAGCCAACGCCGGAGCGCAAGCGCGGGCGAGGTCGTCAATCTTGTTCCCCGTCAGTCTTTGAAAAACTTCCTCCGGGACGTACAGATACTCCCACTTGACGCCGGACGCGGAGGCTGACTTGCACCACTCAATCGCGGCCCGCGCTTTGGCGGGCACGTCAATGTCCTCGCGGCCTTTGGTTTCGGTGAGGAGGGATGCGCCGTCGCTCTTGCGGATGAAAAAGTCTGGTGTGTAAAAGGCCAGCCGCCCGCCGGAAGCGAGGTAATCAATGCGCAAAGCCTGCGGCCCGGCGTTTTTGCAGAAAGCCGCCACATCCTCAGCATGGTTGGCGAACCGCGCCAATGCTACTTCTAACTCGCGATTGCACGGCACGAGATTGAAGGGCGTCCGGTCAGCCGGGAACGTGGGGTGGCGCTCCGAGTGCGTCACCTGAAAGGGCCGCCAGGTCGTCACCGAAAGCGGCGCTTCGGCCTTGCTCCGTACCTCAGTCAACGTCGTCTTCTGGCGGATGAGCGGCACGAACACGGCGCGGATATGCTCGCGCACGTCGGAGTCGGCGAGGCGGGCGATGAGCCGGTCGTCGAAGAGATCCGTCTTTTCGACGAAGAGCACGTCTTCAATGAATTGCTGAATCAGCGGCGCGAGTTTGGCGTGCGTGCCGCGCAAGCTCGTGAGCCGCTCCAGTTCTTCGCGGTAGTACGACACGGCCCCCACCCCGCTTTGCAGTAGCGGCAGTTTAATCTTCATCTGCTCGACGATTTCATTCGTCAGCAGATGGCGGCCTTCATATTCGATCTCGCCGGAGCGCGGCTCGCCCAACGGCAGGGGCCGGAACCGGGCAAACGCCTGCTTGATTTCATCGAGCGTAATCTCCTCCAGCAGGGGCACGATGCGGTGCGCGGCGGTCAGGCGCGGGAGGAGAAGATCGAGCGCTTGCAAGTCTTTGTGCTCGGCGTCGGGGAAGATGCTGACGGTGGTGCGCGGCACTTGCTCCACGTCCACTACTTCTATGGGCAAACCCTCCTGACTCAGTTCTTCTTTGTACAGGCTGGTAAAGGCCGGATGCTCGACGACGGTGACGACCTCGGCGGCCTGACCGGGTAAGGTCATGCGGCGCAGGCCCCGGCCCAGCGTTTGCTCCGGGAGGATGTTGGCTTTGGAACTATACGGGCGGAGGGGGACAATCGTCGTCACGTTACGCACGTCCCAGCCTTCGCGCAGCATGAGCACCGAGACAATGCACCGGTAGGGGCTGGTGTTCTCATCCAGCTCGCGCGAGAGTTTGCGGAGTTGTTGCAAATCCTCGTCGCTGATTTCTTTTTCGTCCTCGACAAACTCATAGTATACGGCCTCGCCGCGCCCGCGCTTTTTGAGTTTGCCTTTGAGATTGGTGTGCAGGTTGATGGTCTGGTCGTTGAGTTCGGCAAAGAGCGAATCGGTGTTCAGGCGGCGGGCGATCTGGTCGGCGGCGGTGGTGTCGTTGCACATGACGAACAACAGCGCTTTCTTGCCGCTATTGTCCCATTCTTCTTTGGATTTCAGCCAGCGCTGGTAGCCTACGTTCAGATGCTCTTCGTACTGGTAGGCCGCATTCTCGTCCGGGCGCTCGGCCAGGCGCTGGCCGCGCCCGATGACGGGCGTCTTGACGATGCCCGCGTCCACGGCCTCGCCCAACGGCGCATCGCAGACAATGTGCTTGAAGCGGTTGCCTTTGTTGTCTTTGGGCGTGGCGGAGAAGTCCAGTTGGGCGACGAGGCCGGTTCCCATCCGCTCGCGCAGTTCGCGGTCGAGGAATTCAAGCGCCTCGTTCCACGCGGAGTCGGGGTCCCAGACGTGATGGGCCTCGTCGTTGAGCACCATCAGCCGGGGGTGCGAGGTGACCCGTTGGCGCAAGGCCTCGCCGGTGTCCAACGCTTTGGCGCGGGAGACGGGCGGCCCCATCCAGTCGTAGGTCTCGGCCTCCGCGCGCTGGCGTTTTTTCGGTTCATACAGGCGATGAATGTTGATGAGGTAGAGCACGCCCCCGGTTGCCGCGCCGGAGGCCTCATCCTGCAAGACGACCGAAAGGTTCCAGTCGCCGCGCCACGCAGGCGGGATCAACGGGTCGGTGTCGAAAATTTTGCCGTTGCCGAAGTCTTCTTTCAATCGCTCGAACACGGTGAGGTTGGGGGCGACGACGAGGAAGTGGC
>CAYSIV010000434.1:0-3932 GCA_964431175.1 uncultured Anaerolineales bacterium
TCAAGCCGGGCAGTTTTTTGTTAATCTGGGCCGGCGATGGTCATTTGAGATTTTGGGTTGGAAGTTCGATAGTTTGAAAATACAGTTGCACTGACGGCGGAATAAAATCCCAATACATCTCTGGGTGATTGCGGACAGCGGTGCCGGAGACCGGAAACGCCTTCCGCCCCAAATCGACACAGACGTGTCGCGCGCCCAGTATCTTGGCCAATTTATCGCCGGCAGTTTCGGACGTGAACACCCACTCCGGCCCGGTAGGCACAAAGCGGCGGATCGTGTGCAACCAGATATTCCAGAAGTCGGGGTGCTCGTGCGGATAGGATGGAATTTCGTCATCGCAGTGCTGAACGTTCACGCCCGGAAATAACTCGCGTGCCCACTGATAACGCAGGTTGCCAGGGATCGGCTCATGAAGCCGTGAGCAGACCAACACCGTGAGGTGGTCAACATGCTCGCGAGCGTATTCGATCAAATACATGTGCCCGCGATGGAGGGGCATGAACTTTCCCCAAATGAAGCCGGTGGTCATGGGTCGAGTCCTCAGGAGGCCGGGTCGTCGCTGGTGTATTGAATGATTTTATCGCCAAGCGACTCCACTTCTTCGATAGTTAGCATTTGATCAGAGCCGAAGAGAGTGAGCAGAGCGGCGCGGATTTGAGATGCGCTCACGAGTGAGCGGCGCACTTTCATGTGGAGCAGGCTATCGATGGTCTGGTGCAACCTGAACTGCGGCAGGGCGAGATGCTTGAGCGCGCCTGTCACATCGAGGTTGTTGATGATCTGGCCGCTGGTGCCACGATAAAGCACTGGCGGCCTGCCCTCCAAGCCGATTAGCACGGGTTGGCCGTCTCGCCACCCCAGGCTGGCGTAATCGTTGGTGCGGTAGCGAAGTAACGGCAGAAAGAAGTTGAGACCGCCAGTGAGAGTGATTTCGCCGCGCCCGCCGGGCGGGCAGGAGTTGCCCTCAGGATCAAGAATCTCGACGTAGAGGCGGTGTTGCAGGAGGGCGTGGCTGGTTAGACTTCCGAAGTCTCGCCGGTCTTTGGCGCTTCGGAAGTCTGAGGCTACGGCAATTGGGCCAGACTCGTTCATCGAGTACACATCCAGCACCGGGCAGGCAAAGTGCGCTTCGAGTTGCTGGCGCAAGCCGGGCGTGAGCCTCATAGCGGTGGAGATGAGGGCGCGCGGGCGAGTCTTCAATGGAAGTCTCATGAGCTCCGCAAAAGCGATGGGATCGCCCGTATAGAGTTCCGGGTTGCAGTCATCGAGAAAGCGGCCCCGGTCGTCGGGATGGCGCCAGTCGTCGGGATGAAGGTTGAGTTTGAGATGGCCGGCCTCGTCTTGATGCGGCGTCACCGATGGGTAGGTGTAGGCTTTGCGCTGGTAGCCGACGAGAACACATCCTACTTGCCCAGACCCACTCTTCAACTCAATACCCTTCGTTGCCAGCACTGCCTTGAGCAGGGGTGTGTAATAGGCGCCCACCACCGGATGAGACGGAATCGTGAGCGGGTAGCCGGTGGTGCCCGAGGTGGCGTAGATGATGAGATCGTCCAAAGGCTGAGTGTCTGGCACGAACGACCAGATTTCACGGCTGAGATCAGCGCGAGCGAGGGAGGGAATGCGGTGGAAGTCGGTGGGTTGCGCGCCATAGCGCCGGTAGAACGGCACTTCGCGAAAGCACCTTGTCACGAAGTCGTTGAGCCAGGCGGGTAACGTTCCTGGCATCCAACCTTTGGGTGATGTATTCAATTCGGATTCATAATCTTGAACCCGGCGCAAATATTCAGCCGTCAGCCGGTTGCCACACACCGCCGTGTAGCGCGGCGCGTGCGGGTGCTCCCGCAGACGGGAGAGCAAACGCCGGCCTTCGTTGGTCAGGAGAGGGAAGCGATCGGAGTTGGTGAGGGTATTGGTCATGGGCTAATCTTTTCATACTTGCGTATCTTAATGCGAAAGAAGTCCTGTTGGGCGGTGAGGACATAGCCCATGCCTTTCAGCACACCGGCTAATTCGTTTTCTTCCTTATAGGTCAATATCAGCCAGACAGTTTGTTGATTTGGTCGGGCGCTGAGCGCCTGTTGTGCTTTGTCAGGGCCGTTTAGAAAACCCAGATTCACTTTATCTAAATCGGTTCGTTGAGAATAATAGTCGAAGCTAGATTGTGCCCAGCCCGAATAGAAGAGTAGCGCATCGCCTGCCTTCGTTTCGGTATCGAGATATTGGGTTGCGTCACGCCATAACTCATTGTTCGTGGCACTGTATAAGTTCTGCGCTCCATTGAGTTGAAAGGCAACTATTGCGCCGACCAGCAGCCAGCCAACTGGCGGGCGTAACAGTCTCAGCCCGATCCAGGCCATAAGCAGATAGAAGGCCGGCAACGCCGCCAGCCCGTAGCGAGAGAGAAAGACAGGCTTGAAGACATAAGACACAATCAAAGGCAGGCCGATGATGCACAATAACCAGATCAATAAAATCATTAAGTTTCCCGATTTGTCCCAATGCCCACTCGATCCCTCTTGAAAGGCACTTGTTGTTGATTGCCCTAAGAGTCGCTGGCGAATTAACACATATACACCGGTGATAAGCAAGCACATGACTGCCACGAAGCCAGGGATAGACCAAGTGAACTCGAGCAAAAGTCCGAACACCTGGGCATATGAGACAGACGGTATGACACCCGGAGCATATAATGTTTGGCTGACGAAGATCGGCATCCAGGGAGTAAACGAAGCGATGATAGCGATTTGGAGAAAGAGCCAATTGAAGAGGTGACGGCGCTTGACAGGCCAAATGGCCCTGGGCTTCAGGGCCCAGAGGTGCAAAGCAAAGAGAATATTTTGTGCTAACAGAATTAAGAATCCATATGAATGGGTATAGATCAACAGGATATTGATCAACGTATATATCGTCATATCCTTTGGCCCGTTTTGGCTAATTAAGCGCACAAACAAATAAAACGACAAGACACTCCAGAGCTCCAGAAAGCTGTAAGATCGGATTGTCTGGGCGTAACAGATATGAAAGCCCGAGGAAGCCACAAGCAGGCTGGCAATTACGCCAAGGGTTGAATCGAAAAGGCGGGCGCCGAGCCGGTAGATCAGTGCGGTAGTTATCAGGGCAGCCAGGACGGAAAGTGAACGGGCGGCGAACTCTGACAACCCAACTAACTTAATCCAATAATGCCAGAGAAAATACTGTAGAGGCGGGTGGGCTTCTTCAATCTCTGTCAGCAAAGGAATAATTTCCGTTGTACTACCTATTGCGAATCGGAGAGTCATTCCTTCGTCAGTCCAAATGCTTTCGGATGCCAGTCGATATGTGTTGAGTACGAAAGCCAGTAATAAGACACCCAACATCAGCAAGGCCGACAGGTCTTTAGTTTGGACACTTTGTTTCAAAGAGATGTTATTCATGAGGATGGCGATTCGAGACGTTGTGGCCTACTCCCTCGACCACTTATCTGCCGCCTCTTCCGCCGCCTGCTTGGCCATCGCCTCACGAATCTGGCGGGCGCGTTCTTCAGCGGCGCGGGCCGCGGCGATGACGTGCTGGCGCTCGACGGTGTTGAGGGTGGTCAGCCGGTCCTGAGCCTGGGCGGCGGTCTCCCCGGCGGGGCGCAGGTTCAAAGCTCTCAAACAGAGGCGGCTCAACTCTTCACGCCGGTCAGGATCAGAACAGCGCCGAACAGCCATATGACCCAGTGGTACTGGAGAAGCAGCGATCCCAAGGCGATGAACACGGCCCGGAAGACGAGCGCTCCGATGATTCCGAAGAACAGCACGCGGTGCTGGTACAGCGCGGGAATCCCGAAGAACGTGAACACCACCACAAACACGAAAATGTTGTCCAGCGACAGGGTCTTCTCGACTACATAACCGGTAAGAAACTCCAGACCTATCTGCCGCGCGGCCGACTCCGGATCAAAGCCA
>CAYSIV010000435.1:0-3928 GCA_964431175.1 uncultured Anaerolineales bacterium
CGCTGGCCCAAGCGCGCCTGGCCGCCGCCGAGGCCCAATTGGCGGCAGCAAAATCTGCACTCAATGCTCTCGAACTACGCGCTCCTTTTAGCGGGACGGTTGCTGAGTTGCACATCCATAATAGTGAATGGGTTGTCCCCGGCCAGCCGGCGCTCTTGCTGAGCGATGTGCAGAATTTACGTGTCGAGACCACCGACCTGAGCGAGCGTGATATTCCCCAGATCGAGCTCGGCCAAAAGGTCACAGTCTTGATTAAGGCGTTGAATCAGGAGGTAACGGGGCGCGTGAGCGAAATAGCGCCGCTGGCCGATACTCTCGGTGGAGATGTGATCTACAGAACAACGATTGATCTTGAGGCGTATCCCTCAGGTCTGCGCGCGGGCATGAGCGCTGAAGTGCAATTCGGAACAGAACAATGAGTTGAGCAAGGTGTCTCTATGTCCATCATTCAAACTGTCGAACTCACCAAAACTTACGGCAAATGGGAAACCGCCGTCACCGCCCTCGACCGGGTCAGCCTCAGCATCCACCCCGGCGAGTTTGTAGCCGTCATGGGGCCAAGCGGTTGCGGCAAGTCCACCCTCCTGCATCTCATCGGCGGCCTCGACCGCGTTACCTCGGGCCGGGTGCTTGTGGAAGGCGATGATCTTTCGAAGCTCGACGACTCGAAGTTGACTGAACTGCGCCGTCGCAAAATCGGCTTCGTCTTTCAATTCTTCAATTTAATTCCGGCGCTGGATGCAACCGAGAACGCCGCCCTGCCCCTCACCCTCGACGGGGTGAAACCGGCCGAAGCCAAAGCGAAAGCTGCCGACTGGTTGAAGAAAGTAGGGCTGGGCAACCGCCTCCACAATCGGCCCGATCAACTGTCGGGCGGTCAGCAACAGCGGGTGGCTGTCGCTCGCGCTCTGGTGGCCGAACCAAAACTCGTCCTTGCCGACGAGCCGACCGGCAATCTCGATACGCGATCCAGCGACGAGATTGCGGCTCTGCTTCGTCAGGTGGCTGACGACTGGGGCCGCACCGTGCTCATGGTCACCCACGACCCGCGCATCGCCGCCTACGCCGACCGCATTATCTTCCTCAAAGACGGCACCATTGTGGATGAGACCCGCCTCAACCCGAATGGCGGGAGTGAAGAAGCGAAGATGGTGCGCGAAAAGATCGAAGCGATGTAAGAAACCCCAACTTCCAAAATCCCAATTTGCTAAGTTTGGGATTTGGGTTCTTGGGGTTTGGGGTTTTGAAAAACTATGAACATTCAATTGACTCTCGCCGCCCGCTACCTCGGCGGACGCAAATTGCGAACCTCCCTCACCACCCTGGCTGTCGTCTTTGGCGTACTGGTGCTCTTCGGCATGAACATCATTCTGCCGTCCATGCTGGCCGCCCTGCAAGTAAATGCGCTGGCCGCTACCGGGCAGGTGGACGTGACCATCACCCACGTCTCCGGCGAGCCATTCGATAGCGCCGTGTTCGGCACCGCCAAAACGGTAGAGGGCGTGAGTGCCGCCTCGGCGTCACTCAATCGCACTGTCAATCTGCCCGCCAGTTTCTACGATAACGACGCGGCCAAAACCGACCAAGTGACCGCGCTGGCGCTCGTCGGCGTGGATCCGTTCAACGCCAAATCGGTGCGCGCATATCCCATCATGACCGGGCGTTACCTTGAAGCGGGCGATACGGAGGTCGCCGTCATCTCGCAATCGCTGGCAGATAAACTCTCCGTGAGCGTGGGTGATTCGTTCTCCCTACCCACCGCCAACGGCACGCAAAAACTGGCCGTCGTCGGAATCCTGCCGACGCGCACCGTGCCGGGCAATGAAGAAGTGTTGGTGACGTTGGCGCAAGCGCAAGCGATGACCGACCAACCCGGCAAAATCAACGCTATTGACCTGAACTTGAACTCGACCGAGGAAGCCCGCCGCAACGAAATTGTGGCCAACGTAGAAGCCGTGCTCGGCCCCAATTACAAAGTCGGCTCACTGCTCGCCGATTCCGAGATGTTTGCCTCGCTCCAACTGGGTCAGCAGATGTTCAACCTGTTTGGGATGTTGGCCCTGTTCATGGGCGCGTTTATCATCTTCAACACCTTCCGCACCATCGTGGTCGAGCGCCGGCGCGACATCGGCATGTTGCGCGCCCTGGGCGCGAACCGTCAAACAATCATTGGCTTGATTCTGATTGAGGGCCTGCTGCAGGGGGTGATTGGCTCCGCCATCGGCTTGGGTCTCGGCTACCTGATGGCGGTTGGGATTCTGCAATTGGCCTCGCCGATGATGAGCAAATACATCAACCTGACCATTGGTGACCCGGTGGTTTCACCAGGCATTATTGGACTTTCGGTGTTTATGGGCGTGGGTGTAACGCTGTTGGCCGGCTTGCTCCCCGCGCTCAACGCCAGCCGCGTAACGCCGCTCGAAGCTCTACGCCCCTCGGTGGCGGAGATCGAATTTAATCGGCAGACCGGCTTCGGCTTCATCGCGGGTGTGGTGTTGATTGTGCTCAGCCTGTTGGCGCTGTTTTCGGGCAAGGTGGCCTTCATCACGCCGGGTGGCTTCGCTTTCTTAGGTGGGTTGGTGCTGGTGGCTCCGGCGTTGGTGCGCCCCATTGCGCGCGGCTTCGGCTGGTTGATGGCGTTGTTGTTCGCGCGCAGCGGCACCGCTGAGTTGGCGCAAGGCAATCTCACGCGCCAGCCCTCGCGCGTGGCAATCACGGCCAGCGCCAGCATGTTGGGACTGGCCATTGTGGTGGCGGCGGGCGGCATGGTAAGCAGTCTCACCCTCACCCTTTCCGATGTGATGAAGAAAAATCTCGGGAGCGATTACTTGTTTGTGCCGCCCTCGATTGCGCTCTGGAACAGCAACCTCGGCTCCAACGCGCAATTTGCCGACCGCTTGCGGGCTATAGACGGTGTGGGCGACGTGAGCACCCTGCGCTTCGCGAGTACGGCGGTGAATGGCAATTCGGTATCGCTGATGGGCATTGAGCCGTTGGTGTTCCAACACGTGAGCGGCCTGCGTTTTCAGCAGAATATATTTGCCGATGAAGCCACGGCGTATCAAGCATTGAGTGATAAGCGGAGCCTGATTACCAATGGCGCGTTCATGGCCCTCCTGGGCACGCAAGTGGGCGACATGGTGGAACTAGTGACGCCCAGCGGCACGCAAACGTATCGCATTGTAGCGGTAGCCGCCGATTTGCTCAACGCCAAAATCACCACGGCCTTCATCTCTCACATCAATATGCAAGCCGATTTCGACAAGGCCGAGGACATCTTTATTCAACTGAATCTGAAACCCGGTGCGGATGAGGCGGCGACCGAAAAAGCCATTAAGGCCGTCGCTTCCGACTTTCCGCAATACAACGTCATCGCGGGCAAAGCCTATTACGACTCGATGATGGCGCAAATGAATGCGGCGTTTGCGGCGATGTATTTCATCCTGGCGATGTTGGCCTTGCCTTCGTTGATTGCCATGCTCAACACGTTGGCGATTGGCGTGATCGAGCGCACCCGTGAGATTGGCATGTTGCGCGCCGTTGGCGGCACCCAGAAACAAATCCGCACAATGGTGCTGGCCGAGGCGCTGATTTTGGCGGCGATTGGCACGGCCTTTGGTCTGCTGGCGGGTCTATATCTGGGCTATGTGTTCGTCCTGGCGTTGGATTCGTTCTTCCCGATGGGCTACGCTTTCCCGGCCTCGGGTGTCATCGCCGCAATTGCTATTGGCTTGATTTTCGGCGCGTTCGCGGCCCTCATCCCCGCCCGCCAGGCGGCCAGGTTGGAAATTGTGCAGGCGTTGCGGTACGAATGACGACGGGCAACTGACGAGAGACGAAAGACGAAGCGCGTCCGTCATCAATCACCAACAGACTATACTGCGCGCGGGCACTGATTGCGCCTTTTTGCTCCCGCTGGATTGCCAAA
>CAYSIV010000436.1:0-3918 GCA_964431175.1 uncultured Anaerolineales bacterium
GGCGGTGTTCCTCTTCGACGAGCCGCTCTCCAATCTCGACGCGAAACTGCGCGTGGAAACTCGGGCCAATATCTCCAAACTGCACCAGCAGTTGGGCACCACCTTCATTTATGTGACCCACGACCAGGTGGAAGCCATGACCATGGCCAGCCGCATCGCCGTCATGAAGGATGGCGTTCTCCAACAGATCGATACCCCGCAAAACCTCTACGATCACCCCGACAACATCTTCGTGGCCGGGTTCATCGGCTCGCCGTCAATGAACTTCTTCGACGCTCGCTTGAAGTCGGACGGCGGGCGAACCGTCGTTGACTGTGGGATATTCCACCTGACCGTCCCCGAAGGCAAAGACGGTCCGTATAAAGCCTTCATCGGCAAGGACGTGGTCTTTGGCGTCCGCCCCGAAGATATTCACGACCCGGCCTTTGCCCCGCCCGACATCCACCAGGCCCCGGTGGACGCGAGAGTGGATGTGACTGAGTTGATGGGCAACGAAGTCTTCCTCTATCTCGTGACCGGCGACAAGAACTTTGTGGGCCGCGTGGATCCGCGCAGTAAGGCCCGCATCGGCGACAATTTGCAAGTGACCCTGAACCTGGACAACATGCACCTGTTCGATAAGGCGACCGAGCGAGCGATTCGATAGAAGGCAAATCGGCGCCTATGTAAACAGGCACACAAGTGGAATGTCATCCACCGGTGTGCCTGTTTTTCATGTGGCGACCGCCTCCCCAACCCTCTAACTACTATGACAACCTACAAATTAGTCTTAATCCGTCACGGGCAAAGCACCTGGAATTTGGAAAACCGTTTCACCGGTTGGACCGACGTGGACTTAACCGGGCAGGGCCGGCAGGAGGCCCTGACCGGCGGCCAGCTTCTGCGCGAAGCCGGTTACACCTTCGACGTGGCTTACACCTCGGTGCTCAAGCGCGCCATCAAAACCTTGTGGATCGTTTTGGAGACGATGGAACTGGAATGGATTCCGGTTCACCGGGCCTGGCAACTCAACGAACGGCACTATGGCGCTCTGCAAGGGTTGAACAAGGCCGAAATGGCCGAGCAGTATGGCGAGGCCCAGGTGAAGATTTGGCGGCGCAGTTATGATGTGCCCCCGCCCCCGCTCGACCCAAGCGACGAGCGCCACCCCGGCCACGACCGCCGCTACGCCGGCCTCACCCCCGACCAACTGCCACGCGCCGAGTCGCTCAAAGGGACCCTGGCCCGCGTCCTGCCGTACTGGCATAGCACGCTGGCCCCGGCGGTCAAGTCCGGCCAGCGGGTGCTCATCGCCGCCCACGGCAACAGCATCCGCGCTCTGGTGAAGTATCTTGACAACATCTCCGACCAGGCCATCCCTGAACTCAACATCCCCACCGGCATCCCGCTGGTCTACGAGCTTGACTCTGACCTCAAGCCGCTCAAAAGTTATTATCTCGGCGACGCCGACGCGGTGAAGAAGGCGGCCGAGGCGGTGGCGGCGCAAGGGAAGGCGAAGTGAGGCCCATTCCGGGCCGTCCGCAGTTTTGCGTGGCGGCTCGTTGCGTTTTAAAAGCCGGTAAAAATTTATAGACGTAAAATCTTATGCCTTCTCGTAAACCTAAAACCGAATCAAAAACCGCTAAATCCAACGGCGCAACCCTGGACTTTGAATCGCAACTCTGGGCGGCGGCAGATAAACTGCGCGGGCACATGGACGCCTCGGAGTATAAGCACGTGGTGCTGGGGCTGATCTTCCTGAAATATATTTCCGATTCGTTCGAGGAAGTTCACGCCCAATTACAAAAAGAAAAAGACGCGGACCCCGAAGACCGCGATGAGTATCTGGCCCAGAATGTGTTCTGGGTTCCGAAGGAAGCGCGCTGGTCGTTTTTGCAAGGGAAAGCCAAACAACCGGGGATCGGAAAATTTCTGGATGATGGCATGGTCGCCATCGAGCGCGATAACCCGGCGCTGAAAAATATCCTGCCGAAGGATTTCGCCCGCCCGACGCTGGACAAAATCCGCCTGGGCGAGTTGATTGATCTCGTCAGCGGCATCGGCTTGGGGTCCAGTGAGAACCGGGCGAAGGATGTCCTCGGGCGCGTCTACGAATATTTCCTGTCCCAATTTGCCAGCGCGGAAGGCAAGAAGGGCGGAGAGTTCTACACGCCGCCTTCGGTTGTGAAGTTGCTGGTGGCGATGCTCGCTCCGTATAAGGGTCGCGTGTACGATCCCTGTCATGGGTCGGGCGGCATGTTCGTGCAGTCTGAAAGGTTTGTGGAAGCCCACGGCGGCAAGGTGGATGACATCGCCGTTTATGGGCAGGAAAGCAACCCGACGACGTGGAAACTTTCCAAGATGAACCTGGCCATTCGCGGCATCACCAGTGACCTCGGCAAGGAGAACGCGGACTCGTTCCATCGTGACCTCCACCCTGACTTAAAGGCAGATTATATTCTCGCCAATCCGCCGTTCAACATGAGCGATTGGGGCGGGGACCGATTGCGCGAAGATAAACGCTGGAAGTATGGCCCGCCGCCGGTGGGCAATGCCAACTATGCCTGGATCCAGCATTTCATCCATCATCTCGCCCCAAATGGCGCGGCGGGATTCGTGCTGGCGAATGGCAGTATGTCGTCGAACACCTCGGGCGAGGGCGAGATCCGCAAGGCGCTCATCGAAGCGGACTTGGTGGATTGCATGGTGGCTCTGCCGGGTCAGTTGTTTTTCTCGACGCAGATTCCGGTGTGTTTGTGGTTCTTGACCAGAAATAAAAACCCTAAAGGTTTTCAGAAACCTTTAGGGTTTGAGGAACGTGATCGGCGCGGGGAAACCTTGTTCATTGACGCTCGCAAGATGGGCGTGTTGACTGACCGCGTCCACCGTGATTTGACCGAAGAAGATATTGCGAAAATTGCAGAGACGTATCACGCGTGGAAATTGGGTCGAGACCCTAAAGGTCTCTCAAGACCTTTAGGGTCTGGTACTTATCAGGACATCCCAGGCTTTTGCAAATCAGCCACATTGAAAGAGATTCAAGAACAAGGTTACGTGCTCACACCTGGACGGTACGTGGGTGCGGCGAAACTCGAAGAGGATGACGAACCCTTTGAGCAAAAGATGGCGCGCTTGACGAAGGAATTGGAGGCGCAGTTTGAAGAGAGTGGTAAGTTAGAAAAGCAAATTCGTAACAACTTGAAACGCTTAGACTCCAAATGAAGAAATTTGTTTTGGGCAAGGCTTGTGAAAAAATAGGAAGTGGCGCAACGCCGCGTGGTGGTCGTGAAGTCTATCTACCGCAAGGTGAAATTGCGCTTATTCGAAGCCAAAATATATACAACGATGGTTTCAAGAAAGATGGACTGGCATACATCACTGAAGTACACGCCAAAGAATTAGAAAATGTAGCAGTTGAACCTAATGATATTTTGTTGAACATCACTGGCGATTCTGTTGCGCGTTGTTGCCAAGTACCAGAAAACATTTTGCCTGCTCGCGTTAATCAACATGTGGCAATCATTCGCCCAAAGCCCAATGAGATTGATGCGTGTTATTTGCGTTACTATTTGATTATGCCAACGACGCAAGATTATTTACATGCTCTTGCGTCCGCAGGTGCGACTCGCCCTGCACTTACGAAAGGTATGATCGAATCACTTGAAGTTCCAACCCATCCTCTCCCCGAACAACGCGCCATTGCAGGGATTCTCGGCGCGCTGGACGACAAGATCGAAGTCAACCGCCGTATGAATGCTACGCTCGAGTCTATGGCGCGGGCGGTGTTTCGTCAGTGGTTTGTGGAGAATGAGAAAATTGGGAATTGGGAAATTGGAACTGTAATTCAAGATTTCAATTTGACGATGGGCCAGTCACCTCCAGGAGAAACCTATAACGAAGATGGTATTGGCATACCATTTTTTCAAGGAAGAGCAGATT
>CAYSIV010000437.1:0-3917 GCA_964431175.1 uncultured Anaerolineales bacterium
AATGGAGACGAAAGCGCCCGGACTTAGCGCTCCTTGCTGGAACTCCAGATTCGCTATAAGATGCGTTTATGCAGACCGAGGAGAGAATTCACCGCTTGAAACTAGGCGTCATCCAATCCGAGCTTCTTGCTGAGGTGAAACTGGTTTGCCTTGACGTCTTATATGATTGCGTCTCTGAAACTACAATCAAAACTGCCCAATCCGCCTCACCGCAACTTGATATTCTCAAACTAATTGCCAATGCCAACCCCAAACATGCGAACGACTTGAAGTGGGAGGCGTTGCCGCTGATCGAGGAGGCAATTAGTGGTCTGCACAGCCCCGCCCCCGCGACTGCATAAGCCTGTTCTCATCCTTGCCTTTCTGCTTGGGAGTATAGTAATCGCTGTGCTGGCGGCAGTTGCGCCTCAACCGCACGCCGAGAACAAGCACGGCCAAGAGGCGATAAGACATCCGGCAATGCCTGGATCAGAACGGGCCTTATCAAACCTGGCGCTCCCTCGCTGACCCGAACACCTTCTATCGAATTTGCCAGCTTCCCGACGGAAGGTGGGGCTTGCAAGCTATCATCAAAGAAGGCGAGAAGTGGGTGGAAAAGACTGCCTTCATCAAAGGCGATGGCTCGTGGAAAGTCTTGCTGGAATACCTCAACCGCATTGCGACGCCATTCAAGAGTAAACTACCCTAACGTTTCGGCTTGATTTGAAGGCGGCACATACATCGCCACTGCCGTAACGGCTTGCGTTCGCGAAGCACCCTTTAGGGTGGCGGTGGTGTGTCTCGACAGGCTCAACAACCAGGGCGGGCGTGGACTCTGCTTGAGAGCAGGGAAAACTCGAAGCCAGAAAAATGTTTGCCGTAGGTGGCGACGAATCTAAGTCCAATTTGATTCCTCAAAATATCAAGCTCAAAATTTCGCTTTGTAACAGTCATTCGCTTATTTTGGAATATGGCGGGTTGTTACGAATCGAATTGCGGACACAATTTGACCTGCCGTCTTCCCTTTGTCATCGGACGAAAGTTTATTTTTGGCCTTTGCTGAACAAAGTTCCCCCCAGTTCAAATTCTTATATTGCATTAATCTCCCGCGCAATGTACCAGGCAGTGATCATCGCTGTTGGGACACCGCCTGGGTTATGAACGTAATGGCCGACAGGATAAAAATTCTTAATTGGCAGATCTTTTGCAAGGTCGAAGTGTGGAGCATACTTCGGAGCCCAGTTCCAACCCGATGTGCCGCCGCGCCAATTGGAGGTGTAGCGCTCGTAGGTCAGCGGCGAGGCAGCTTCTTGAACTTCAATGTGAGCGCGTAATCCCGGCAGGAATTCTTCCGCACGAGTGATGAGCTCATCTGCGTAAGCGGCTTTACGGGCCTTGTAAGTTTGCTGGTTGCCTTTAAGCGGTTCCCAATCTTCAAAGGGGCTTAGCGCAGCGACGAACAAGGAGTGCTTACCTGCCGGCGCGACCGATGGGTCATCTTTGCTCAGCAATACGAGTTGGATGTATTTTCCATCAGCACAGGTGAAAGACACGTTGTTTTCGTTGAAGCGTTTCAAGGCAGCGGAAAACTCCGGGCTGCTGCGTAAGCCCAAAAAAACTGCAAAGAGTGATTCTGAGGGACGCGCTTTCTCAAGTTTTTCGATCATTGTCGAGGAAAGATGATCGCGTCCAATCAACTCAAAGCAAGTATGGTTCAAATCTGCAGCGGATACAACCCAATTGGCAGGGACGAATTCCCCGTTCTGTAATTCCACTCCAGTGGCTTGACCATTTTCCACCCTGATTCGGCGGATGCGCTCTCCAAGATGAACCTCACCGCCATTTTCATGGATATAGCGCACAAAGAGGTCAGCAAAGGCTTGCATACCGCCAATGGGAATCCAAGTATCGTAATAGTATGACGCCCACATGCCGAGTGTGTTCTGACCTGTCATTACCGGGAAGCCAAGCTGGTTAAGTATTTGCCGCAAATAACCATCCTTGAAATAGCGGTCATGCAGACTGCGGTTGGTGTGTCCGTTTGCCACCCAGGAAGCCCAGGGGAACAATGGATGATGAACACCCAACTGCAGGATGGTTTTGAAAACATCACGTCCGAACATCATCCCGCTTTTCAGCGAGTCATGGAAACCGGTTCCGCCGATTTCAACCCAACGAAAGTATCGCTTCAAAGCGCCTTTTTCATCTGGGAAACATTTTTCCAAATCACGACAGGTCTGGGCGGGGTTTCTTAAAGGAATATCGTGTTCATCCCAACTGATCTGATGTCCTGTGCGGACAAAGCGTTGTTTTTCATCCAAACCGAGTTCCTTGAGAATGGGGAAGATGATACCGTTCGAGCCGAAGGAAGTTGGTCCTGAAGGGAAGGTGAAACCTTGGCGCGCAAAAGACGAAATATAACCACCAGGCAGCGTGTGCTGCTCAAACACCTGTACTTTTAACCCCGCACGCGCCAGGTAGGCGGCAGTAGTTAATCCCGCCATTCCACCGCCGATGATAAGAATATTTTTTCGAGTCATAATGAACGCCTCATTTTATTACAACCTGGCGTCTGGCGAGCAGTACGGCACCAGAGAGAACGAGCACGATCCCTCCCAGAGCCATTGGCACGCCGGCCGGATTTGAGGAACTAAGGCAAAAAACAATAAAATATGCTGCGATTGGAAGGATCTGTACTGGAACATATTGAATGGGAACTAGTTTCGACGCTTCGCCGAACTGGAATGCGCGTTGTGTCTCTGCGATGCCGAGCATGCTGCCCGCGAAGACAATTCCCGACGCAATGACTACAGGAAGGAGGTCAAGAGCGGCAAACTTCCCGGCGCCCCACTTTGCTAAGAAAGCCATCAATATTCCCAGCCACAGGTTGGACTGCGATAGGAGCAACCCGGCGTCGAGCGTTCGCAGAATTCCTCGCAGGCGGACATTCGTCTTTTGGATGAAGTGGCAAATAAGGGAGAGCGTAGCCACAACCGCCGTGAAAAGACCCAGGCGCAGGAGGAAAGCAGGCTCCCAAAGATCAATAGATTGCATATCCACGGATAATTGGCTCAGACCGAAGAAAGTGACGGCAGCGATGACAAGCAAAATCCCGGCAATATCACCAGAGTCAAACGTCTCGCCTGCCAGCCGAACAGCGCCGATTGTCAGTACGATCAACCCGATGGCCATCAGCCCAGGAATGATCGCCGGGCCAATTTTAGACTGGGCTAGCATGTTTAACGGCATGCCAATGATGAATTGCAAGGCAAACCCGGTCAACCATAATGGACTGCAAACCAGCTGGCGCATCAAACCGGTTTCGTGAGAGACTTTCATGACAGCCAGTTTCTGGATCACCATGCCCAGGTTAAAAGCAATCCCTGCTATGATGGCGGCAGTAACACCAATTAAATATGAAGTGCTCACTGTAGAATCGATCCTGCAACACCCAAGTTGTTAAACAGCGTTTTTTGCGACAACATAATTATTAGCGAAATTGTGTAGCATAGAGATACAAACAGGAATGCTGATAACATCCCATATTGAAGACCAGGGTACAGAGAACCTTGTGGATAAATAAGTTGAAATGCCACCCTCGTCAGCCACAAAATGCATGTTGCAACAAGCATAACGATTATTGAATACCTATTTGATCTGTCTCCATAAATCAACAGTATGTTTACTATGCCGAACAATACTAAAGACAAAGAAAAGAACGCATTAATAGCCCGAACAGCGGCTACCAACTCTGTGGCATTGATATCAATATATGAGTACCATTTCCATGCTTTGGGCACAAAAAAGTGCCATACACCGAAACCAATGGAAGCACTGCTGCCAATGATCACTAATATCCTAACAAGTAGATTCATGGTCATACCTCCTGAGTAGCTAACACTTTGCGAAATGCTCATGAAACTGGCACAATTGGTGGT
>CAYSIV010000438.1:0-3916 GCA_964431175.1 uncultured Anaerolineales bacterium
TCTACGTGGTCAAGGACATGGAGGAGACGTTCTCCGAGCACATCAAGAAGCGCATCGATAAGATCGCGCCGGTGCGCTCTACGCGGATGGGCCCGGCGATCCGCCACGCCACGTACAAGCTGGACCAGCGCGACTCCAAGGTGCGCATCCTGTTCCTGGTCTCGGACGGGCGGCCGCAGGACCACGGGTACGGCCGCGACCGCACGGAGAAGGAGTACGCCATCCACGACACGCACATGGCGCTGCTGGAGGCCAAGCGCAAGGGGATGGTGCCGTTCTGCCTGACGGTGGACCGCTACGGCCACGATTACCTGAAGCAGATGTGCGCGGACATCGGCTACGCCGTCGTCCCGGACATCGAGTCGCTGCCCTCCCGCATCACGACGCTGTACCGCCAGCTGACGGCTTAGGGCGTCACCTGACCGTAGGCGCGCTGCTTGCCGCGCCCCACAGCATACCGATTTCCGCCCGCGGAACCGGTTCTCTACCAGTTGGCGGGGTTATCCGGGTCCTCCGCCCACTTCAACGGATTCTCCTGGATGTATCGGCGCACGCGATCCAAGTCTTTCTCGTCCCGCATCACGTGCTCGTAGTAATTCCTCTGCCAGAACGCGCCGCCCCTACCGAGGATACGATTCGCCTCGATCGCCGATAACGATTTGAATGCACGAACAACCTTTCCGAGCGTAGGGGCGCCTGCTTGCTGCGCCCCAACAATGCCCGACCCTGAAGAGCGATGATTCCGTGGACATGGTTAGGCATCACCACGAAGGCGTCGAGGGCCCCGTCTGGGAACCGCGGGGGCAGCGCTTCCCACGCCACCTGAACGGCGTCACGAACCGCCTTGCTCTCTAAGAGAAGCTCTCGGTTCCAGGTGCAAACGGTGACGAAATACGCCCCTGCTTGCGAATAATCGTAAGAGGACAGACGCAGCGAGCGCCGGTGGCTAACGGCGGGATCGTATCTCACAGCGGGATGTTACAGGGCGCAGCAAGCAAGCGCCCCTACGCAAATGGCGCTCGGACATCGAATCGCTGCCCAGTCGCATCACGACGCTGTACCGCCAGCTCACGGCGTGACGAACGGGGCGGCCCCCACGCCCCCTATTGGCCACAGATTCACACAGATGGACGCAGATGTGCCCGCCGCCCCGCGCCCTGTCCAGCCGCATCACGACGCTCTATCGAAGGCTTACGGAGGCGGGGCCGGCTGCCAGGCGGGCCCTACGCCTTGAGTGAGATCAGTCACCTGGCGAGTGGTCAGATCGAACAGGCGGATGGTGGGCGTGTCACCGGGGACGACGTATGCGATGAGCTGATCGGAAGGAGACCAAGCGGGGGAGGATGTCGGCCCGTCCACGAGCTTCTCTTCCGCTGTGCCGTCCAGCTTCAGGATGTAGAGGCCGCCCACGACTTGCTCAATAGCTGGGTCACAGATAAAGACGTTGAAGGTGGCGACAACGGCATCACTTTCAGGCGACCAATCATAACCAACCTCAGCGCGGAACTGGGGGACGGGGCTCCGCCGATGCAGTTCTTCTATCTGCGGCAGAGTCAACTGTTGGCTATTGGCCCCTTCCGCGTCCCCCACGAACAGCGTGATTTCACTGTGACAAACGCCAAATCTGTCGGCGCCTGTCTGCGCGAGGCGCAAGCCATCAGGCGATCGCCGGGGCGGCCCTATGGCACGGAGATTAGTCGAAAGGCCCAGCGGATCAGCGACGCCGCCCGCCAGCGATACTCGGTAGAGGGTGGCCGGTTGGTTGGTTGCGCCAAGGACTACCTCGCAGAACACCGCCACCAGGATCTCCTGGCCATCGGGCGAAAAGACGGGTGGGCCCAGTACGAGGCGATGGGACACGTTAAACCCGCAGTCACCCTTCTCAGGCTGCTCTTTGAGAGGAATCTTCACCTGAATGCGCGCGACTTCGGTTCCGGCGCGGTCGAAGACGACTAACTCCTCGTTGGCCGGAAGGACGTACCTTGCGCCATCGAGAGACCACGAGCCTTCGGCGCTAAAGTCGTAAGGTCCCACATCCACGGCAGGTCCTACGGATAGAAATGCAAGTTCGCGCGCGTTGCCCTGAACGTCGACTAGGAAATGCCCAGACCGGTCTTCGCCCGTGGCAACATCGAGCTCACTGCGCGACACCCAGGAGAACGACTGCACGTTGCCTAGCGAGGTCAGTCGTCGTTCATCGGTTCCGTCGGCATTGATCAGCCAGATGTCGCCCTCGCGGATGAAGGCGAGGGTCTCGACTTGGGGCGAAGGACTCGGTTCTGGTATTGCCTTCGGGCGCGGCGTCGCGCGCGTCCCCGACGGCGAGGGATTCTGCGTGCCGGTTGGCTCGCCGTCACCGCCGCAGGCGGCGAGGAGGAGTATAGAAACAACTAGAGTGGCCGTGATCAGGTGTCGCACGGGGCGCCGCCTTTCTTGACGGTAGGCGCGCCGCCAACCACCCACGCGACCCCCAAGCGCGGGCGTCATACCGCCGGTTGGAGATACTATGATAACGCGGGAAACGCCGGGTCGATACGTCGCAACAGGAAGAGGGCGGGGCGACGGCACGCCGCCCCGCTACGCGAAAAACGGCTGTATGTACTCCGGCGGCAGCGACTCGTAGGTCGCTTTGTCTACCGCGAGGATCGCGTCGTAGCCGGCGTAGGTGGGGTCGACGCCGGAGATGTACTCGCAGGCCTTGTGCCGGAAGGCGGTGTGGAAGTCGCGTAGGAAGGCGCCGTGGGTGCGAACGGTGCCCCTACGGCAAGCGCGCCAGCAGCGAGCGCCGCAGCAGGAACAGGGCCGTCGTCACGGCGCGGCGCTTGGTGGCCGGGCGGCCCTGGTAGAAGGTGTAGCTCAGCGGTTCGGCGACGTGGCCGTCGTGGATGGCGATGTGTATGGTGCCGGGCGGCTTGCCCTCCAGCTCGTCCGGGCCGGCCACGCCGGTGACGCCAACGCCGTAGTCAGCGCCGGCGTCGTCGCGGGCGGCGCGGGCCATATCGCAGGCCACCTCGCTGCTGACCACGCCGTGGCGCTCGATCAGCTCGGCGCTGACGCCGAGGCCCATCTTCATCTGCGCGGTGTAGGCCACGTAGCCGCCCTTGAAGTAGGCGGAGCTGCCGGGGACGTCGGTGATCGTCGAGGCGAGGAGGCCACCGGTTGCCGACTCCATCGTCGCCAGCGTCAGGCCGCGCTCGTTCAGCAGGCGGCCGATGACGCCCTCTAGCGAGTCGTCGTCGGCGCCCCAGATGATCGAGCCCAGGATGCGGCGCGCCTCCTCTTCCACGGGCAGGATGACGGCGCGCGCAGCCTGGGCGCTCTTCGCCTTGGCGGCCAGGCGCAGGTGCACGCCGTCCGGCTTGGCGTAGACGCCGATCGTGGGGTTGGTGGAGGAGAGCAGCGGGCTGATCATCTCGTCGATGTGGCTCTCGCCGGCGCCGACGGTCTTCAGGATGCGAGTGATCAGCACCTGCCCGCTGAGGGCGCCGGCCAGCTTCGGCTCGACTTCCACCTCCCACATGCGCTGCATCTCGGCCGGCGGTCCTGGCATAGCGATGATGATCCGATCACTCTTCTCCACCCACCAGCCGGGCGCCGTGCCGCGCGGGTTGGGGATGGCCGTGGCCGAGGGGATGAGCATCGTCTGCTTGAGGTTGCGCTCCGGGAAGGAGACGCCGCGGGCGGCGAAGAAGGCCCGCAGCCGGCGCTCGGCGTCCGTGTCGACGAACATCGACTCGCCCAGCGTCTCGGCGATCGCCTCGCGCGTCAGGTCGTCCTCCGTGGGCCCCAGCCCGCCGGTCATGATGACGACGTCGGAGCGCTGGAGGGCGCGTTCCAGGGCGTCCGTGAGGCGCTGCAGGTTATCGCCGATGGTGGAGATGAAGTAGAGGTCGACGCCGATGGCGGGCAGGCGCGA
>CAYSIV010000439.1:0-3889 GCA_964431175.1 uncultured Anaerolineales bacterium
CATCCAGATTGACGATGGCCATTCATATCAATTGGGCCGCTGGATTCCCGCCAAAAGCATGCGGGAATGACAAGTGTCATGCCCGAGTGCTCGCGTCGGGCATCCAGGTGGTTCCTTTCCTATCCTATAGCATTTGATATTTCTTGACGAAGGCTGCGGCGCGCTCGAAGACGATGTGCCGCTCCAAATCTTCGGTGATAATGTGGCCGCTCTGTTCGAGCCAGAGCATCTCTTTATCCTTCGAGCCGATGCGCTCGTAGATGTAAGGCAGATTGTGCGGCTGGATAAAAGCGTCGCCCTTCGAATGGATAAGCAGGGCCGGGGCGGCCACCCGTGGCAAAGCCTCGTCGGTCACACCTAGGTAGTCTATGAATTGTTTGAGCGCCGCCGTCGTCCAGGCCGCGTAACTCACGTGCTCGGTGAGCCGCGCCAGTTCGGCCGGGTCGGCCGGTTCTTTCTGGATGTAAGGCTGGAAGAGCGCCATCAGGTTGGCAAAGTTGAGTCGCCAGTCGGTTTTGACTTTGAGCGGCGTGCTCATTGTGACAATGCCCGCCACCTGCTCCGGAAATTGCGCCGCCAAATTGATGGCCGTCATGCCGCCCATCGAAAGCCCCAACACAAACACCTGCTGGCACTGATCGCGCAACAGCTTGAGGCCATCCACTGCCGAGCCAAGCCAGTCGCGCCAATGCAGGTGGCGCAAATCGGCGGGCGTGGTGCCGTGCCCGGCCAGGCGCACGCCGTAAACGGTGTGTCCCTGTCCGGCCAGATGCTCGCCCAGCCGAAACACCTCGCGCGGCACGCCGGTGAATCCGTGAATCAACAAACACCCGGTTGCGCCGCCGCGAAAGAAGAACGGCTCGCCGCCGGGCAGGTAAGTGAAGTGGTTGTTAGTCATAAAGATGGGAAGCGACAAACGACACCCACAGGGGGCTGTGCCAACGTGAAACGTCAAGCGCCCTTTGTCGTTTGACGTTTGTCGTGTTTACTCCAATCGTGTGAACTCTCTCGGCAGGCTCGTCATCGTCTCTGCGCCGGTTTCGGTGATTACTACATCATCTTCAATGCGGGCCCCGCTCTTGCCCGGCAGGTAAATGCCCGGCTCCACGGTGAAGGTCATACCCGGCTCCAGCGGCATCGTCTCGCCCTCTTTCATGTCCGGCTCCTCGTGGCCCTCAAGGCCCAGGCCATGACCGGTGCGATGGGTGAAGTATTGACCAAAACCGGCTGAGACGATGGCCGATCTCGCCGCGCGATCCACGGCCTGACCGGTTGCCCCCGGTTTGGCCGCCGCCTCGCGCCCGGCCTGGTTCGCCAGTCGCACCGCCTCGTAAGCGCGGCGCAATTCTTCGTCAATCTCGCCAAGCGCATAAGTGCGGGTGAGATCCGAGAAGTAGCCATCTGCTGACGCGCCCCAGTCGATTGTGATCAAATCGCCGGGCCGCACCTTGCGGTCGGTGACGAAGGCGTGAGGCAACGATCCGTTTTCGCCTGAAGCGATGATGGGCTGAAACGGCAGTTCGCTCGAACCGGCGCGCAGAGTTTGCACCATCAGCTCGGCGGCAATGTCGCGTTCGCTCACGCCAACTTTGACGAACGGCAGTGTTACCTTGAGCGCCTGTTCGGCGATGTCAATTGCCTTCTTCATCAGCGCCAGTTCATTCGCGTCTTTTTTCATCCGCAGTTGAGCGATGAGCGGCTCGGCCATTTCATATTTGAGTCCGGCGGCGAACTCGTCAAACCAGTGCGTTTCGAGCACGCGCATCCGCCGCCCCTCCACGCCCAGCACCGCGCCTTTTAGTTTGAGGGCGGCGCACGCCTGCCGAAAGGCGTCTGCCGGGCCGCGCTCGTCGGTGTAAATAAACTTCTGCATCGGGAACGGGGCGTTGTCGGGCTTGTCGGCTTCGAGCGCGGGCAGGATGATGGCCGGCGTTTGCCCTGACCCTGCGGGGAAGAGGGCGACAGTGGGCCGCTCGCTCAAGTGAAATTGCAGACCGGTGAAGTAGATCATGTTGGGGCCGGGGACGATGGCAATGGCGGCCAACCCTTGAGAGGCGGCGAGGGACTGAAGTTTTTCAATACGGATCAAGGTCATGGGTGTCTCCTGGGAAAAGTGATCAGTGATGGCTGATCGCGATTATACTATCCCCATGCGATTACAAAACAAAGTAGCACTCATCACGGGTGGAACATCGGGCATTGGCGAAGCAACGGCGCGGTTGTTCGCCGCCGAGGGGGCGAAGGTGGCCTTCACCGGGCGGCGGGCCGAGTTGGGGGACAAGCTTCAGGCAGAAGCTCCGAACAGCAAATTCATCGTGGCCGATCACCGCAAGCTGGAAGACTGTGAACGGTCGGTGGCTGAGACGGCGGCCGCTTTCGGGCGGATTGATATTTTGTTCAACAATGCCGGACTCGTGATCGGCGGCACGGCGGAAGAAACATCCGAGGAAGATTGGGCTGAGACAATGTTGCTCAACGTCACCGGAGTTTGGCGGATGAGCAGGTTGGTTCTGCCCGTCATGCGAGCGCAGGGCGGCGGTATCATCGTCAACAACGCCTCGGACTGGGGTCTGGTGGGCGGGCCAAAGGCGGCGGCTTATGCCACTTCAAAGGGCGCGGTGGTGCAGTTGACGCGCTCGATGGCGCTCGACCACGCCCGTGAGAACATCCGCATCAACGCTGTGTGTCCCGGCGACACGTTTGTGAAGCGGTGGGTGGAGAAAAATTATTTTGAAAAATCTGGCTCTGTAGATGAAGGATTGGCGCAGATGGGCAACACGCTCCCAATGGGGCGCGTAGGGAGCGTTGAAGAGATTGCCCGAACTGTGCTATTCCTGGCTTCCGACGACTCCTCGTTTATGACTGGCGTGGCTCTGCCGGTGGATGGGGGCAATACCGCTCAATGAACAGAAAGAAAGAGTTTAATGCGGAGAGAACTACCGGATTTCCTTCAACGCGGCTTCAGCGGCTCGCACCGTAATCTCAATTTCTCTTTCGCCGTGGGCCGCCGACATGAACCCGGCTTCGAACTGCGACGGCGCAAGATACACGCCGCCTTCCAGCATGGCGCGAAAGAATGCGCCAAACCTCTTCGTATCGGCGGCTTTCGCGGTGGCCCAGTTCGTGACCGGCTGATCCGTGAAGAACGTCGTGAACATCGTACCCACGCGCTGGGTGACGGCGGGGACGCGCGCCTCTTCTGCCGCCGCGCTCAAGCCCGCGACAAGTTTCGCCGTATTGCTTTCAATCGAATTCCAGAATCCGGGCTTCTGCAATTCCTTCAACGTCTCGATCCCGGCTGTCATCGCCAAGGGATTGCCCGACAGTGTTCCGGCCTGATACATCGGCCCGGCAGGAGCTACCATTTGCATCACATCACGCCGCCCGCCGTATGCGCCCACCGGCAGTCCGCCGCCAATCACCTTCCCCAGCGTGGCCAAATCGGGCTTGATGCCGTACAACGCCTGCGCGCCGCCGAGGTGAACGCGGAAGCCCGTCATCACCTCATCGAAGATGAGGAGTGTGCCGCTTGTCGCCGTGATGTCACGCAAGCCATTGAGGAAGCCGTCGGCTGGCGGCACGACACCCATATTGCCCGCCACCGGCTCGACGATGATGGCCGCGATCTCGTTTGGGTATTTCGCAAAGAGTTGCTCGACGGCGGCGAGATCGTTGAACGGCGCGACGAGTGTATCAGCGACGGTGGCCGGGGGCACACCGGGCGAGTCGGGCAAGCCGAGTGTGGCCACGCCCGAACCAGCCTGCACCAAAAGAAGGTCGGCGTGGCCATGATAGCATCCCTCGAACTTGACGATTTTGTTCCGCCCGGTGAAGGCGCGCGCCAGCCGCAGGGCGCTCATCGTCGCCTCGGTGCCAGAGTTGACGAAGC
>CAYSIV010000440.1:0-1457 GCA_964431175.1 uncultured Anaerolineales bacterium
CCGTGATGGTGGCCTTAATGATGACGGCGTCAGGCGAGGCCTCCCACTCGGCTTTTGGTTTAGGCGCGAGCGCATTGCAGGCTAAGAGCGCCAATGCGAGCGCGGTGAGGGCAATTCTGAGTTTCATAATTGAAGTAAGCTCCTTGCCTGACGTATGTCATTCCGAGCGACCCTTCGGCTTCGCTCAGGGCAGGCGCGAGGAATCTCTGGCTCACCCGAAAACCTAGCCAGAGATTCCTCTCGGCTTCTGTCGTAATGGTTAGAGGCTCGTATTGCACCGCCGCTACTCATAAGACTTGTGAGGTCTCGCGAAGCGCCTCACAGGTCTGCCGCAATGGATTACTCGGAAAGACAGGAAAGCAACTCTATCTCCTCTTCAGGCTCCTCACCACAAACGGCATCGCCACCAAACTCAATACGATGAAGGCGCTCGAACACGGCCCGCCGCTCTTTGGCGTTGAAGTGGGCGGAACTTCGGTGACGGCTGGAGTCGGCGTGATGATAGCGACCGGTTGCCCCGTCGCCTGCGGCTTAGGGGTCGCCGTCTCTGGCAGGGAAATCGGGGGCGCGTCCCCGGCCACCACTTCGTAAGCCAGGCCATTATCGATCACAATCACCCGCTCGCCCAGAGCAAAGGCCGCGCTCAGATCGGGCCGGGCGGCGATGAGGGCAAAGTAATCATCGCTGGCGAACTGCACCGGCGTCGTCTTCATCGCTGACGGATCGAACTGCGTGTCTGTCCACACCCCATCTATATTGATAAACGTTCGCGCGCCGACGATCTTCACTGATTGCGCGTATTCGTTTGCCGGCGCGGCGGCGGCGTCGGCGGCTTCCAGCGCGGCTTGATCTTGCGAGGCCGTCACCGCCCCGCCGCCGGAAGCCGGCGCTGGCGGCGCGAGGTGTAGCGCCTCAAACGCATCCGTCACCACCCGCTCCCGCCCCTCGGTCGAGAGAATATCGTCTTCGGTGATCAGGTAAGAGGTGTAAGGCGTGACGATGCCGTAGCGCACGCTGAGGTTGACGATGGCCTTCACCCACTCCTCGTTCTCGCCCTTGAGCCGAATCTGGTTGAGCAGGTAGCCGATCTTGCGCGTGGCCCACAAGCGTGGGATGAAATCGTCGCCGCCGGACTCGCGAAAGCGCAGTCGCCCATACTCAAATGCGCGCGACTCGCCGTTCACCGTGCCTTTCAGGGTAATCACGGTGTCGCCGCCGCCGCGATAGCGGCCTACCAGCACCAACTGGCTTCCAGCGAACAGGTCGGGCAGAGGATCAGGGTAGAGATCAGAAACCAGAATGTTGCCAAAATCAATCTTGAGGTCGGCCAGCACGGGCGCTTGCACTTTGGCGTAGAAGGCCGACACGGCTTCGTCCAGGCGCTCGGCGGGGCGCACGTAGGCGCTCGCGCCATGGTTGTCGTCGGCTAAATTGTCGAGCAGGATCGTGTCCACGTC
>CAYSIV010000440.1:1527-3868 GCA_964431175.1 uncultured Anaerolineales bacterium
TGGGGCGGCGTTGTTCACGTCGCGAAGAATCTGATCCGAGTCGGTAACACCTTCGGTTGGCAAGCCGTCCGTCAGGAAGATCAAAATCGTCGGGCGCTCGCGGTCGGTCATGCCCATGGCTTCGAGCAAAGCCCGCTCAATATTGGTGCCGCCTTCGGCGCGCAGGCCGTTCACCCAGCCGGCGGCGGCCCCGGCGCGGGAGGCGGGTTGCAGGCCATTGGCGAATCCTTGCGAGCCGGTGCTGAAGGCGATGATGTTGAATCGATCCTCGGAGTTGAGATGATTGAGCACGTAAGTGAGCGCCGACCTGGCCTGATCGATCTTGCTCCCGTCCATACTGCCGGATTGATCGAGGACGAGAATCACGTCTTTAGCGATCACCCCGGTGTCAACGTCAATGCCGGGGGCGGCGAGGAGGATAAAAAAACCGTCTTCTTTAGAGTCGCGGTAAGTGAGCAGGTTGAGGCCGATGTTTTCGGGCGAGACGCTGTAGAACAACTCGAAGTCCTGGTCGGGCGTCACGTCGTTTTCTTCGTAGCTGGCGGTGAAGTTGAATTTGTCGGGGCGGTCGAGGGCGATCTTGTGGCTGGGCGAGTATACCGCCCGAACCGCGTCCGCCGATTTGACGGTGACGCTGATACTGACTGAGTCGAGCGGCCTGGCCGAGAATTTTTCGGTGTTGAGCGGGTAGAGGTAGTGGATCAGGCCGTTATCAGCCGTGAGGACTTCCGAGTATTCGAGCTGGATTCGGCGCTCGCCGTCGGGCGGGATGGGGAAGATGCTGGCTTGCACCGCGCCCTGGCCGAGGTATTCAAGCAGGGCCGGGTCGCGCCGCTTGGCGACGATGTCGGTGTAAATTTGTTTCGCTTCGTCGGCATCCAGAATCTTGGCTTCAATCTTTTCGCCGTCCACCCACATGGCAAAGTTGTTCACCAACGCATCTTTGGGAACCGGGAAGATGTACATGCCCTCGGCCGGCCAGCTGTTAGGGTTGTAAAACAGTTGATCGACTTTGGTGACGGCAACCTGATTCTCAATCGTCACCGTCACCCGGTGATATTTGATTTCGAGTTGGTCGGCAATGGGGAACGGCGGGCAGGTTTCCGGCGGCAGGCAGGGCGGCGGCGGGCACGGTCCTTCCGGCAGGCAGGGCGGCGGGTCAATGATGATGATGCCGTCGGCGAGGGCGGAGAGGGGAGCGGCGAGAAGGGCGAAGAGTGTAAGAGCAACAAACGTCAAACGACAAATGTGATGGGACATGGCGAACCTCCTAAATGAATCAAAACGGCGTCTGTGAACAAGACGCCGTTGGAGTGAACAGAGTTCCTAAGTCAAGGTCCATATGAGCCGACAATGTCCGCTTCGGCCACTTGCCCTTGAAACTCCCAGCCAAAACCATAGATGCGAAACTCGGTGATCAGCCAGGGCGGTTCGGGCAACGACTTCAAATCGAACGAGGTGTACTTGAACCACTCGCCCTGGGTCACACGGGCGAAATGCTCCTCATCGGCTCCGGTGACAGGCCCAATATAGAAGCCCTGATACCACTCTTGCTCCTTTTCTTTCGCCGTCAAGTATTTGAGTCGCACTTGAACCGCGCCCTCCGGGAACCACTGGGGATCGGTATTGGCGATGTTACCGCCATCTTCGTATAACACTTTGCCCACTAACCAAACGTACAAATGGGGATAGTTGGACACGTCCAGATTGAGCGGCAGGTAAAGCCCGGCGGCTCCGCCATCCCTCTCGCCGTCGGTGCGAGTGAATTCCACAACTTTGAAAAACGTCGGATCAGCCATCAACTGCACGGTGTTACGGCCGGCAACTCGTGAGCCTCCCTGCTGCCATTGTTGCCAGCCTTCTATCCCTAATGAGAGGGATGGGACTGGCAACAGACCAACACCGGGCGGCGGTTGACCCTCGGAAGACAGGGTGATGGGTGGCAGGGGCGGGATTACGAGGGGAGCCGAGGTGGGAGTCGGCGGTAGTGGGACGATATTCGTCGAGCAAGCCAGACCGGCAATCAACAGGCTGCTCACGGCAAGACTGATCCAAAAGCTTTGGGTTCTCATCGAGGTCCTCCTTTCAATAATTCACTCGAAGGCTACAGCCATCATCAACAACCGAAGGTGAGTTTCGGAGGGTAAAAGATGAACATCGGCTGGTTTGACAAACAAAAACGCCAGCCTTTGCGGCTGGCGCTAAATGATACCCCTCCGACAACAAGATATTGGCGCTCACATCTTCCCTCCCTGTTGCTGATCAACATTCTAGCACGAGTTCTATTATTACAACGACACTTCACATTACTACGACACTTCGGGCTAGGAGCGGACGATCC
>CAYSIV010000441.1:0-3856 GCA_964431175.1 uncultured Anaerolineales bacterium
CCCTTTCATGCAATTCAACAATCTTTCACGCCGCAATTTTCTCAAGGTCGCCGGTCTGGCCGGCGCCGCCGCCGGCATCTCAGCCTGCGCTGGTTCTGCGCCGGTTCCGCCTACGGCAACGAATATAACAGTGCATTCGGAAAGCACCCAAACTCAGGGCGAGACGGCCGCTGAGATGGATAAGAAACACGAAGAGGGCGTCAAAATCTTCCTCGACGGCATCGGCAAGGATGCAAGCTTCTGGGGCACAAAACTGCCGTTCACAGAAGTAGATGGTTTCAAAGTTTTTGAAGTAACCTGCCAGGATGGCAAGTGGGAGATCGCGCCAGGCAAATCCATTGAGGCCATGACCTACAATGGCATCGCCCCCGGCCCCGAGATTCGGGTGACTGAAGGGGATAAGGTGCGCGTGGTAGTAAAGAACGAAATGCAGCAGAGCACGGGTGTTCACTTCCACGGCGTGCTGGTTCCCAATGCCATGGACGGTGTGCCTTACATCACCCAGCCGCCGATCAAGAATGGCGAAACGTTCACCTACGAGTTCACGGCCCGCAACGCTGGCTCGCATATGTATCACTCGCATCACAATGCCGCCGAGCAAGTCACCAAAGGGCTGATGGCCCCATTCATCATTGAGCCGAAGGATAAGAGTGTTGATCCGGAATATGACGCCGAGTATACGATGGTGCTCAACGACACGGGCATCGGTCTGACCATCAACGGCAAGTCATTCCCCTATACTCAACCCATCATCGCCAAGCTCGGCCAGAAGATTCGCGTTCGCTATATGAACGAAGGCCTGCTCATCCACCCGATGCATCTGCACGGCATGCCGCAATTGGTGTTTGCCAGGGACGGTTGGGCCCTGCCCAACCCCTATAAGTGCGACACGCTGACCGTTGGCCCCGGCGAACGCTTGGATGTGATCGTAGACTGCATTGAACCAGGCGCGTGGGCCTTTCACTGCCATATTCTCACCCACGCTGAGTCGGCGGTAGGCATGTTCGGCATGGTGACGGCCCTCGTCATCCAATAGCCTGGGAACCACGGATTTCACTGATTACACAGATGGATTGACTTTAGAAATCGGTAGGGCTGTTGCAAAGTCCATTGACAGGCGCTACTTTGTATGGCGTGGGAGCGGGTTGCACCCGCGATTTGTGCTGTGCTTGTCAGGTTATGTCGCGGTTACAAACCGCTCCCACGACTTTGCAACAGCCCTGAGAAATCGGTGAAATCTGTGTAATCCGTGGTTTCTTTGTGGTATATTCCGGCGCGTATGCGTTTTCTCGCGCCGGTTTTGATTCTTGCTCTGCTGATCGCCGCCTGCGGCGGGAGCGCTCCGGTTTCCCTGACGGCGACTCCGCCTCCGCCGCCGACTCAGGTTGTGCCCACTGCGCGGGCTCCCCAGTCGTTGGCGGCTACCCCTCTACCTACCCGGACCCGATGGCAGTTCGGCGAGGTTTTGCCATACGCCGCGCAGGCGGGCGACACGTTGATCGCCCTGGCCGCGCATTTCAACACCTCGCCAGAGGCGATCCGGCAACTCAATCCCGATTTTGATTTTGCCAGCTACAGCACTTTGCCGCCGAGCCAGGCGTTGACTTTGCCCGCCTATTACGCGCCGCTGATGGGCACGCCGTATCACATCATCCCCGACAGCGAGCTGGTGGCGAGCGCGAGCCAAAAGCGCTTTTCAGCTAAGGCAACCATTCTGGAATACAACGGCTTCCTGAGCCGCTACTCGGAATATGCCGAAGAGGAAATGCGGCCTGGCTGGGAGATCATCGAGCGCGTGGCGCGCGATTATTCGATCAGCCCGCGCTTGCTGTTGGCGCTTGTCGAGTATCGTTCCGGCGCGCTTACCCAACCGGGTGTGCCTGATTTTACTTACCCGCTTGGATATCGTGAGCCGCTGCACACCGGCTTGCATAAACAGTTGGTGTGGGCAGCGGAGGCATTGAGCCGTGGGTACTACGGCTGGCGAAGCGGCAAACTGGTGGAAGTGAGTCTGGCCGATGACTACGTGGAGCGGCTCGACTTCTGGCAGAACGCGGGCACGACGGCTCTGCACGTGTTGTTCGGGGTGTTGATGAACCAGGACGAATTTGCCGTGGCGGTTTCCCCGGCTGGATTCGGCGCAACCTATCATAAGTTGTTCGGCGATCCCTTCATGGATGAAGTCACCATCATTCCCGTGAACTTGCGCCAGCCCGACCTGGCTCTGCCATTTTTAGCGGGCAAGATTTGGAGCTATACCGGTGGGCCGCATCCTATTTGGGGCGACGACACGCCCTGGGGCGCGTTGGACTTTGCGCCGCCAGCGGTGTCGGGCGGTTGTGGTTACTCGACCGAGTGGGTGACGGCAATGGGTGACGGCCTGATCACGCGCAGTGATGAATCGGCGGTGGTGCTGGATTTGGACGGCGATGGCGATGACCGCACCGGCTGGGCCATTTTTTATTATCATATGGGAAGCGACGATTTGGTCAGGGATGGGTCGATAGTGAAGACCGGCGACAGGCTGGGGCACCCGTCGTGTGAAGGGGGGCGGGCCACCGGCACGCACGTCCACGTGGCCCGACGCTATAACGGCGAGTGGATGCCGGTGGATGGACCTATGCCGTTTGTGTTGAGCGGCTGGATGGCGCACGCTGGCGACGCGCCTTACAAAGGTACGCTTACTTACGATTTCCCGGCATTGAAGATTGAAGCCTGCACTTGTGTGACGGCGAATAACTCGTTGTCGCGTTAGAAAGCCGGGGTTCGAGCGAACCCTGGCTTACTTTAGACCTTATCGGGAATAACATTATGACGCTCCCCAACCGTGTCCTCGCGGTTGGCCGAAGGGGCCCGCGCCCTAAAGGGTGCTTCGCTTAAGGACGCGGGCTATGAGCTTATTTCCGATAATGTCTTTTGTATACGAGTTTCATCTGCTCTCCGGTGAAGTGTGAGAGATAAGATATCTGAGATCGCTGACGATCTCTTGTGAACGCGCCCCGAAAGGAAAGGTGAGTCGCCAGCGGAACTGAGGATCAATCAAGTACACATAAGCTGAGTGGTTGACCAGATATCCCACGGCCGACATTGATTCCTTCTTTTCGTATTTGACGCCGAACGCTTGCGCCGCAGTTGCTACGTCATTTGGCGAGCCGGTGAGGCCGATAAAGTCTGCCCCAAAATGGGCCACGTACCGTTTAACTATATCGGCTGTGTCGCGCTCCGGGTCCACCGTCACAAAAACGACTCGCACCTGTTCGGCCTCCGCCGGGTTGAGGGCCTGCTTCACCTGCCGCAGGTTAGCCAGGGTAGCCGGGCACACATCCGGGCAGGAGGTGTAACCATAGGCCAGCAGAATCCACTGTCCGCGCAAACTGCTGAGGGCAAAGGGTTGCCCTGAGCCATCGGTTAGGGTGAAGTCGGCGGCGAGGGCGGGCGGGTTAAGCACCATGCCCGAAAAGGTGTGGGCGTCTGTTAGCTTCAGCCACCCGGCGATGCCGCCTGCTATCACCAGCAGAACAATGCCGGCGATGACGATCCATTTGCCTGGTTTCATGCGGCGCTCCTGTGTTTGCAAAACCGGAGTGGTGATTAGATGTAAATTGGTATGTTTCATAGGCGAAGTAATATCTATCCGGTCTGAATACTCGCAAACTTTACCTAATGGATGATAATCTGCTTAGTGATGGAAATCATGTTTTGCTAATGACGAATTATAGCCACTCAAAAGATTACGGGCTCTCCCAAGTTTAGCGTGATAAATTGCGGAGAGAGCATCCCCAGAACTTGTCCTGAGCTTGTCCTGAGCTTGTCCTGAGCTTGTCGAAGGATGCGGCTCTCACGGCGTAATCCGGCA
>CAYSIV010000442.1:0-3855 GCA_964431175.1 uncultured Anaerolineales bacterium
CGCGAGGACGCGGTTGGCGAGCATCTTATTCCCTGACAACCTTTGCGTGCACACTGGTCGCGAGTGTGCACGCAAAGGTTGTCAGAGGAGTTCGCATCCCCAGATGCGAACCAGGGCCGCATCAAGGGATGCGGCCTCCTCGCTAGGAATAGGCTGACATGTTTTGCGTGCACACGGTCGCGATGAGGGTCTGACGTGGGCGGGATAGACTGGTATAATCGCCCTTTGGCGGCAACCAAATTGGACTTTTAGGGTTATTTGTGTTGCGATTTACCAATTTGTAGGCGGGCGGTAAGCCCGCCTATCATTCTGTATGGATGAGGTTCTAGTTAAAAATGGAGAAGTCAGATTATCTGCGCCTTTACAAGCAAATGGTGCTCATCCGCCGGATCGAAGAGAAGTGCGCTGAGTTGTATCAGCAAGGCAAGATCGGCGGTTTTCTACACTTGTACATCGGGCAAGAGGCGGTGGGCGTGGGCGCGGTGGCGGCCATGAAGCCGCAGGATCACATCATCACCGCCTACCGTGATCATGGCATTGCGCTGGCGGTGGGCATGGAGGCCGGAGTCGTAATGGCCGAACTGCTTGGCAAGGCTACCGGCAGTTCGGGCGGCAAGGGCGGCTCGATGCACCTGGCCGACGTGAGCAAAAACTTCTGGGGCGGCCACGCCATTGTAGGCGCGCACCTGCCGTTGGCCACCGGCCTGGCGCTCTCGTTTCAGTACCAGCACAACGACTCGGTCATTATTTGCATGATGGGCGACGGCGCGACCAACATTGGCTACTTCCACGAGTCTCTGAATTTATCTAAAGTGTGGAAACTGCCGGTTGTGTGGATGGTGGAGAACAATCGGTATGGCATGGGCACGGCTGTTGAGCGAGCTTCAGCTGTCGGCGAAATCCGGCAGAAGGCGTTAGGCTACGATATGGCCAATGATCGTGTGGACGGCATGGATTTGCTGACGATGAAAGAGGCCACTGCCGCCGCGCTTGAATATGCCCGCTCTGGCAAAGGCCCTTTTTTACTTGAAGCCATGACTTACCGGTTTCGCGGCCACTCGATGGGCGACCCCGAGCGCTACCGCAAACCGGACGAGATCAAGAAGTGGCAGGAAGATGATCCCATTGGCCAATATCACGATCACCTGACCAAGAAAAAAATCGGCACCGCGAAAGAACTGGAAGCGATTGAGGCGCAGGTGGAAGAAGAAACCGCCGCCGCCGTGCGTTTCGCCGAAGAAAGCCCCAACCCAGCGCCCGAAGCGCTGTGGGAAAACATTTACGCCTAAAAGGGTCAACGGATTGAACAGATTGAACGGATAAATTTTAGGAAACCATCCGTTCAATACGATAAATCCGTTGACCCAGAATCTCATGCCACAACTAACAATGCGCGAAGCCATCTCTCAGGCTCTTTGGGAAGAGATGGAAGCCAACCCCAAAATTTTCCTGCTCGGCGAAGAGATCGGCCTGTGGGGCGGGACCTACGCCGTCACCCGCGGCTTTTATGATCACTTCGGCGCAGAGCGCGTGAAAGACACCCCGATTGCCGAAGGGGTGATTGCCGGGGCCGCCATCGGCGCGGCCATGGGCGGCCTGCGCCCGGTGGCTGAGATGATGACCATCAACTTTGCCTTTCTGGCCTTTGACATGATCGTGAATCATGCGGCCAAATTGCGTTACATGTTCAACGGCCAGTTCAAAGTGCCGGTCATCATCCGCGCCGCTGGCGGTGGCGGCCGCCAACTGGGAGCCACCCACTCCCAAACGCCCGATGTGATCTTCGCCCACTTCCCCGGCCTATACGTCCTCGCGCCCGGTACGCCTTACGACGCCAAAGGCATGCTCAAGGCCGCCCTGCGACAGGACAACCCGGTGCTCTTCATCGAACATGCCACGCTGTATCAATCGCGCGGCGAAGTGCCCGAAGGCGACTTCACCGTGCCGCTCGGCAAGAGCGATGTGAAACGCAAAGGCAAGGATGTGACCATCGTCACCTACAGCAAAATGTTGCAAATTTCGATGGAGGCCGCCAACCAGTTGGCCGCCGAGGGCATTGAGGCCGAAGTGATTGACTTGCGCACCTTACGCCCGCTCGACCTTGAGCCGGTCTTCGAGAGCTTCAAGAAAACCAACCGCGCTGTCATCGTCGAAGAAGGCTGGAAGTCTTTCGGCGTCGGCGCTGAAATTGCGGCCCGCACTTATGAAGAGTGTTTCGATTATTTGGACGCGCCTATCAAGCGCGTAGCTCAGCTCGAAGTCCCCCTGCCCTACAATCGCGAATTGGAACAGATGGCCATTCCCAAAGCCGCCGACGTTGTGAAAGCCGTGAAGGAGGTGCTGTAATGCCTGAACTGATTACCATGCCCAAACTAGGCTTTGATATGGCCGAAGGCAAACTCGTGCGCTGGGTGAAGAAGCAGGGCGAGACGGTGAACAAGGGTGAAGTGCTGGCCGAAGTGGAAACCGACAAAGCGACTGTGGAAGTGGAATCGTTTGTCAGCGGCGTAGTAGCCGCCACCTTTGCCGAGGAAGGTTCGTTTCAAAAAGTGGGGGCACTCATTGGCGTGATCGCCGCCCCCGGCGAGGCGGTGGATGTGGATGCTCTTCGCGCCCAAGCTAGCGGGAAGACGAAAGACGAAGGACAAAAGACGACAATCAGTCAGCCATTGTCTGCTGTCAGTGGTCAGCCGTCGAGCAAATCCAACGGCCAGCCACTGGTATCTGTCAGCGCTTCAACTTTCCTTCGCATTTCACCCATCGCCCGCCGTATGGCCGACGAGCTGGGAATCGATCCGCGACAAGTACAAGGCTCCGGCCCCGAAGGCCGCATCACCAAGAAAGACATTGAAGCCTACGTGGCCGCCGCCCCACCCCAGGTTCCCTCTACGACAACATTTGCCTCTGCCTCCATTTCCCGCGAGGACACAACTGTTCCGCTCACCAAACTGCGCTCGGCTATCTCGCGTCGCATGGTCGAAAGCAAAACGAGCGCGCCGCATTTCTACGTCACTAGCGAGATTGACATGGAAGCGGTGCTGAACTTGCGTAAACAGTTGAATGCCATGCTGGGCGACTCTGGCAAGTTGTCTGTCAACGATTTCGTCGTCAAGGCCGCCGCGCTGACCCTGCGTGAATTCTCGAATCTCAATGCTTCGTTCAACGGCGACAGCATTGTGCGGCACGGGCAGATCAATGTTGGCAATGCGGTGGCGGTGGAAGCCGGCTTGCTCACCGTTGTCGTCAAAGATGCGGACACCAAGTCGCTGGCCCAAATCTCAACCGAGATCAGAGCGATGGCGGCCCGCGCCCGCGAGGGCAAAGTCAAGCCCGACGATATGGATGGCTCGACGTTTACCGTCTCCAACCTGGGCATGTATGACATCGACTCCTTTGTCGCCATCATCAACCCGCCCGACGCGGCGATTTTGGCTGTCGGCTCGGCCCAGCAAGCGCCGATAGTCAAAAACGGCGAACTGGCCGTGGGCTGGCGGATGAAGGTGACTATTTCCGCCGACCACCGCGTGACCGACGGCGCGGAAGCGGCCCAGTTTATGCGGTCGCTCAAGAAGAAACTTGAGGAGCCACTGCGGCTGATGCTGTAAAAGCTCGGAAGCACCCGGTGTCTTTGAGAAGCGCCCCGTAACAAACACCAGGCGCCCGGGTAGCCCGACAGCAATTCTCAATCTGAAAGAACTAAGTCACTCGGAAAGCCTGGCTGCCGGACCGCAACGGCACTTCGGTCGCCCAGCGATAGGTCCAGAGTTCGCCAACCTTGCCATTCCAAACGCGCCGTTGTTGGCGTTCAATCGCCTCGGCTTTCTCGAGCATCGTCAGCCAGTCATATAAAGTCGT
>CAYSIV010000443.1:0-3851 GCA_964431175.1 uncultured Anaerolineales bacterium
GAGGCAAAAATCACGGGGATGACGATCTCCAGCGCCATTTGGCCCGGACCGCGGCTGGTGTTGAGCAGGCGCAGTCTGGTCTCGGCCAGCATGGCTGAGAATTTTTGAGCGAAGGTGGGTTTGATAACTGGGGTCATGGCGTTTATTTCACCCGTGTGTCGTCGGCCAGGGTGCGCCCGGTGCGGGCGATGAACACATCTTCAAGCGTCACTTCCTCAGGCGTGATCTTGTGCATGATGGCATTGTGGGCGGTGAGAGTTTCGATCAGACGCGGCAAGAGCGCCTGATGATCCTGGGCCACCACCGTGAGTTGGGCATGACCGTTCACCGGGATGGTGGCCGCCTGAGTGACGCCGGGGAGAGCGCCCACGGCCTGGCTGGCTTTGGTTGGAATCACGCCCTCGATGCGAATGACCATGTCGCGATGCAACGAGGCCTTGAGTTCCGGCACCGTGCCCAGGGCCAGCACTTCGCCCCGGTCAATGATAGCCACCCGGTCGCACATAGTTTCGGCTTCAGACATGATGTGAGTGGTATAAATCACTGTCTTGCCCTCTTCATTCAGTTCACGAACCACCGCCCGCAATTCACGGGCAGAAGGCAGGTCCAGGGTGTTGGTTGGCTCGTCCAAAATCAACAACGGCGCGTCGTTGATCAACGCCTTGGCGAAGGCCAGCTTCATCTTCTGGCCGGAGGAGTAGGTTTCCACCGAGCGGTCGGCGATCTCGCCCAGGTTCAGGCGCTGGATGATGTCGTCGGCGCGGCGACGGCGCTCGACCGGGCTGAGGTGATACAACGCGCCGAAGAAGACCATGTTCTCTCGTCCGGTCAGCTTCCAGTACAGCCCGCGCTCGCCCATCAACATGCACCCCACCGTCGCCCGAATCTGGTTGTCCTCTTTGGTCAAATGATAGCCATTGATCCGCGCTTCGCCGGAAGTAGGCAGGAGGAGCGTCGTCAGGCACTTGATGAGCGTGGTCTTGCCAGCGCCATTTGGCCCCAGCAAGCCAAAAATTTCGCCGGGCATGATCTCAAGCGAAACGCCCTTCAGGGCTTCGACGAGTTTCTCTTCCGACTTGAACAACCCTTTGCGCTGGCGTGTTTGATACGTTTTGGCCAGCTTGTCGATGATAACTTGACCTTGCATCTTTAACTCCATCTCCCTCAGGCCCTTATTTCCCTTCAATGGCGGCCAGCAACTTCTCGGCTTCCACCACCGTGATCTTGCCCTGCTCCACCATCTTCAAAATCGTCATGCGCTCTTCATCGCTGACCGGTTCAACCGGCGGTTTGGGCGGCGTTGGCGCTTTGGGGGTGGCCGGTCGCGAAAAGTCGAACCGCCACGTTGCCGACGAGCCCCGTTTTGATCGATCCGCCGAATGATTGGCATGAGTCGCGTGGCGCTCGGTCCGGCGTTCAGCGCGTTCGCGGGCGGCTTCAGCGCGGCGCTCAGCGGCCTCGGCCAACGACTTGGCTCGGCGCTCGGCCGCTTCAGCGCGACGATGGGCGGCGTCTGAAATGCGCTCGGCGGCCTGACGAGCGCGAGCGGCGATCTCATCGGCATTCACTCGCCCGGCGCCAAGGGTATTGTCCAAGCCGGCGAGGCGGTCGGTGAGTTGTTTCTCAAAGTCGGCCATTTGCGTTTCGATCTGGGCTTCGATCTGGGCCGATAATTCTTCCGCCATCACGTCGGCCATCATCCCAAACTCTTCGCCAAACCGGTCGCCCATATCGCCCATGGCGTCAGAACTGGCCGCCACGTCTGCCAGGGACACATCGCTAGCGGCTTGAAAATTAACTTTGGCCGCGCCGTCGCCAATAATCACCGTCTTGTGGCGGGAATTACCTTCAATCCGCGCCCCAAACACATCCACCGAAATATCGCCGCCGCTTTGAACGCCGAACGTGGCCGAGGTGTTGGACGGGATGCGGCAGATGATGTCGGCGCCCGACTGGAAGTGATACTCCTGTCCGGGCGCAAAGCCGACGTTGAGCACGATGTCGGCGCCAACCTTGGCCCGGGCCGGGCCGCCGGCGTCGCGCAGGTAGAGGTCGCCACCTACCTGGTCGGCGGCAAAAGGCCCCATCACCCCTCGCGCCGACACGTCGCCGGCCACCGAGTTCAACAGGAGCGGGCCGCGAACTTTCTTGGCGCTCACGTCGCCGCCCACCCGCCCAATTTCCGCCGAAGCCGTCTGGCGCAGAACCAGGTCGCCCCCGACATTTTCGATTTGCAATGCGCCTTCCAGGGCCTTGATTCTAGCGTCGCCGCCAACCTGGGAAATTTTGATCACGGCCCGGCGCGGGACGCGCAGAGTGCAATCGGAACGGCACCTCAACTGGATGCCGTTGTTCTTTTGCTCAGCGGTCAACACGTCCCGATCTTCGGCTTCGGCCAAGAATTCATTTTGCTCCCAGCCCGAAAGGCGCAGGTCGCCGCCGATGGTGTCAACCGTAATTTCAGGCGTTTCGCTGGTGGTTAAGAGAATCTGTTCCATAAGTCAGTCCACAAAGATTTCTACGCGCTCGCCGCTGTCAAAATCCTCAACGTCCACCAGCCGGCCGTCAGCGCTGGTGTGGAGTTGCTCAACGAGTTCCCGCAAATCAAGCCCGGCAATTTGAGGTTCGTACTTGGCCCCGATTTTCAATCCAGCATCTACTAAAGAAAGCGGCAAGTTGACGTTGACCTTTTGCTGGCCCGTGTCCAGGCGGGTCACACGAACGTGAAACCAGAGGTTGGCGATTGCCGGGTCAAGAGAGGTTGCTTGGGGAGATGGCCGCTTCAGAAGCCGGGCGGCTTCGTCAACCGAAATTCGGCCAGAAGCAAGTTGATCCAAAATATCGGAGCGTTCAGTGTTCATGGCCAGTCTCCTCATTAATCGCCCTGGAGGCGTTTGACGGCGTCTTCAGAAGTGATCCGGCCGGTGGAAAGGTCATCCAGAATTTGACGGCGCTCTTCGTCACTGATTCCAGCCGGGGCCGCCTCTTCCTGCCCCACCTCAAACCCCATCGCCTTAATCAACTCGTTCAACCGGGCGCGGAGAGTCGGGTAAGAGAGGCCCATTTCCTTTTCCATCCGGTTGAGTTTGCCCTCACAACGAATGAAGGTTTCGGCAAAGGCAATCTGTTCCGGGTTGAGGCGGTCGAGGGCGCTGACGGCAAAACGCCCCTCGAGGGTGGTGTCACAACTTCGGCAGTGCAGACGAGTTACATTAAGCATCTCGCCACAAACCGGGCAGGTCCCAATGATTGGGTGCATCATTTCCTCGTGAGCTATCGCACCCACCAGATCAGTAGGCCCGGCAAAATCACTGTCGAAGTGATTAGCACCTCCCGAACACGGGGGCGAGCGCCTTTGAGGCCATTGAGCAATCGGGTTTGACGGCCTTCTTCCAGCAATTCTGCCCGCCGAGAGTTGGTGTACAGTTCGAGTTTCTGAAAGTCGTCCATGTATATCTCCTATAGAACAAATGCCCGAGTAAAATCGGACAAAGTCATCTTATTTACAGTTATTTTTCTTTTCTTGATGTATTATAGGGTTGAAATCAAATTTGTCAATACTTTTATCAATTTTCTTAATTTATAAATCAATTATATTTATTATCGATCTGTTTTCTCGAAAGACATACTGAAAAGAACTTTATGTAACAAAAAAGACGGGCTCCTGTCCTGACAGGAACCCGTCTTTTCGAAAAAGTAGTTGTTATTTTGCGTTGCCCTAAACTTTAGGCAAATTCGGCTTGAAGAGATCGTAATTATCTAACACTTTACCGCAACCAATGGCAACGCAGGCCAATGGATTGTCAGCCAGGTAAGCGGGCACGCCGGTTTCTTTTGTCAACAGCTTATCA
>CAYSIV010000444.1:0-3847 GCA_964431175.1 uncultured Anaerolineales bacterium
TTAGCACATTTGATGCCTATTTGACCGCTCTTTTTTAGATTGAGAATTGCTGGCAACAGCCCTACCGCGGAGCTTCGAGTCTCTTGAGCGAATGCTTCGCCCTTACTTCGGCGAGAGACGATTGGCGACGGAAGTCAGAAGCAATTGAAATTCAGAGACGCGCAGGCGGGCGAGCAGGAAAGCGTAGACGACGAAGGCCAGCGCCGAGGGAATGGCAACACCGGCGGTGCGGATGAGGAGGCTGGGAGGCAGGGGCAAGCGACTCCACAGGGACAGGGCCAGCGCGGCAATGCCTCCGGTGGCGGCTGAGGCCACGGCGCATTTAATCAGCGTCGACGTCAACGACGTTCGGCTAAAACCGCCGAGGCGGCGCGAAAGCAGGAAGCCGGTGACAAGGGCATGAGTCATTTGCTTCAAGGAGTCGGCGATCATCAAGCTGAACAGGCCCAGCGGCTTGATCAGCGCCAGGGCGGCGGCGAGATAAACCGCCACGCTCACCACGCCGACCATGGACGGGGTGAAGGTGTCCTTGCGCGCGTAAAACGCGAAGATAAGCATCTGGTCAACAGCGGCGAAGCTCAGGCCGAGCAGAAATAGTTGCAAGACGAGCGCCGTTTGTATTGTGTCGTTGGGCGCGAACTCGCCGCGCTCATAGAGCAAGGCCACAATGGGCCGGGCCAGCACAAACAGCCCAACCGTAGCCGGGAGGATCAGGCTGATCACCAGGTTGAGACCTTGCACCAGAGTCGCTTTGAACTCGGCTTCAGCGGCTTGGCGTGAAAGCGTGGGCAGGATGGCGAACGAGAGCGCGGTCGCCACGAGGCCGAGCGGGAATTGATAGATCGTGGTCGCATAATTCATCCACGATATCCCGTTTTCGGTGTCGCTGGCCAGGTGGATGCCAATGTAAATGGAAGCCTGGGTGATGACCAGGCCAAAAATGATGGGGAGGTAGAGGCGGAAGATGCGCCGCAAGCCGGGGTGGCTCAAACTAAAGCTTGGGCGCAAGTGGGCCAGCCCGTCGTGCAGGGCCGGAAATTGAATCGTCAACTGCAACACCGCGCCGACGAACAAGCCGACGGCCATCGCTCGCACCCCCCAGCGCGCGCCAAAGGCCAGCGCGCAAATTACCATCGAAGCGTTGAACACGGCGGCAGTGAAGGCGGGCAAGGTGAAGCGCTTGAGCGAGTATAACAGGCCCGACAAGATTCCCGACAGGCTGAGGAACACCACTGCGGGTAGAGTCAGCCGAAGCAGTGAGGCGGCCAAAGCTAAAGCTGGCGCGTCCAGCCCGCCGCTGACCACGCGGGCTACGACCGGTGAGAACAAGCTGACCACGCCCATCAACAACGCCAGGGTCAGCGTGGCCAGCGTGAGCAGGGTTGAGACCAGCCGCCACAACTCGGCCCGGCGCTCCGGCGCGGCGTAGTCACTGAACACCGGCACCAGCGCCGAGTTGACAATGCCGCCGGTGACCAACTCGTAAATCTGGTTGGGCAGAATCAGGGCCACGTTGAGGGCGTCCACCTGGCCGCTGGCCCCGAACAGGCGGGCTTTGACCACCTCGCGGGCCAGGCCCAACACGCGACTGGCAACATTGCCCAGCGCAATCACCGACGCGGCGCGGGCGATGGCAGGCAGTTCGGATGAAGGTCTGGACTGTATAGAGGCAGAGTCGGGCAGGTTCATTTATTCACCACAGAGAGCACGGAGAACACGGAGAACAATAGACATTATCGGGAATAACATTATGACGCTCCCCAACCGCGTCCTCGCGGTTGGCCGCCCGCGAGGACGCGGGCTATGAGCTTATTTCCGATAAGGTCTAATAAAATGATCTCTGCGATCTCTGTGGTTCAAGCTTTGTCAACGGCTCTGATGCGGGCCAGCAAAGCAGTGGTGGAGTGATCGGGCACGAGAGGCAAAAGAGTGATGGCGGCCCCAACCGACTCGGCAGTGGCGCGTTCGGGCAAGGGCTTCGTCGAATAGTCGCCGCCCTTGGCGTAAACGTCGGGGGCCAGCGCGCGAAGCAAATTATCGGCGGTCAGTTCATCAAACAGAATGGCGGCGTCCACACAAGCCAGGGCGGCAATCAATCGCGCCCGTTCTTCAGCAGATACAAAGGGCCGGCCTTCGCCTTTGAGTTGCCGGGCCGAGCCGTTGCCGTTCACCCCCACAAACAACGCCTCACCCAAAGCCCGCGCTTGCTCAAGATAGTCCACGTGGCCGGCGTGCAAGAGATCGAAAACGCCGTTGGTGAGCACCAGCTTCCGCCCTCTGGCGCGCAGAGCCTCACGCTGGGCGGCGGCTTCGGGCAGGGTGAGGACGGGCATTTATGGCAACGCCGACACGCCGAAGTCGTCGAAGTGAATCTCGTCACTGCTGGAGGCGCTCGTCCAGCCAAAGACGCCGACATCACTCTTGGGCAGGTCGGAGACGCTCACCGAGTCGATCAATTGACCGTCCACAAACAACGCCAGCTCCCCATTGCCACAGACGGCTCCCATCTGATATGAACTTGCGCCAGTTACGATCAGGTCGGATTGCACCCACTTGCCATCACCAGTGAGGAACGTATCCGTCGTATCGGCGTAATGGATGATGGCATAGAAACCGTCGCTATCAATGCCCATGTAGTAATAATCGTTCTCATCCTGGTAGCCGCACATGATCCCGAACGAAGTGTCACTGCCTACACTGACAAGATTTGCAGTGGTACTGACAAACACATCCGAGAATTGCGAGCGATTGGTGTGGGACCATACGAACCATTCGGTCTTGAAGAGTTTGATCACCATTTCGTTATTGCCATAGCCCGACGATCCACTTTCGCTCTCGAAGGCGCTCCAGCCACTGCTCGTATCCGAGAAGTCGTCAAAGAAAACGAAAGGCGCCGCTGTCGGTTCGGGTGGCGCAGTCGGCTCAGGGGTATCCGTAGGAGTCGGCCTGGGGGTAAACGTCGGCGACGGTTGCGGTGTGGGAGTGCTGCTGTTGGAGAATACAGCGACCAGGCCGATGCAAGAGCACACGATCAAGGCCAGCACCAGAATAACGCCGACGACGAGGCCTACTCCGCCGCCGACCACGAGTCCACCCAACCCGCCTTTCTTCGCCGGGGGAGCCGCTACGGCGCCAGCAGCCGTCAGCCCGGCTCCAGCCTGTGTTCCGGGCGGCAGAGAGGTGCGCGGGCCTGTGACCGGTTTGCTCATTGGGGCCGGCCCGATCATCGTTGGAACGTTGTCGGCCGGTTTCGGTTCGGGCCAGGTAGGCGAGTCGGCGCGCGGGAAGGCGGCCTTGGCCAGCGCCTGCGCGAAATCCGCCGCCGACTGATAACGCTCGATGGGATACTTGGCCAGCGCCTTTTGAATCACGTCCTCAACCGCTTCGGGCATATCGGGGCGGGCTTCACGGATGGGTGGCGGCGGCTCGGTGGCGTGCTTGAGCATCACCCCGATCGGCGTGGTGGCCTTGAACAAGTTACTGCCGGTGAGGGCCTGGTAGGCCACCACCCCCAGCGAGTAAATGTCCGAGCGGCCATCGAGCGTTTCGCCGCGCGCCTGCTCCGGGCTCATGTAGTCGGGCGTGCCCACAATGCCGGTTCCGGTCATGCTCGATGAGGCTTCAAGCGCCTTGGCGATGCCGAAGTCGCCCAGGAAGGGTGTGTCGGTCTGATCGAAGAGAATGTTGCTCGGTTTGACATCACGGTGAAGCACGCCCTGCTTGTGGGCATAGTCGAGAGCGGCGGCGATGGGCGTAATGATGCGCACCACTTCGGCCAGCGGCAGGGGGGCGCGCAAACGATCGGCCAGGGTGCCTTTGGCCATAAGCGGCATGACGATGTAGAGCA
>CAYSIV010000445.1:0-3836 GCA_964431175.1 uncultured Anaerolineales bacterium
TTCGTTGTAGTGTTGCGGCAGGACACAACAACGAATTGGGGGAAGGAACGAATGGTTGAGGGGCGAAATTCGTCGTGAGGCGTCCTTGAATTCGTTGTAGTGTTGCGGCAGGACACAACAACGAATTGGGGGAAGGAACGAATGGCTGAGGGGCGAAATTCGTCGCGAAGCGTCCTTGAATTCGTTGTAGTGTTAACGTCGGCCAACACAACAACGAATTTGGGGAAGGAACGAATTGGTTGAGGGGTGAAGTTCGTCGCGAAGCGTCCTTGAATTCGGTGTAGTGTTATGGCAGGACACTACAACGAATTTGGGGAAGGAACGAATGGCAGAAGGGCGAAATTCGTTCGCGAAGCGCCCTTCAATTCGTTGTAGTATTGTGCCATGCCCCAACTCATCCACCCCGAACTCAGCTACGAAGTGCGCGCGGTACTGCTGGATGTGTATAACAAACTCGGCCCGATGTTGGACGAGAAGCACTATGAAGATGCCATCGCCATCGGGTTAGAGAAGCGCCACGTTCGCTGTGAGACGCAGAAACCCTTCGAGGTGTATTACGAAGGCGAGCGTGTTGGCCTTTATTACACCGATGGCTGGGTCGAGAATGGCAAGATCGTTCTCGAAGTCAAAGTTGCGCCGCGCATCGAACCGCTCCATAAGGCTCAGGCAATTTCATATCTGAAAGTCACGAACGCCGATCTGGCAATTGTCGCCAATTACGGCGGGCCTTCGCTTGAAGATGAGCGGCTTCCCAATTTCGTGCGGGATCAGCGCCCAGAGTTTGTATGGGAGCCTCAACCGGCGGCGGAGGACCTGCTCTATCCAGATTTGACAGAAGCGATCCGCCGCGCCTGCCATCGCGTCCATTTTACATTGGGACCTGGCTTTCTACATCAGGTTTATCGCCGCGCGACGATGATTGAACTGCGACGGAGCGATCTGCGCTACGAATACTTGAAGAAACTGCCGGTTGAATATGAGGGTCAATTGTTGGGCTATCAGGAAGCGCGATTGATTATGGTGGAAGAAAAGGTGCTTCTCGCCGCTTTCGCTCTGCAAAGCATTGACGAGGCAATGGTTCAACAATTCAAGGCCCGAATGCGCCGTTTGAAAATTAGTCTGGGCTTGCTGGTTAATTTTCATGGCACGAGGCTGAATATCACTCCCATCCGAATCGGATAAAACCACTACAACGAATTGAAGGACGCTTCGCGAACGAATGGCCGAAAGTGAGAAATTCGTTCCTTCCCCAAATTAGTTGTAGTGTTCGGTTAGCACTACAACGAATTGAAGGACGCTTCGCGAACGAATGGCCGAAAGTGAGAAATTCGTTACGTCCCCAAATTCGTTGTAGTGTTCGGTCAGCACTACAACGAATTGAAGGACGCTTCGCGAACGAATGGCCGAAAGCGAGAAATTCGTTCCTTCCCCAAATTCGTTGTAGTGTTGTGGCCGCAAGTCATTTATGTCCACAGGGAGCGATAAGTGTAATAGAATCCACTTCGCCCCCCGTCGTTGTGTTGCCGCGAATTCACCCAAAGGGGCCGGACGACTCTGGGAAGGCCCTCGCCAACCCCACCTTCAACCTCGCCTCCTGCCCTAACTGGCGTTATACTCTTGTCGAGGATCGTATAACGCTGGAAGGAGCACCAAAATAAACATGATTGTCTCGGAAAAGGGCTGGGTTGTCATCCCTGCCGATTTGCGCAAGAAATACAATCTGCGGCCCGGCACGGAAGTGCAAGTGGTGGACTACGGCGGCGTGCTGGCCCTGGTGCCAAAACTGGCCGACCCGGTGCGGCAGGCCGCCGGCCTGCTGAAGGGGCGCAAGTCGCTCACCCGCGCCCTGCTCGCCGAGCATCGCCGGGAGAAGGCGCGTGGCCGCTAAACCTAAACCCTCCGCTGACGGCGTCGTGGCCGTCGAATGGTTGCCCCGCCGTTGATGGTTCGGGACTCCTCCTCATGGACCTCTTCGACCACGCCCTCACCCAGCGCCTGAAAGACGAAGCCCCGTTGGCGGCCCGGATGAGGCCGCGCACGCTGGATGCTTACATCGGCCAGGAACACATTGTGGGGCCGGGGCGGCTCTTGCGCCGGGCCATCGAAGCCGACCGGCTCTTTTCGTCCATTCTCCTGTGGGGGCCGCCCGGCACCGGCAAGACCACCCTGGCCATGGTCATCGCCAACAGCACTCACTCCCATTTTGAAACGATCAGCGCCGTGCTCTCCGGCGTGGCCGAGCTTCGCAAAGTGATCGCCGAGGCCAAGGAACGGCGTCGGCTCCACAACGCCCGCACCACCCTCTTCGTGGACGAAGTGCATCGTTGGAACAAGGCCCAGCAGGACGCGCTCCTGCCGCACGTCGAGGAAGGGCTCGTGACACTGATCGGCGCCACCACGGAGAACCCGTACTTCGAGCTCAACTCGGCGCTGCTCTCGCGCTCGCGTATTTTTCAACTGCGCCCGCTGGCTGACGAAGAGGTGCAGAAGGTGATCGAGCGGGCGGCCGCCGACGTCGAAGGCGGCTATGGCCGCAAGCGAATCGAGATCGCGCCCGAGGCCCTGACCCACCTTATCAACGTGGCTGGCGGCGATGCCCGCAACGCCCTCAACGCGCTGGAGCTGGCGGTGGAAACCACTCCCCCCGGCAGTGACGGCCTCATCCGAGTCACCCTGGAGGTGGCGGTCGAGTCGATCCAGCGCCGGGCGGTCTTGTACGATAAGGATGGCGACGCTCACTACGACACCATCAGCGCCTTCATCAAAAGTGTGCGTGGCTCTGATCCCGATGCGGCGCTTTATTGGCTGGCCAAGATGTTGTACGCCGGGGAGAGTCCGCGCTTTGTTCTGCGGCGGCTGTTGATTCTGGCCGGCGAGGATATTGGCCTGGCCGACCCGCTGGGGCTGGTGGTGGCCAGCGCGGCCATGCAGGCCTTTGAATTTGTCGGGATGCCGGAAGGGATTTACCCGATTGTCGAAGCCACGCTGTATCTGGCCACAGCCGAGAAGAGCAACAGCGCCGGCGCGTACTTCAAAGCCTACGCTAAAATTGAAGAGGAAGGCAAAGTGGAGGTGCCCCGGCATTTGCAGGACGCGAGTCGCGATGCGAAGGGACTCGGCCACGGCGAAGGATACGTTTACCCTCACGAACACGACGGCCACCACGTCGGCCAGCAATACCTGCCGACGGCCATGCTCGGCGCCTACTTTTATCGCCCCTCCGCCGAAGGCTACGAGGCCTCGGTGAAAGATCGGCTGGCCCGCTGGCGCGAAGCGCAACGCAAGGCGCTGAACATCGAAGCTACCACCGACTTGCCCGACCTGTCGGTTGACGAAGTGATTGCCATCAAACGTAAGATGGCGAAATGATAACTGCTCAAGCCACAAGCATCCTGAGCGGCGCGGCGGTGCACGCGAAGCGCGCCGCAAAGTCGAACGCTTCGCGTGCGGGTCTCGTGCAAGTACCGCGCCCTTCGACTGCATTCCGCGAACAACACGCGGAATTCCGCTCAGGGTGCTATCCAGTGAGTAGTTACGCAAAAAGAAAGGAGAGTCTCATGGGCAAGCTTTATCGCGTGGTCAGCGTTGAAGACGACGAAGACATCTTTGCCGTCATCAAACTGACACTCAAGGAATTGCCTGTCGAACTGCTCCACGCCGGCACGGGCGAGGCGGCGCTGGCGTTGCTGTCCACCACCCGGCCAGACCTGTTACTGCTCGACGTGACTCTGCCCGATATGCGCGGCTGGGATGTGCTCGACAAGCTGGCGGCGGACGGCAACAAGCTGAAAGGGGTGCCGGTGGTGATGCTCACCTCCCACACCGAATTGACTCAT
>CAYSIV010000446.1:0-3617 GCA_964431175.1 uncultured Anaerolineales bacterium
CACTCGGGCATGACAAGTGAGCTGGCGTTCCCTTGACTGGCTGAGTAGTTACGAAATTTAAAGAAATTCGTGTCAATTAGCGCGAAGTGATTCGTGGCTGAATCTTTATTCCCGATAAGGTCTATTACAGGTCTTTGCACAACCGCAACGCATCATAAATGGCGGCATGGATATTACGGCTGGATACGGCATCGCCGATGCGAAAAAGTTGAAAGTTTCCGGCAGGGTTGTTGACCCGCGTTTGCGGTTGCCCGGCGATCAGGGCCTCGATGTCCACCTCGCCCAAATTCGACGAGCGTTCTTTCAAATCGAGATACAAGTCGGCCAGAGGCAGAGTGCCGTTTTCTACCACCACCTGATCCACGACCCGCTCAACAGTGGATTTATTGTACTCATTAAAGAGCACAGCCACTTGCTTGTCCCCGCGTCTTTGCACAGCAGTCAAACGATGGTTCAAGGTAAGGGCGACGCCTTTATCATAAAAAACTTTGAGATAGGCCGGATAGCTGGTGCCGCCGATCTCCTGGGCCAGCATGCGATCGGGGGTGACCAACTCCAGTTTCGAGCCGCTTTCGGCAATCCATTCGGCGCACGAATAGCCCTCGTGATTTCCGTGATCGTCAAAAAACAAAACAGTCGCCGCCGGTTTCACCGCCCCACTCAGAATATCCCACGACGTCACAACCAGGTCGGCGCCGGCTGACAGAAAATCGGCGTTTGGCAAGCCGCCGGTGGCGATGACGACGGCATCCGGCTTTTCGGCCAGCACTTCGGCGGCCTCCACATAGTGATTGAGGCGAATATCGACGCCCAGCCGTTTAGTCTGCGCGTATAGCCAGTCAACGATGCCGATAATATCCTGGCGGCGAGGGGCGCGAGCGGCCAGCCGGACTTGTCCGCCCGGTTTGCTGGCGGCCTCAAACAACACCACCTGATGCCCGCGCGCGGCGCACACCCGCGCCGCTTCCAACCCGGCCGGGCCGGCCCCGACCACCACCACCCGGCGCGGCCGGCCATTCGTTTTGGAGATGAGGTGCGGCATCGTTGCCTCGCGCCCGGTGGCCGGGTTGTGAATGCACAACGCCTCGCGGCCTACGTAGATACGATCGATGCAATAGCCCATGCCAACACAGGGCCGGATTTGATCTTCTTCACCGCGCTCAATCTTGGCCACAAGGTATGGATCGGCCATATGGGCCCGCGTCATGCCAACCATGTCGACAATGCCGGTGCGGACGGCGTTGCGGGCGGTGGCCACATCGGCAATGCGGCCAGCATGAAAGAGTGGGATATCAATCTCTTCCCGAATCGCGGCCACGACCGACAGGTGCGGCGCGCTCGGCGTGCCCATGTTGGGAATCACGTGGGAGAGGGCCTCATCGGTGGCAATGTAGCCTTTGATGAGGTTCACAAAATCCAGCATCCCGGTGGCGACCAACCGGCGGGCGATTTCGGTGCAGTCGGCCAGGGTCAGCCCGCCTTCAACACTCTCATCGCCCGACATGCGAATACCGATAATAAAATCATCGCCGACCTGTTTACGGATTTCGGCCAGGGCCTCCAGACTAAAGCGCATGCGGTTATCCAGACTGCCGCCATACTGATCAGACCGGCGATTCACCAGCGGCGTCCAAAAGCTGTCGAACAAGTGACCGTAGGATTCAATTTCCGCGCCATCGAGTCCGCCTTCTTTACATCGGCGGGCGGCCGCGCCGTAGGCCTTGATGACCCGTTGGATATCCGAAGTTTCCATTTCCTTGGGGATGGTGCGATGGGCGGGTTCGCGCACCGGCGACGGGGCGATGGTGGGCAGCCAGTGTTCAGTGTCCCAGTAGGTGCGCCGCCCCATGTGGGTAATCTGGCACATCAAAGCCGCGCCGTGGCGGTGGATGCGCTCGGCCATTTGCTGAAAGTAAGGGAGGATCGAATCATCGCCCACGTAAATTTGCCCGAACGCGGCGGGCGAATCGGGGGCGATGTTGGCCGAGCCGCCAAACATAGTGAGGGCCACGCCGCCTTTGGCCTTTTCCTCGTGATAAAGCTGATAGCGTAACTTGGGCTTGGCATCTTCGGCATACGAAGGCTCGTGGCTCGTGCTCAGGATGCGGTTTTTGAGCCGCAGGTGTTTGAGTTGAAACGGTTGCAAGAGAGGATCGGTCTGGTTCATGGGTGCCTCTTTCGAGTCGCCTGCGCGTAATCGCGGATCGCGGCGAGGTCATTACCGAATTCGGTTTGTTTGAGGGAAGACGAGGCCGAGGTTCATGAGTTACTGAACTGTTGGGACAACGAATACGTTTAGCGAACGAATAAACGAATTATACGCTCACCTCATTCGTTTATTCGTTCTCGCGTTCGTTGTCCTGCTAACGATCAAGCTCAGCGGCAGGGAGGGCAACAGCACCTTACTTACACACTTGCCCGTAGCTCGACGGCGCGTCTCTGAGCGGCGCAGCCGCTGTCCGCGGCAACGAGGGCAGCCGACCACACTACAAAAAGAGCAGAAGCCCTAAAGCTGTTCAAGGAATTCCTTTTGATGGTGGTACATGAGCCTGTCGAGCTCCCAACCTTCCAGCTTGGCATCGTGTGCGGCATCTAAGAAAAACCGTTCTTCTTCTTGATAGCTGTTAAATGACAGGGCGAGTTTCTCGGACACCTTCCTTATGCGCGAGTCTATTGCAACGGAGTCTCGGAAATCCTCGTGGTACACATCCATCATAAGATTTCGAGCATACTTGTCGCCAATGCCTGGCAAGTCGACTAGGAAAGCAATCTTCTCATCACGCCCGGGTTGATTCAACAACTTCTTTTTCGTCGCGAGGAGCCCGCCCATGTCTTCAATTTGGTCCAAACACTTCGAGAGAAAGACTGCTTTACGTGCCGGCCACCTGACCCCGGCGGCAGATAGTATTTTCTGCAACTTGGCAACCCGTCGTTGCGGGGTCAGCCGTTTGAGTCGGTCGTAAGCAACTTGGGCATAATTGTCAGGGTTGCCGATGAGACCTTGCCACCCACTAGAACGTCCCATCGTTGCGAAGCTCTGCAAAAGGTAGTGCCATAGAAAGTCGGGTCTATTTAAGTCCTTGTGCTTCGCTTTGAGCGCCTTAAGTTCATCACTGTATTTGTGGGCCAAGGACTCAGCGACTGCTGACAGGCGTTTGCGTGCTTGCAGTTTTCTCTTCATAACAGACCTCCTATAGCTCCTGAGGTGAACTTGGTTCAGGAAGAGGCGGCTAACGTTTTTTGCTACCGAGGGCCTTCAACGTGCCAACTCCAACTTCAACTCCAAATTCACTTCCCCAAAAACGGCGCAATCCCCACCAACAACACCAGCCGCTTCGCGCCAGTGTTCGTCACCCCATGATCCGCCCCGGCGGCGGCCCAGACGACCATGCCCTCGCCCGCCGTCTGCTTCTCGTCGCCAACCGGCGACTTTCTAACGCCACCCACGGCGCAACCGATTGACGTACGCCACCCCACTCTTCGGCACATCAGTGTGATCGTGCCAGATTCCAGCAGTGCGCCGAAGCGTCTCTCGGATGCGTGTCTCAGACAGCAGGATGATTCGACCTGCACGATCAACCGAAACATGCAGTTCGTCGCCAACCTTTAGACCGCGC
>CAYSIV010000446.1:3627-3834 GCA_964431175.1 uncultured Anaerolineales bacterium
GGCAAGGTCACGCGGAAACCTTCTTCAATCACAATTCGGGTCATTCTCAACTCTTTGATAGTTTTGAGAAATGTTTGTTTGGCTGTTGGGACAACGAATTAGAAACGGCAACTACTCAGGCTCCCCACACACTACAACGAATTGGGGGAAGGAACGAATTCAAGGCAAGAGCAAATTCGTTATATCCTTGAATTCGTTGTAGTGTTT
>CAYSIV010000447.1:0-3075 GCA_964431175.1 uncultured Anaerolineales bacterium
CAGGGCTTACGTTAGTAATACTCCGTCAACAATCCTTTCTGGTCGCAAGGAGCAAATCGGCTGCATGCGCTTGGTGGACGGCCAAGTACCCGACTACCACGCCCCAGCCACCAATCTGTTTCACACGCGTTCATCTGCTCATATGCTATACTCGCGCGCAATATCCTGCAACATCACGAATCCTGCCTCACGGCAACACCTGTAATCTCACACGCGCCTTGATCCTGCTCTCCTTCGATTGTGCCACGTTCCCTTTGATGGCGCACCGGATGCGCAGGCGCGCGTCCCAGCCTTCGTACACCGCGCCCATACCGCCCTGGCCGAGCATGTGGCGAATCCAGTAACGATTGCTGAGAAGCTGGCCGGGGGATAGATAGTTCACGGATAATCAATTCTTGGATCAACCCAACAAAACCAATCACGCCCAGAACTTCCGTTAGATCCAACCATGATCGACAACATACCAGACTGTCGCGCATAACGTGACAAATCCACATCAATTGTGGCTAGGGCGCCTGTATATATTTTTACGCCATAATAAAGTACATCCCCATTAAAAGTTACCTGCACAATAACACCGGCACCAGGACTTGGCGTTGCACCCGGCGCAATTGGACCTTGCGAGCCATATTCCAATCCTACCTTGGCCAAGAAATGTTGACCAACCCCTACAACAGGGACATCAAACTCGCCTATAATATACCCAGTGAGCCAATAGTCTGTATAAGCTGGATGAGTAAACAGAAGAGTGGGGTAAACCTGTTGATCCTCTAAGCGGTGATCATTCACGATAGATGCCGCGCCGTCTTGAGCTCGGTTAGGGCGTCCGTTCCACGGCAAGGGGCCAGGGTCGCTAAACCAGCGTGCGGTTGATGCCTTATCTATCAATCGAAAAGGAGGTATTAGGGTTGGGGTCGGTGTAGACGTAGGTGTAGGCGTGGGTGAGGTCGCGGCCTGAGTCGTCGCAATTGCATTGGCCGTCGCCTGCCGAGCGATAGCCATTTGGGTGCCAACGATAGCAATAGCCGTCTGAGTAGAGGCAAACGCTTGCTCGATCTCTTGCTGGCTAATAGCCGTTTGAGTGTCAGCTTGTGCGGTAGCTCGTTCAGCGATAGCCGTTTGAGAGGCCGCCACAGACTGTTGTGTACCTTGCTGAACTGTGGCAGTCTGACCGGCAATCATAGCCTGGACGGTGGCGGTTTGCGACATGGACGTCTCAGTCGCGAAAACTACCGCTTGAGCGGTTGCCCTCGCGTCAACAGTTGGAGCTACTGTAGTCGTGAGTGGCGGGGTAACTGTCACTACAGCGACGGGAGGAAACAAATCATCCACATTCACAAAGCCCCCCAAGACCAATACCAACCCAACAATAATAAGCACCCCAACTATTCCACCCCACAGAAGCCATTTCCGGTTGGGCGACCTGGCTGAAGACGTTGTAACAGGCGGCCCAGCAGGGGGTGGCCCCGAAATCGGGGGAATCATTGGCTTGGGAGAGGTCGGAGGCAGCGGTGTTGTTGCCCTTGGGCGTTTTGTTTCTTCATAAGCTTTAAGAACTGTTGCCGCCACGTCTCTCACACGGAGGCTGTCATCTTCCCTAGCCAGAATGTTCAAGACGCCGTGCGCCAGGCGCGATAGGCTCTTGTTGCTTCCGCGCAGTAATTGCTCAAGCTCGCGCACCGCGCTTTCGCGTGTAGCAGGGTAACGACTCTCGATAAGCTGTCTCAACTCCGGTGGCAGGTCGGTGGCCCTATACTGACTGCGGGCGATAACCAGTTCGTCGCCCTCTCGCCCCTGTTCCCACTTACGCGGGGTTTGGCTGGGAGTTTGCGCCCGTACCTGCTCATACACATAGCCATACAACTCGTCAACTGTAATGCGTCCATCGTGGTCGGTATCGGCTTCACCCGAGCGGAGGCCCTGTATCAGGAAATGGGTGAAGAGCGAAGTCTCGACGTTCCCAATAACCTGATCGCCTTCCAGGGCGTATTGGGTGGAGTCAGTTGCAGTCAGCACTACCTGGCCGTAGCCCCCGACACTTTCAAACGTAGCCCGCGTGATAGCGTTCAGGCCAACCACACCTTTTGCGCCCCGGGCGAACGCGCCGCTATGACAACAGTCGAGAACTAAGATTTGCCGCTTCGAGCGGCAACTCTCCATTTCATCTTTGATAAAGGACGCCGGGATGCCGGTAGCGTTCAGCCGATTGTGTTGCGTATCTGTTACGGCAAGGTAGAAACGCCCATTCTCGTCGAGCACCCATGGCCGGAGAAGTACAGCAACAGGAGATCGTCGCGCTTCTTCTCGGCAAAGAAATCCCCAATTTCAACCCGCACATCTTTGGATGACTGGCTGAGGATCGGTTTGGCATCGTCAAACCCGCCAATAGCCGGGTCTTTCAGGATCTCGGCCAGGGCGCGAACGTCACTATCCGGCGCTTTCAACCGCGCCAGAGAGGGGTCTTGATATTCACTGTTGCCAATCAGTAGGGCGAATTTGCCGGTCATGGTCCCCCTCCCCAATCACAAAGACACACCACCGAGATGCTTCTGGCCTCAGCGGCCTGTCACAAAACTATTTTTTCTTGGAGGGTTGCGCGGCCAGTTTTTCGGCCAGGTGCATGACTTCACTGGTCGAGAGAGGCTTGTCCGGCGTAAATTCCAATTCCACCATGCCGGTCTTGATCTTCACCGTCCGGCCCTGACCGCGCAGTGACCAGGCCTGCAAGAACTCCACCAACTTGGGCAGGGTAGCGGGCAAGACCACCAGAGCGATGGCCCCCAGCGTCACCGGATCAATGGCCTTCGTCCCCTGTGGTGCGAGGCCGCCTTTGACCAGTTCAGCGGACTCGACGCCCAAGTCTTCCAGGTCGCCTCGCAATTGGCGCGTGAGGCGGTCGAGTTCCTCAGCATCGGCGTCCTCACCCGCGTGAATTTGGAGTGTCAGTTGTGTTAGTTTACTGGTCATGGATTCCCCGCATCCGTCTAACAATAAGGCGATTGTATTTCTGAATTAAACACCCGTCAAGCGCTAATAAGCCGCCGTGTTCGGGCGATGTTGGTGTGACCAGCTTGC
>CAYSIV010000447.1:3085-3829 GCA_964431175.1 uncultured Anaerolineales bacterium
CCAACACTTTGCTCCTTCACTCCTCCCCCAAGCCGTTCAACATATGAGTAGAACGCATCGACTTCGCGGCAAAATCACCCCCAAAAGCCCAAAGGGTCGCAATCGTTTGGCCGCAATCTCTACCCGCCAAGTATAGCCCACACCCATCACAGCGCAATCCTCTTACCGTCCCAGCCAAACAAAAAGGCCGCCGGTTCTAACCGGCGGCCTTTAGGTGACTGTCACGGGGCAGTCTGTGGGTCGGGTTTCAAGATAGATATACCCCGTGACAGTCACCTCTGAGAGAAGGCTTCAGCCACGCGGCCCGGAGGCCGCAACTGGCGCCTCCACTTTGTCGGCGAACTGTTTGAAGTTTTCGACGAAGCGGTTAGCAAGTTCTTTGGCCTTCGCATCGTAAGCATCTTTGTCGGCCCAGGTGTTGCGCGGGGCGAGCACTTCGTTAGGAACGCCGGGGCAGGCGGTGGGAATGTGCAGGCCAAAGATGGGGTCGGTCTCGGTGGGCACGTCACGCAGGCGGCCATCCAGAATGGCGGTGACCATGGCCCGGGTGTAAGAGATTTTCATGCGCGCGCCAACGCCGTACGGTCCCCCGCTCCAGCCGGTGTTGATCAGCCACACCTGCGACTTGTGCTGGGCGATCTTTTCCTTGAGCATGTTGGCGTACACGTGCGGGTAATGCACCATGAACGGCGCGCCAAAGCAGGTGGAGAAGGTGGCCTGCGGCTCGGTCACGCCGCGCTCGGT
>CAYSIV010000448.1:0-3818 GCA_964431175.1 uncultured Anaerolineales bacterium
TGATTCTGGATTGTATATCTCGACTGCGCCGACGCTCTCGGCGCTGCCGCCCGCCGCCGCCCGCGCTCCGCCGATTGCGTACACCTCGTCGTTCAGCCCGACGGCGACCAGGCCGCCCCGCGCCGTCGGCATGTCCTCGATCTCCGTCCATTCGTCGTCGCCGGCGTCGTACTCGTACGCCGACGACACCGGCGCGAAATCGCCGGTAAACCCGCCGACCACGTACAGTTTGCCGTCAGCAGAAGCCGCCGCCGCGTGGTGCAGCGCTGTCGGCAGCGGCGCCGCCGTCGCCCAGGTGTCGTCGGCCGGATCATATATCTCGACCGAACTGCTGATCATCCCGCTCGCCTCGTACCCGCCGATCACGTACAGCTTGCCGTCCAGGTCCGCCACGGCCACCTCCGAGCGCGGCGTTGGTACCGGAGCGAGCGTCGTCCAACCCCCTGTCAGCGGCGACTCTCCGCCGTCTGGCGACGCTTCGACCTCGTCCGGCGTTTCCTCTCCCACATCCGGGGTCACCGTCAGCGGCGAGTCCAAGATCGTCTCCCCCGGCGACGGCGTCACGCCGTCGTCATCATCCCCGCCACAGGCCACCAACGCCAGTGCAAAAGCGACGCAAACTAGCCACGGAGGCACACGCAGAAGCACTGAGGACACCGAGAATTTTGGAAGGCGCGAAAGGAGAGGCACTGAAAGGTTATACGACCAGGCGCTTGACCTGTATTTTCGGTAGACCAAAGTTGATGAGAAGACCGACTCGCATACTAGTCGCCCTTAGGTAGTTCAGCATTTGGGCCTCGTGCGCCGGCGCTATGCCCTCGGCGCATTTCAACTCGCAGATGACTTCTCGTCGACTAGTAGATCAGCGACGTAGTGGCCTACCAGCCGTCCCTTGTACCGCACATCGATCGGCGCCTGCTGCCGGAAGGGCAGGTTACGCAGAGAGAACTCCAAGGTCAGAGCCGTCTCGTACACTTTCTCCAGGAAGCCGGGCCCAAGTTCTTTGTGTACAGCGATCGCCGCCCCGATTATCTTTTCTGTAAGGTCACTGTAGAGGAGCGGGCCTGCACTCACGAGTCCATCGCGTTTCTGGTTTGGCACGGACGGCGAGATTGCACCCGTGCCGCCGTCCGGCACATCAAAATTTTCTGTGGCCATCTGTGCTTCTCTGTGACATCCGTGTTCTTATCGAGGCCTTCGCAGATGTCCTCATGGCTCGAACCATTTGCCCAAAATCCTCCGTGTCTCTCCGTGTCTCCTCAGTGCCTTCTGTGTTCCCTCAAACATCGCTCCCTGGCTTAACCATGCGGCTTCAACAGCACCTTGATGCAGTTCTCCTTGCGGTGCGTGAAGATGTCATAGCCGCGCGGCGCGTCGTCCAGCGGCATCGTGTGCGTCACGATCATCGACGGGTCCATCTTCCCGTCGGCGATCTTCCCCAGCAGGCCACCCATGTAGCGCTTCACCGGGCACATGCCGATCTTGAACGTGATGTCGCGCAGGAACGCCTGGAACATCGGGAAGGGGAACTCCGGCTCCGTGTACATGCCCACGGCGCTGATGATCCCGCCGCCTCGGATGTACTTGAAAGCGTCCTTCAGCGACGGCTCGATGCCCACCGCCTCCAACACCACGTCGGCGCCGCGGCCCTCCGTGTGCTCCTGCACCACCACGCGTGCGTCCACCTCGCTCATGTTCACCGCCACCGCGCCGATCTTCTTCGACATCTCCAGCCGCTCGGGCATCGAGTCGATAGCCAGCACCACCTTCGGGTTGAACTGGAGCGCGCTCATCTGCGTGAAGAGCCCCACCGGCCCCGAGCCGATCACCGCCACGACGTCGCCGGGCTTGATCTCGCCTCGGTCGGCGCAGAAGTAGCCCGTCGAGAGGATGTCGCCGGTGAAGATCGCCTTCTCGTCGGAGAGGCCGTCCGGCACCTTCTCCAGCGTGTAGTGGCCGTTGGGGACGCGCAGGTACTCTGCTTGCGCCCCTGCCAGCGTGAAGAAGCCGAAGGGCTGCGCCTTCGCGCAGACGCTGGGCCAGCCGCTCTGGCAGTAGTAGCAGTCGCCGCAGGAGGAGATGAACGCGCCCACGGCGCGGTCTCCGGGCTTGAAGTTCTTGACGCCGGCCCCCACCTCCACCACTTCGCCGATGTACTCGTGGCCGATGATCCAGCCGGTGGGTGGCATGGGCATGCGTCCGTCGTAGGCGTGCACGTCGGAGCCGCAGACGCCCGCAGTCGTCACTTTGAGGATCACGTCGGTCGGCTGCTGGATCTTGGGATCGTCCACATCCTTGACTTCGAGCTTGAACGGGCCTTGAAACGTAACGGCCTTCACTTTAGGGGACCTCCTTAGGCTGTCGGGAACGGGGTTCAGAAGAGGGCGCCATGAGGATAAGCCTTTCGGGGGTTGCCGGACAAGCGCCTTCCGCCAGGAGGGCGGGCTACGGGGGAGGGGCTGCTAAACTAACGGAAAGTACGGGCGCGTCATGATGCGCCCCTACGCCAGCTTCAACCGCGCTACTTTGCGCTTTGCGCCGTTGGTAGGAGAGAGCAGCTTCTCCAGGGAGTGCGGGGCCACTGGCCGGCTGAACAGGTAGCCCTGGAACTCGTCGCAGTCCTGCTGCCGCAAGAAGTCCAGCTGCTCCTCGGTCTCCACGCCCTCGGCGATCACCTTCAGGTTCAAGCTGCGGGCCATGGCGATGACCGTGGTGACGATGACGGCGTCGTTGGGGTCGGTCGCCAGGTCACGCACGAAGGAGCGATCGATCTTCACGGAGTCGATGGGGAAGCGCTTGAGGTAGCTGAGGGAGGAGTAGCCGGTGCCGAAATCGTCCACGGAGATGCCCACTCCCATCAGGCGCAACTGCTGCAGCATGGTGATGATGAAGTCCACGTTCTTCATGACGGCGCCTTCGGTGATCTCCAGCTGCAGATGCTCCGGGGCCAGCCCAGACTCTTCGAGGATCTGCGAGACGGTGGCGACCAGGTTCTCCTGCTGCAGCTGGCGGGCGGAAAGGTTGACGGTGACGCGCATGGAGGCGTAGCCGGCGTCCTGCCAGGCCCGGTTCTGGAGGCAGGCGTTGCGCAGGACCCATTCGCCCAGCGGCAGGATGAGGCCGGACTCCTCCGCGAACGCTATGAACTCGCCCGGCTGCACTAGCCCTCGATCCGGGTGCTGCCAGCGCACGAGCGCCTCGGCGCCGGCGATCTTGCCGGAGGCCACCTCGACTATCGGCTGGTAGTGCACCAGGAACTCGCCGCGCTCCATGGCATGGCGCAGGTCGTTCTCCAGCGCCAGGCGCGCCAGGACGCTGGCGTTCATGGCCGGCGTGTACAGCTGGTAGTTGTCGCGTCCGCGCTCCTTGGCCCGGTACATCGCGGTGTCGGCGTTGCGCAGCAGGCTCTCGGAGTCGGTGCCGTCCTGGGGGTAGATCGTGATCCCTATGCTCGTGGTTACCCGGAACTCGTGACCGCCCAGGTGCTGCGGGTGCTTCAGGGCCTCCAGTATCCGCTCGGCGACCTCGACGGCATCGTCCGGCTGAGTGATGCCGGGCAAGAGCAGCGTAAACTCGTCGCCACCCACCCGGGCCACGGTGTCGCCCTCACGGACGATGCGGCTTAGCTGCCCTGCGACGTTCTGGAGCAGGTCATCGCCGCCGCCATGGCCCAGGGTGTCGTTGACGACCTTGAAATGGTCCAGGTCCAGGAACATGACGGCCAGCATCTCGCCGCTGCGGTGCGCCTGCGCCAGGGCCAGTCTCAGCCGGTCTTCAAACAGAGTCCGGTTGGGCAGGCCGGTGAGGGCGTCGTGGTG
>CAYSIV010000449.1:0-3809 GCA_964431175.1 uncultured Anaerolineales bacterium
CTAGTAGGCCACCAAACCTGTTTTGATGGGCGGCAGTTGCACTGCCGCCCGCGCCGCAGTACAACTGCGGCGGATCAGACACCTATCAATATAGCATTGGCCGACTACTAGGGATGTTGAGCCTCTGCCAGAACCTGTCTTCTTGGTCAAAGCCGCAACGACGATGAAACGTTTGCGTGCTCTTTGCGAAACGCAATCCCCTGAGCCGCTTCGCAAGCGCGGCTTTTACGCGCCACCCAATTTCCTCGAGTTCGCCTGAGCCTTACAGCAAGCTCAACGGATCTACCTCAACCCGCCAATCCTTCAGCGCCAGTCCGGCCACCAACGGCGCAGGGTTTGGGCCGCGCAGGACGATCTGCCAGCGGTATTCGCCGGCAATGCGATCGAAGAAGCACGGGGCCGGGCCGATGAGGGTGGTACTACGAGCTTCAGCGTGTTCCATTTGAATACGAATGCTGGCCGCCACTTGCTGAGCCTCGGTCTCGGCGCGATCGGCTTTGGGGTGGTGGAAGGTGAGGCGCACCAGGCGGCCAAACGGCGGGTAGCCGTGTTCGCGGCGATAAGCCGTCTCTTTTTCGTAGAAGCCCGCGAAGTCATGATGAGCCGCGGCCTGCACTGCGTAATGCTCCGGCTGATACGATTGCACAATCACCCGCCCACCCAACATTGAACGTCCAGCCCGCCCGGCCACCTGAGTCAGAATTTGAAAGACGCGCTCGGCGGCGCGGTAGTCGGGCAAGTTGAGGCCCACATCGGCGGACACAACGCCAACCAGAGTCACCAGCGGCAAGTCGAGTCCTTTGGCGATCATCTGCGTGCCGATCAACACGTCGGCCTGATGCTCGCGGAAGTGGCGCAGGATGATGTCGTGCGCGCCACGAGCCTTGGTCGTGTCGCGATCCCAGCGTAACGGGCGCGCGTCGGGGAAGAGCGCTTGCAGTTCGGCCTCCACCCGCTCGGTGCCCGCGCCGAAATATTTCATCCGCTTGCTCTTGCACTTGGGGCAGGCGCTCGGCTGGCGACGCGTCGCACCGCAGAGGTGACATTGCAACTGCGCCTCGTCGCCATGAAACGTGAGCGGCATGCCGCACCGCGAACAAGCCAGCGTATGGCCGCAATCGCGACAGAAGACATACGTGGCCGAGCCGCGCCGATTGAGAAATAGAATCGCCTGCTCGCCTCGCGCCAGAGTCTCGCCCAACCCCGCCTCCAGCGCCCGGCTAAAAATGGAACGATTGCCCGCGCGGAGTTCCTGCCGCAAATCTACCAGACTCACTTCCGGCAGATCGATGTATTGGGCCACGTCGCTCACGACCGACACAGGCCGGTAACGCGACTCCAAGTTGAGCCGGCTGGCCTGGGCGGCCAGGTACTCGCCATGAGCCATGATCCGCTGGGGTAGTTCGAGCAGGCGATAGTCGCCGCGTTGGGCTTTGGCATAAGACACAATGTCGGGCGTGGCCGAGCCGAGAATGCAAATCGCGCCGACTCGTCGCGCGTATTCGACGGCGGCGTCGCGGGCGTTGTAGCTGGGCGTGATGGGCGGGTCTTGCTGATAAGCCTCGTCGTGCTCTTCGTCCACCACGATCAGGCCGATCTTGGGCAGTGGCGTGAACAGCGCCGAGCGCGCGCCGATGATGACCTCTATCGCGCCCGCCCGCGCCCGCCGCCAGGTGTCGTAGCGTTCGCCCTCGGTGAGTCCGGAGTGGATGACGCCGACTCGGCCGGGGAAACGGGAGGCGAATCGTTGAACGGTCTGCGGGGTGAGGGCGATCTCCGGGACGAGGATGATGGCCTGGCGGCCTTGTTCTAAGGTGGAGCCGACAGCCCGCAGATAAATTTCGGTCTTGCCCGAGCCGGTGATGCCGTGAAGCAGGAACGGGGGTTGCGAGACGGGCGCCCCGGCGGAGGTCAAGGCAAAGGCGGCCGCCACGGCCTCCCACGCGTCTTGTTGATCGGCAGTGAGAGGCGGCGGTTCGGTCGGCACAAAAATCTTGTCGGCCAGAGGGTCGCGCAAAAATTCTTCGTCGCCCAGATCGATCAGATCGAGATCGGCTAGGTCTTTGAGATGGGCAGAGGTCGTGCCGGTTTCGGCGTACACCCAACTGACAGGCGCGGGCTTGCTTTGTTTGGCGAGGTAGTCAAGCACGGCGGCGCGCTTGCTGGGCTTGCGCAGGCTGTCGGTTTGCTTGGCGACTTGCGCGCCCGTAAGCTTGAGGATGACGCGCGGCGGGTTGACCGAGTAGCGAAGCATGTCCTGCTTGTCGAGCGACTTGATCACGTCAAGCGGGACGTCGGGCAGTTCGGCCAGCGGCGCGGCGCGGCCTTCACACAACGCGCGAAGCGCTGTGGCAGCTTCGGGTTGATCGGCTTCGTGCTTCGCGATCCACTTTTGCATCACCTCAACCGGATAGGTTGGCGCAATGACCGGTTCAGGTGGCGTAATTTCAATCCAGTCGCGCTCGATGAGCGGCTGAAGATCGGCTCCGGTAGAGTGTGTGGCCTGCAAGAAGTCCGGCAGGACGGGCTGGCCGGGCCACAAACTGAAGAGATGATCGAGCAGGTCGGCGTGGCGTGGGCTGTGCCGCAGGCGAAACTTGGCGTCCACAATTTCGGCAGGCGGGATGAGGAGGCGAGCGGTGCGAATGTTTTTGGGCCGCACCGAGGGCGGCTGAAGCACGGGTCGTTTTGTAATTGCGCCGCGCTTGACGAGGGCGGTTGCGGCGGCCCGCCAGTTGCGTTTGGGCAGAGCGCGATCGAGTTGCTTGCCGCGCAGTGGCCCGCGCTGGTCAAGAAGTTGCAGGATGCGAAATTGGGCGTCGGTTTCGGCGTCGAACTTCACGTTGGCCAGCTCGTATTCGGTGTCGCCCTGCTTGGCCAGGCCGGGCGGGAGCATGAGGGCCAAACAGTCGGCCAGCGGGGCCAGGTAGTAACGGCTGAGGTGGTCGCCAAGATTGAGTTGGTGGCGGGTAAGGACGGGGTGCTGGTCGAGCAGGGCTTCAATCGGTTTGAACTCGCTCACGTCCTTGGGCGCATCTTCGTCAAGGGTAACGACGATGCCCTGCACTCGTTGCGGCCCAAACGACACTTCCACCAGATGCCCGGCGGCGAGTTTACCCGCCAACTCATCCGGGATGCTGTAGTGGAAGGTGGAGCTTAGGGGGATGCCGAGCGGGATGACTTCAGCGAACATGGGAGTCAACACTTTCCCGTGCATTGCCTATCCGCAGGTTTCGCAGACGCGAAGCGCGCAGATTATTGATGTAATCTGCGCGAAGCGTCTGCGTAATCTGTGGATACATTTTTAGGTTTGAGGTTCGGGCTGAACGAAGGCGCCGTTGCGCAAGTCCTGCAAGGCTTGCCGGATCTCTTCCTGCGTGTTCATGACGAACGGGCCGTAGGGGAAGATTGGCTCGTTGAACGGCGCGCCGGCCATGAGCATGAACCGGACGTGGGAAGCCGGGGCGGCCCGGGCGCGGAAGTGATCGCCGTCTTCAAACACAACCATGTGAACCGCCGGAATGTGTTCGCCCGCTCCCTGCTCATCCGGGCCAAAGAGTCACTCGCCTTCAAAAACGTAGGCCACAACTGTGTAGCCCTTGGCGGTCGGCAAATTGATCTCGGCGCCTGCGGCCAGAGTCACATCCATGTAGAGCGGCCGGGCGGCGATCTCAGTGACCGGCCCGGTAACGCCAGCGTACTCGCCGGCGACGACACGCACTTGCGCGCCGTCCTTCTCGGTCACGGGAATAGTCGCGGCGGCCACTTCCTGATAACGTGGCCGCGACATCTTCCGCGCGGCAGGCAAA
>CAYSIV010000450.1:0-3805 GCA_964431175.1 uncultured Anaerolineales bacterium
AACCCGGTCGCCGTCGGCGCGTGGCAGTGGAACGAGTTTACTTACACGGCTGATGTAAAAACGTTCAAGCAGGGTGAGCGCTGGTTTCTATCGCTGTCTATGGAGCCAGACCCCAGCACCTTATGCGGCGTGGCCATTGTCGAAGTTACCGACCCGGCCAACCCGGCCTTGATTGGCCGCTTCGACGGCGGGAACACCGACGCCCCCTCCCAGTGGTGCGACACTCACACGACCGAAATCAGCCGCGATGCCAACGGCGATGGCGCTTATATTTATGTTTCGGCGATTGGCACGGGCGACCTGCGAGTGTTGGACATTCGCGACCTGGCCCAGGTTTATGAAATCGGACACTACGCTCATCCTGATCGAAGTGGAGACACCTTCGTCCACGACACCACCATCGTCGGCGACAAGGTTTACGTGGCCTACTGGGCGGGAGGGCTGATCGTACTGGATCGCCAGCAGATTGAGTCCGGCGCCCAGGTCGAGCCGCTCAACCCGCTCGACAGCATCAAGCCTGAAGGCTTGCAAATTCATCAGGCTTACCCAACCAGCGACGGCAATTTTGTCTTTGTCGAAGACGAAGTGAACTACGACGGGAAGACCAGCCAACTGCGGCTGTACGACATCCGCGATCTTTCCGCGCCGAAAGAGAGTCTGCCGATCGTTCTGGACCAGCCGTTTTCGTCGCCGCACAATATGCTGATTGATGGCAACCTGCTTTACGTGGGCTGGTACACCGACGGCGTGCGGGTGTTCAAATATGACGTCAGTAATCCGGGAAAGCCCGTCGTCGAGCCTTATGCCTTCAAAGCTGTGCGGCCTGAGAAAACCATCGGCGTTTTTGTAAGCGACATTTACGACGGCATCTGGGGCCTGCGCCTGCACGAGTGCGAAGTTGCCGGTAAGAAGACCACCTGCATCTATGCCAGTGACCTGACGCGAGGGCTGATTATTTTGGCGCTCGACCCATAAAAAAAACGCCCCCGGCAATTGCCGGGGGCGTTTTGTGGTGTGCGGGGTGATATAAGTTATTTGAGAGTTACTTTCGCGGCCTGCAATCCTTTGGGGCCTTTCTCAATGGAAAACTCCACCATCTGCCCTTCCTTGAGCTTGCGGTAGCCTTCCATCTCAATGGCTGAAAAGTGGACAAATACGTCTTCGCCGCCATCGTGGGCGATGAAGCCATAGCCCTTGGTGGCATTGAACCACTTTACGGCACCGGTAATACGTTCAACATGTTCTTCTGACATTGGACTTGCCTCCTATGGCACAAAAAATAGGGTTGTTAGGCGCTGGCGTCCTGCGCTCTGTCCACGAAAAACGGCCTGAGCAAGCACAAGCTCAGACCATCAATCATGGAACTTTCGAGAACTTACTGCATACCTAATTAGGCGCGATTTTACTATGCTGAAAAAAAAACGTCAACTGGGCCATCAGTCCAATCAGTATATCTGTGCCGCCGTCAATCCGGCGGCAATGCTTTCAGGAATCCGCATTATCTTCTTTGTCGTCTGGCGGCTTGTCTTTTGAGGCGATTGTGCTGGCAACTTGATCTAACACCACCCTGCCTTTCGCCAAAATCTCTTCACGGACAAAAGGCCGCTCACGCGCTAATTGCTCAAACTCCAACGGCGTGTAGATCAAAAAATCGGCGGCTACCCGGGGCCGCAACAACCGGCGCGCGGCCCAGAGGCGCGCGAAGAACGGCTGATCAGTATTTTGAATAATTACCATATCAAGATCTGACCACCGATGGATTTCGCCGCCAGCCAGCGAGCCGAAGACAATGACTCGCTCCAGCCCGTTAAGATCAGGCAAGACTTTCAAAAAACGCGCCAGTTCTTTCTCTAAAAGTTGGCGGCGCAAGAGAGCATCCATTGGAGTCGCGTCATTCATACGAGTTGTTTGCAGTATCCACCCATCAGCTTCTTTACGCCTCTCCCCCTTCGTGGTATCATCACCCCAGCAACATCGAGCGCCGCAACCTCGGCCTGCACCACTGCCGGGGTTTTATTTTGTTATACGACGATTGACCGCTGTGCGAGACGACGGACGAAAGCCGGCTTTTCGTTCGTCTTCCGTCCTTCGTCTTTTGTCAAATCCTATGCTTCAAGAACGCACCAACATCCGTAACATCGCCATCATCGCCCACGTTGACCACGGCAAAACCACTCTCGTGGATGGCCTGCTCCGGCAGGCTCACACCTTCCGCGACAACCAGCAGGTGGCCGAGCGGGTCATGGACTCGAATGACATCGAGCGTGAACGGGGCATGACCATCCTGGCCAAGAACACCGCCGTCGTTTACAACGGCGTAAAAATCAACATCATGGACACCCCCGGCCACGCCGACTTCGGCGGCGAAGTGGAGCGGGTGATGGGCATGGTGGACGGGGTTCTGCTGGTGGTGGATGCCGCCGAAGGCCCCATGCCGCAAACCCGGTTCGTCCTCCGCAAGGCGCTGGAGATGGGCCATAAGGCCATCGTCGTCATCAACAAAGTGGATCGCAAAGACGCCACGCCCGAGGACACCCTCAATAAAACCTTCGACCTCTTCATCGAACTTGGGGCGGGCGACGACCAGGCTAACTTCCCTATTGTCTACACCAACGCTCTCTCCCAACAAGCCAGCCTCACCCCCGAACTTGGCCCGGACTACCAACCGCTGTACGACGCCATCGTCCAACACATCCCGCCACCCCAAGTGGACGCCGATGCGCCCCTGCAAATGCTCATTGCCAACCAGAGCTACGACGACTACAAAGGTATCATCGCCGTAGGCCGCATCTCTGCCGGGCGCATCGCCACCGGGCAGAACATCGCCCATATTGATTTGCACGGGCAAATGACGATGACAAAAGTCCGCTACCTCTTTGTCTTTCAGGGACTGCAACGGATTGAAGTCGAAAGCGCCGAGGCCGGTGAGATCATTGCCCTGGCCGGGATCGAGGCCATCAGCATTGGCGACACCCTGGCCGACTCGGAGAATCCCGTCGCCCTGACGCCGATTCGGGTGGAAGCGCCCACGGTGCGCATGACCTTTGGGGTGAGCACCTGCCCGTTCGCCGGGCGCGAAGGCACCTGGGGCACCTCGCGCAAGATTCGCGAGCGCCTCTTTGACGAACTCAAGAACAATGTCGCCCTGCGCGTTGAAGAAACCGACAAGGCTGACACCTTTCTCGTCTCCGGGCGCGGCGAACTGCACTTGGGCATCCTCATCGAAACCATGCGCCGCGAAGGCTATGAGTTTCAGGTCTCGAAGCCGGAAGTGATCTTCCGAAAAGGTGAAGCGGGTGAGACGCTTGAACCCTGCGAGGAAGTTCATGTGGAAGTGGCCGAGGCCCACACCGGAACCGTCATTGAAATGCTCGGTAACCGGCGCGGGCAGATGATCAACATGGTCAATGGCGGCGACGGCTCGGTCTATCTCACCTACGTGGTGCCGACGCGCGGCCTGCTGGGCTTTCGCCAGCAATTCCTCACGGCTACGCAAGGCATGGGCGTGATGAACACCTTGTTCCACGACTATCTGCCGCTGGCCGGAGCCATCCCCGAACGTTCTCAAGGCTCGCTGGTGGCCTGGGAAACCGGCACGGCCACGGCCTTCGCCATCCGCAATGCCGAAGAGCGCGGCTACTTGTTCATTGACCCCGGCACCGAAGTGTACGAAGGCATGGTCATCGGCCAGCACCAGCGCCCCGGTGATCTCAGTGTCAACATTTGCAAGAAGAAGCAGTTGACCAACGTCCGCGCCGCCCGGGCCGAAATTTTGGTAAGCCTGACTCCGGCCCGCAAGATGAGC
>CAYSIV010000451.1:0-3771 GCA_964431175.1 uncultured Anaerolineales bacterium
GGCGAGGGCGATTGTCCCGCGCTGGCGGTAGGGTTGGCATTTGCGCCATTGCCAGAGGGAGGGGCCGCCGCTGGTGTTGCGACAGCGGAACACGCCGCGAGGGCAAAGGCCAGCAGCAGCAGAAGTATTTGGCGTGTCATGCGTTTGCCTCCCTCGAGGTCAGATGAGCAACGGCCCGTCTGCGTTCCTTGTAGATCACGTAGAGCATAACGCCAATGCCGATCAGGTTCGTGAGCAGACCGACGATCATAAAGGGGGTTTTCCAGTTAGCGAGAAAAGTGGCCGCGGCCGTGAGCCCCACGAGAGGCAACACGTCGGTGACGTGATGGGCACAGCAGGCGACCCTGGCCACGGTGGACATGCCGCCGCCCGCCGCCGTCGTCGCACCGCCGCCCGGCACGGGCATCGGACGATACAGACCTTTTTTGAGCAGTGTGTACAGCCCGACCTGGGTGCCGAAGCCGAGAATGATCGGGATGACGAAAGCTTTATCTTGCTCAAACAGGTCGAGCGCGTGGGCGGGCGACTCGGCCAGCGAAACGATGCCCAAGTACACGCCCGTCAGAAAGAGGACGCCCAACACACCCACACCCAGGGGAAGCAGAATACGTTTGGCAGATGAGTTCACGATTACGCCTCCTCTCAGAGGAGCCTACCGCACTTCATCCTCACCAGCCAAGCGCGATTTGGCGTGGCTTTCGATAGGCCGTTTGGCGCATGCCAATTGTCACGCCGGGAAGTGACAACCTGTCTGTGCGCGGGCCGGGTGTGGCATTTGCAATTGCCTGCTCCGGTCATTAGAATACGCACGATCTCAAGCCATTCGGCGTGTGCCTCGTCACGCTAAACAACGCTACCCGCCTCCGGACTGACCCGATATGCTGAGATAGCGCATTTCTATAGAACGCGAGAGGAGATTCGGCTATGGTCAAAGACCCGGTCTGTGGAATGGAGATTGAGCCCCCATCCGCCTTTGCAACGCGCGAACACATGGGGCAGACGTTCTACTTTTGTTCGCTGAGTTGCTTGGAGAAATTCGACGCCGACCCGCATCGGTACGCACCCCTCACCCCCCGGCCCCCTCTCCCGGCGGAAAGCAGCCCGCCCGGCGAGGGGGAGCCGTTAATGCCAAAGCCGTTGGCTGGTTCCGTGACGACCGGCTTCAATCCCGCTTTGCCGTTGGCCCGCATCGAACTGCCCGTCGTCGGGTTGAAAGGCAAGGACGGCCCGGCGTCTCAAGCCATCGAGGGCGAATTGCAGGCCGTCGCCGGTGTGCGCAGAGCCAAAGCCAATCCGGTGACAGGCACGGTGGCTGTGGAATATGACCCGCAACAGTCCGGGATTATGGCGCTCACAAGCGCAGTGAAATCGGCAGGCTATCGGGTCGGGGGCGCGCAGACTCGCATTGGCATCGAGAACTTGCGCTGCGCGTCGTGCGTGGGCTTCATAGAAGAAGAACTGCGAGCCACGCCCGGCGTGCTCAGCGCCACCGTCAACGTCGGCACACAGGAGGCCACGGTCGAGTATCTGCCTGAGAAGGCGACATTGGCCCAACTGCGCGCCGCCATCGAGACGTGGGGCTACAAGGCCCGCCCAGCGGTCAGCGATGAGCCGGTGGACAAACAACAGGCCGAACACAACCGCGAGTATCGGCGGCTGATGCGCAAGTTCTGGTTCGCTACGGTCATCTCGATCCCGGTGCTGATCACGGCTTATCCGCAGTTCATTCCTATCGTCCGCGATTGGAGCATGGACACGCTGCGGCTGACGTGGGTCGGCGCGGCCCTGGCGACTCTGCCCGTGCTGCTCTGGTCAGGGAGTGATTTCTTCACGGGCGCGTGGGCAGCGCTCAAGCATCGCTCCGCGAACATGAACACGCTCATCGCGCTCGGCACGGGCGCGGCGTGGTTGTATTCCACCATCGCCGTTCTGTTCCCGTCAATGTTTCCCGAAGGAACCTCTGAGCCGTTCTACGATGTGGTCTCCGTCGTCATCGCGCTGGTGGTGCTGGGGCAGGCGCTCGAGCTGCGCGCCAAAGGCCGTACGAGCGAGGCGATCAAAAAACTGATGGGCTTGCAGGCCAAGACGGCGCGCGTCGTCCGCGACGGGCAAGAAGTGGACATCCCGGTGGAAGAAGTGTTAGTGGGCGACACGGTGCTGGTGCGCCCCGGCGAGAAAGTGCCGGTGGACGGCGTCATCGTCGAGGGCAATTCGGCGGTGGACGAGTCCATGCTCACGGGCGAGTCGCTGCCGGTTTCCAAGAAGACCGGCGACGAGGTCATCGGCGCAACGCTGAACAAGACCGGCGCGTTCAGGTTTCGCGCGACCAAAGTGGGCAAAGACACCGCGCTGGCGCAGATCGTCAAGATGGTGCAGGACGCGCAGAACAGCAAAGCCCCCATTGCCCGCCTGGCCGACACCCTCTCCGGCTACTTTGTGCCCATCGTGATGATCCTGGCCGTGCTCACCTTCGTAGCCTGGTTCGACTTCGGCCCGCAGCCGCAGTTGGTTTACGCGCTGGTCACGAGCGTGACAGTGCTCATCATTGCCTGTCCGTGCGCGTTGGGATTGGCGACGCCCATGAGCCTGATGGTCGGTATCGGTAAGGGCGCGGAACACGGCATCCTCATCCGCTCCGGCGAAGCTTTGCAGACGGCGCGGACCATCAACACCGTGGTGCTGGACAAAACCGGCACCATTACCAAAGGCAAGCCGGAATTGACCGATGTGGCGGTCAACGACAAATTACGAATGACCGCTACGCGTGACGACATGTTGCGGCTCGCGGCGTCGGTTGAGAAATCGTCGGAGCATCCGCTGGCTGAAGCCATCGTGGAAGGCGCGAAGGCGCGCGGTCTGTCTCTGACTAACCCAACTACTTTCGAAGCTGTCCCCGGTCACGGTGTCACTGCAATTGTGGAAGGTCACCGTGTGGTGCTGGGCAACTTGAAGATGATGAAGCGCGAGAATGTGGCGCTGGGCGATTTAGAAGCGAAGACCGCACAACTCGCGGACGATGGCAAGACGCCGATGTACGTAGCCGTAGACGGCCAGGCGGCGGGCATCCTCGGCGTGGCGGATACAGTGAAGGAAGATTCCGCCGAGGCGATTGCCGCGTTGAAGGAGATGGGCCTCGAAGTCGTGATGATTACGGGCGACAACCGCCGCACGGCGGAGGCCATCGCGCGCAAGGTCGGCGTGGATCGTGTGTTGGCCGAGGTGCTGCCGGAAGACAAGGCACACAACGTCCACCTGCTGCAAGCCGAAGGCAGGAAGGTCGCGATGGTCGGCGATGGCATCAACGATGCGCCCGCGCTCGCGCAAGCCGACGTAGGGCTGGCGATTGGCACCGGCACCGACGTAGCGATTGAAGCCTCGGACATCACCCTCATCCAGGGCAGTTTGAAAGGTGTGGTCACGGCGATTGAAGTCAGCCGGGCGACCATGCGGAACATCATCCAGAATCTGTTCGGGGCATTCATCTACAACACGCTGGGCATCCCGGTGGCAATGGGCGCGCTATTCCCGTTCTTTGGCTTGTTGCTCAGCCCGCTGCTGGCCGGGGCCGCAATGGCGTTCTCATCCGTCACCGTGATCGGCAACGCCAACCGCCTACGCGGGTTCAAGCCACGCTTCAGCGTGAAATAGGAGCATGTCATGACGACCACACAAATTATCGTTATGCTTGGGGGCATTGCCCTCAGTCTATTTAGTGGGTGGTTCTTCTAGTTTGCCCCGAAGGGGCAGACCAAAGCCGCCGCGGGCGCGAGC
>CAYSIV010000452.1:0-3768 GCA_964431175.1 uncultured Anaerolineales bacterium
AAGAAACTTGAGGAGCCACTGCGGCTGATGCTGTAAAAAGCTTGGAAGGACCCCGTAACAAACACCGGGCGCCCGGGTAGCCCGAAGATTGTGTTGTAAACCTGTCTGGTCTGCATTACAATAGTGGCGTGAGCGGTAAAGTTTTGGTTGTAGATGATGAGAGTGAAACCCTGAGCTTATTGAAATCCACCCTGTTGATGGAAGGGTACGAAGTTGCGGTGGCTATCACCGGGCAGGCTGGCGTCGCGCTGGCCCTGGAGTTCAGACCCGAGGTGATCCTGTTGGATATGATGATGCCCGATCTCAGCGGCACCGAAGTTCTGGAGAAAATCAAACACGAGCTCAGACACCCGCCACCAGTCATTTTTCTTTCGGCGGCAGGCCGTGTTGATGACATCGAAGAAGGCTTGAAAGCGGGCGCTTACAAGTATCTCGTCAAACCGATACCGCGCGCAACGCTAGTAGAAGCAGTCAAATCTGCATTAGAGTGGCGGCTCAAGGCACAGCGCCGCAGAATTTATTAGGTTCCTATGGCTCAAAAAATTTTGGTGGTAGACGACGAACAAGACACGTTGATCCTGTTGGAGATGACGCTCCAACTCGCAGGCTATGAGGTGGCCAAAGCCCACACCGGCCAGATGGCAATCTCTCTTCTCGGTGGTCGCCGCCTCATTAAAAAAAAACTCGACCTGATGATGCCCGGCGAGTCCGGCCTGGATATTTTGAACACCATCAAACGCGACTTTGAAAGCCCGCCGCCGGTCATTATGTTTTCGGCCCGGGGCCGCGTTGAAGATATGGTTGAAGGCATGGAAGCCGGGGCCTACAAGTACTTGGTCAAGCCCATTTCGCGCGAGAAATTGCTGGAAACCGTGAAGTCGGCTCTCGCCACGCGAACTAGCACTCCCCGCCGCAAACAGCCGTAATCTGAATCAACTCCATGCCCGCTGCCCCGTTCACCCTTCGGGCGCTTTGTGGCGGGTGCTGTCGTGAACTCTTACCCAATATTCTAATTTCTATGACTACCACAGCAAAAACCTGGTTCTACAACACTCCTGAGAAAAACGCTTATGCCATTGCCGAACGAGTACGCACCAATTTTTGGGATGCGCGCTTCGGCGGCCTCTGGCTCGACACCGTACGGGCCGAGCCGCCCATTTTGATGGCCGGACACTATCAGAACTCCAAAATTGAATTGGAATGGCAACCCGGCCAGTGGTGCCTGTTACGCACCGCTCCCGAGGCGTCAGGGCTTGCCATCGGTGTCGCCAACATCCTCGATCTCAAACCGGCCTTCAAGTACGAAGACTCGCAAGGCAACACCGTGTGGGAATGGCGGCTGGGCGATGTGAATGCCCGCTGGCAAGCCATTCAGGGCAAGCCGGAGTTTGGCAAGCCGGAACGGTTGAAATAGTTTTTTTGCTTGACGGAATTATCCATGCCAGTCAAACATAAAACGACAAACGTGAATGCCTGACGTTTGTCGTTTTATGTTCCAATCCAATGTCCACTGACGCTGATCTCGCCACCCTCCGCGCCTTTCTGGCCGACTTCGAGCTTTATTTCAAATCGGACATCGTCTTCTGGCCGATGGGCGGACAAGTTTTCGGGCAACAACTGCCTGCCCTCACCCTTGGCGGCCTACTGCTCGTCCGCCGCACGCTCGTCGCACGCCGCACGCAACTCACGCCAAGTCAAGGAACCGAGTTCGATCAACTCAACATCCAGGCAGACGCTTTTCTTGACCGCTGGCCGGTCAACATTGAAAAAAAGGCCTTGAAGGAGATCAGTTCTCGCCTCAACGTATGGGCCGCCGCCCTTGACGAGTGTGACGACCACCCTGCCGCCTGCGTTGAGAGCTACCACTCAACCGTTAATAACCGCGTTTACCTGGCTCTGCTCATGCCCCTCGTCGCCAAAGCCGCTGAAGCCGAGAAGTTCCGCTCTCGTCTGTCTATGCTCGACACGCGGTTGCGCAACATTCTCATCGGCGGCGACTTCATCTGGGATGTTGCCCTGGTTTCCAATTTCTCTCGTGAAGAGTTCTGGTTTCTTTATGGGCGGCCGCGGAAGGATAAGACAACGGATTTAACGAATTGAGCGGATCGATGAACGATCCGCTCAATTGACCTCACTCTAATTCTCTGCTCTCGCTCCGCCTTCGGCCTTTCACTCCCGCAACACCTCATGCACCTGGATCGGTTTGGTGCGGCCCTTGGCTTCCACCGGCCCCACCCGCCGGATATTGAACTTACCGGCAATGGCGGCGGTCGTGGCCGGCCCAATCAGCAGGCGGTTCGGGCGGGCATGCGACTCTAATCGATAAGCCACGTTCACCGGGTCGCCTAGCACAGTGAACTCCACTCGCTCGGTTGTGCCTACGTACCCGGCCATCACCAGGCCCGTGTTCACCGACACCCCGATTTCGATCTGTTCAGCCTGCGATTGATTGATGACATCCAATCGATCCAGAATCCCCAACCCGGCCCGCACCGCCCGGCCCTCCGGATCATCCTTACTGCCCGTCATCCCGAAGACGGCCATCAACCCATCGCCTATATATTTGTCTAGCATGCCGCCGTTCTTGAAAATGACTTCGGTCATGTCCTGATAGTAACGGCTGAGAATTTCGCCAAAGCGCCGCGCCCCGGCGCGTTCGGCCAGTTGGGTGGAATCCTGAATATCGGCAAACAATACGGTCAGACGTTGTTCGGTGAGGCCGGGAAGATGGCCGTTGCGCAAATAATCCTGCACCAGATACTCGGCCTCGGGCGGGGAGAGGAAACGCTGCAAGAACTGGCGGATGTTCTCTTCCTTCTGCGCCCGTTGAAGCAATTGGGCCCGTTGAATGGTGAGCGCGGCCTGGTGGCTAATGGCGACCGCCAACTGCAAATCACGCTGATCGAAAGGCCGCGCCTCGGGGCTGGTCTTGTACATATAAATAAGACCCAGCAGTTCGGGGCCGCTCATCACCGGTACGCACAGCGCCGACCGGATGCGGAGAAGCACCGCACTCCGGCCCACCGCCGATTCGGCATCGGCGGGCATTTCGGGGATCACCACCGTGGCTTTCTGGTCAATGACGGTCTGGGCAATTGTCGTCGGAAAGCCCAACTCGTGGAGGCGGTTGAACTGGTCGGCCAGGATTACTTCACACTTGTCGGCGCCCATTGACGTCCGCATCAACTTCGAAATGTCGCGCAAGGCCGTCTCCACGTCCATCACCGTATTCAATTGGCGGGCGATTTCGTACATCAGCACCGCATGTTGATCGAGTGACTCCAGCAATACGTCGCGGGTGAGTTGCTGAGTGCCGGCAAAAGGGCTGGTGGATTTGGTGTCGCTTCGATAGGCGACGTTGATGACATGTTCACCAATGCGGATGACGTCGTTGGGCCGCAGGGGGCGCGGCTCGGTGAGGCGCTCGCGGTTGATGTAGGTGCCGTTGGTGCTATTCAGGTCGCGGAGGATGGCAACTTCGGTCCGCGAGTCGTAGGCGATCTCGGCGTGCGCCCGCGAGGCCGATGGGTCACGAATGAAGACGCCCGTGTCCGGGTTGCGCCCCAGAATGTTGTTCCCGGGCTTCAGCGCATATTCCTTCGGTTCGCCGGAAGGTGAACGGACAGTAAGGATCCACATCAGGTGGTAGTTTATATCGTTTTGGCCTGATTGCAAATGGATGAGTAAAGTCAGGTGGCTCTCCCGACTTTGCTGTGAAACCGAGGAGGCAGGCATCCCTAGATGCCGGATTGCGCCGTGAGAGCCGCA
>CAYSIV010000453.1:0-3765 GCA_964431175.1 uncultured Anaerolineales bacterium
ACAGCCGCTGGAACCTCAGCCACGCAACCACGCGCCGCCCGCGCATCCTGTTCCTCGCCGACCGCAACATCCTCGCCAACCAAGCCTACAACGCCTTCTCCGCCTTACCCGAAGACGCGCTGGTGCGCATCGAGCCGGATGACATCCGCAAAAAAGGCCGCGTGCCCAAGAACGGCAGTCTGTTCTTCACCATCTTTCAGACCTTCATGAGCGGTAACCCTGGGGCCGCCAATCTCCCGATTGGCGGGGTTGCCCAAAACGCCAATCAGGAGATTGGCGAACCCATCGAACCCAGCGGCGGCCCCAAGGGGTATTTCGGCGAGTATCCGCCGGACTTCTTCGATTTCATCATCATTGACGAGTGCCATCGCGGCGGCGCAAACGACGAGAGCAACTGGCGCGGCATCCTCGATTACTTCAAGCCCGCCGTGCAACTCGGCCTAACGGCCACGCCCAAGCGCAAAGACAACGTGGACACCTACGCCTATTTCGGCGAGCCGGTGCATATCTACTCACTCAAAGAAGGCATCAACGATGGCTTCCTCATCCCGTTCAAGGTGAAGCAAATCACCACCACGCTCGATGAGTACGTCTACACCTCGGATGACATGCTGATCGAGGGCGAGGTCGAACGTGGCAAGCGCTACACGGAAACCGACTTCAACCGGATCATCGAAATCAAGCAACGCGAAGCGCACCGCGTGAAACTGTTCATGGAGATGATTAACCAAGCGGAAAAGACTCTGGTGTTTTGCGCCACGCAAGATCACGCCCTGGCTGTGCGCGACCTCATCAACCAAATGAAGACCAGCCCTGACCCGCACTACTGCGAACGCGTCACCGCCGACGATGGCGCGCTGGGCGAACAACACCTGCGCGATTTTCAAGACAACGAGAAAACCATCCCCACCATCCTCACCACCTCGCAAAAACTCTCCACCGGCATGGACGCGCGCAACATCCGTAACATCGTCCTCATGAGGCCCATCAATTCGATGATCGAGTTCAAGCAAATCATTGGCCGAGGCACGCGGCTGTATGAAGGCAAGGACTACTTCACCATCTACGACTTTGTTCAGGCGCACCACCACTTCAACGACCCGGAGTGGGATGGCGAGCCAGCGGAGCCGGAGGAACCGCAACCGCGAGTCATCCGGGAAAGGCCAGAACCGCCAACCGACGATCCGCCCATTGAGCCTCTGCCTGGCCGCCCGCCCAAAATCAAAGTCGAACTTGCCGATGGCAAAGCCCGCGCGATTCAACACAGGGTGGTCACCACCTTCTGGCATCCCGACGGCACGCCCATGACCGCCCAGCAATTTATGGAGCTACTCTTCGGCAAGTTGCCGGAGTTTTTCAAAAGCGAAGCCGAATTGCGCGAACTGTGGTGCGCCCCGGCCACCCGCGCCGATCTGTTGCGCCGCCTGACCGAGAAAGGCTTCGGCCCTGAGCAGTTGGCCGAAATGCAAAGAATCATTGACGCGGAGAATAGCGACCCGTTCGACGTGCTGGCCTATGTGGCCTACGCCCTCCCCACCATCACCCGCGAGGCGCGGGCCACGACGGCGAAAGTTAAGATCAGCACCCACTTCACCGCCAAACAGCAAGCTTTCATTGATTTTGTGCTGGCGCAATACGTGCAGGTGGGTGTGGAGGAACTCGCGCCGGACAAGCTGGCGCCGTTGCTGAGGCTGAAGTACCACAACGCCATTGCCGACGCTGTGGCCGACCTCGGCCAACCCGACGAGATCAACAAGGTATTCGTTGGATTCCAGCAATACCTCTATCAACCGCAAATCGCGGCCTGATTAAGTTCGGAGTCTGGGGCTAACATGCGGTTAAACCCGATTTGATCCACTGGCGCTCCGCAAATGGCTGATGCACAACGTTAGGCCGCCAGTTGCGTGAAGCAAGCGTTAGGTGTCATTGGCTTGCTGTAGTCCACAATTCAAACACCTTCAAGAGAAAGGCTACTGGATGAAACCGCGAATCACGGTCATAACAATAGGAGTGAACGATTTGAAAAAATCGGTGGAATTTTACCGCGATGGACTCGGACTTCTGACCCAAGGAATCATGGGGACTGAGTTTGAGCACGGCGCTGTTGCATTCTTTGATTTGCAAAATGGTTTGAAGCTCGCTCTTTGGCTGAGAAGCAGTATTGCTCACGACTCAAAAATTCCTCTCCAAGCGCCGAGTGCTACGGAATTTACCATCGGCCATAATGTAGGCAGTAAAAAAGAAGTTGATGCGGTTATGGAACACGCAAAAAAAGCAAGCGCAAAGATAATCAAGCCTGCTGAAGATACATTTTGGAGCGGCTACGCCGGCTATTTCCAAGACCCTGATGATCATTTGTGGGAAGTCGTTTGGAATCCCCAATTCGAAGTCAAGGAGTAAGGTGGAGAAGGCGTTAGAATTGATTGAGACTGAAGAGGACCTCAAATACCGCAAGAAGTAAGCAAGTCTTTGGAGAGTCAGGTGAAATCCTTGATTAGAGAGAGATGCGCCTAAGTTGACGACGCTACGCCACACGCTGGCTATCCTGCTCCTGCCTTTTCTGGTTGTGGTCGTAGTGCCCTATTGGCTGCTCACCACTTTTGCCGCCGGCGATACCCGCTGGGGCGATGGCTCGCTAATCATATGGGTACCTCGCTCAGCAGGGGCCGTGTTGATCATCGTCGGCTTAGGACTCTTCGGCTGGTGTGTCAGTCTATTCGCCAGAGTCGGTCAGGGGACGCTGGCGCCCTGGGATCCGACTCGTAACCTGGTGGCGGCAGGCCCGTATCGTTTTGTTCGCAACCCGATGATTAGCGGCGTAGCCCTGATGCTGATAGGCCAGGCCTTGCTCTGGGGTTCCGGGGCGATAGGGTTCTGGGCCTGCGTTTTTGTCTTTATTAATCACGTCTACTTTGTGCTATCGGAAGAGCCAGGGCTGGAAAGACGGTTTGGCGATAATTATCGCCTTTACAAGGCAAACGTCCCACGTTGGATACCCCGGATTAGGGCGTGGTCGGGCAAGTAAGGCCCTTTCAAAAGGACACACTATGGGCAAGGTCATCGACCAGGTGTCACTTTTTACCTGGAAGTGCTTGAGCGTTACATGCTCACCCACGAAACGGGCGAAGTGGACTGGGGAGAAATATGGCGTACTGTCCAGGAGGTCACGCCGGATGAATGGGCGGCTTTCAAGCGACAACTCGAACAAACCTATCGGCGCGTCTTCGCCATGATGCGCGGTCTCGATACCTGGGAAGGCGAGACATCCAGCGGCGGCGCCCTTGCCATCGTGGTCCATACGGCTTATCATCTTGGCGAGATCCGGCAGGCACTTTGTACACTGAAATAATTCTATCGTCAGATACTTTTGTGGCCGGACAAAACCAATCGTTGGCGCGGCTTCCAGCCGCAACCAAATTTTCACCGCAGAGAGCGCAGAGTTCGCGGAGAAAATACAAAAGACTTTATCGGAAATTAGCTCCTCGCCCGCGCCCTCGCGGGCCCCTTCGGGCAACCGCGAGGACGCGGTTGGAGAGCGCGAAAGGCTATTCCCGATAACGTCTAAAGAAAACTCTGCGTTCTCCGTGCACTCTGCGGTTCAATAATCTTCAGGAGAAATGAAATGAAAGCAAAAACGAAAGCGGCCCCCAAAACGAAAGCGGCCCCGAAGATAAAAGCGAAAAAGGCCGATGTCAAAGGCTCGGGCACGCGCGAGAAGCCGTGGGTTCTGAAAACGCCGAGCGGAACATCGGAATTCATGATGTA
>CAYSIV010000454.1:0-3732 GCA_964431175.1 uncultured Anaerolineales bacterium
TGCGAGATTGGTCTAGCCAGCCGGCGGTATCATGCCGCACCATTCATGGTGCGGTGGCAGCCCCCCTAATGCCGGTCGCGGTTGGGGTCTGGCCGCCCAGCGGTTGTAGGCGCCGCCGGCCGGACAGCGTTACCCGGATGCGCGCCAGCCCGCTGCCAGACGAGGCGAGAGTACAACCGCCGTCTGATGAGCCAGAAGACGGTGAGGTAGAGATCAGCCAGGGCGCCCAGGTCTTGGGCCAGTGAAGGGCTCCGCGTTCCCTTCGGCATGACGCAGCCTCCAATGACTGCGCCGCACTCCCCGCGCGCTTAATCCTACAACAGCGCTGGGGCGCGTCAACCCCTCCCTAGATTGACGCGCCCCAGAAAATGTTGCGACTTACCGAAACGTCTAATGGAAATCGGTCATGGACAGCCCGCCCCGAAGAACGGCTTTAGCGTCAGCACATCGCTGATGTCGATGAAGCCATCGATCACCAGGTTGAGCCGCGGCGACGTCGGTGGCACGGTGGAGCCGAACACCGGTTTCAGCGTCAGCACGTCCGTGATATCTATGAGCTGGTTGTTGTCGAAGTCCACGGGCCAGGCGTTGAGGCCGCAGGCCACCAGTGGCAGCGTGGTGATCACCTGCTCGTCGGCGGAGGTGAAGCCGTCGCAGTCTGCGTCGCCGGGCGGCGTCATCCATCCCGTGTACGTCATCGGGCAGGCGTCGCAGGCGTCGCCGAAGGCGTCGCCGTCCTGGTTCTCCTGGCCAGCGTTGGGCGTCGTCGGGCAGTTGTCACAGGCGTTGCCCACGCCGTCGCCGTCGCCGTCCGTCTGGGCGCCGTTGGAGACCGTCGGGCAGTTGTCGAAGGGGTCCAGCACGCCGTCACCGTCCGTGTCGTCGGCGGGGCACTTGACGGCGTCCAGGTTGTCGCTGGCCTGCAGCCCGAAGCGCGAGGCTTTAGTGACGAGAACGGGCCCGGGGCGGAACAGATCGGCGGCGCTGTTAGCGCCCAGGCTGGGCGAGCCGGGCGCCAGCGAGAAGAGGACGACGTCGGCGGCGCCGAAAGTGCTGTCGCCGTCCTCGCGCACGCAGATGGCGTCGATCACGTCGCCGGCGGCCTCGTTCAGCCCCATGGTGTTGCCGTCGGCCCAGACGATGGGGCCGGCGCCGCTCGTCATCAGGATATCGGCGGCGCGGGCGTCGCCCGCCGGGTCAGACAGATCGATGGCGGGGTCAGCGAGGCTGGGCGAGGTTGGAGTCAAGGTGAAGAAGACGGGGCCGTCGGGGCTGCCGTCGCAGTTGAAGTCAGCGCCGGCGGGGCCGCAGGGGTCCTGGTCAAGGGCGTCCAGGTCGTCGGCGGAGGTGCATCCCACCTCGCACAGGCCGATGCCGAAGCCGAAATTGGCGCCGCAGGCTACGCCATCGCCGTCCAGGTCCTGGAAGTTGGCGCCGGGCAGCGTCAACGCGGTCTCGAAGGCGTCGGCCTTGGCCTGGGCCGGCGCGCCGCACCCGCCCGAGGTCTCCGCGCGCACCGCCGTGCCCGCCAGACCCTGTGAAGCGGCCGATCCGGCCGTGGAGAACTCCACGGCCGGCAGGTCTATGGCGCCGGTGAAGTCCTTGCCGTAGGAGAGCGAATTCAGGTCGTCGATGGCGCCGGTGACGTCGGTGCAGATCAGCCCCAGGTTGGCGCAGGGGATGGCGACGTTGGGGCCGATGGTCAGGATGTCCGCCGGGTGGAAGCCCAGCCCCGTGGTGTCGCCGCCGAACTTGATGGAGAAGCTCTGAGTCAGGACACCGGAGGGCGGCGCTGCAGGGAAGGCGCGGCCGCCGTCCTGGCCGGCCAGGGCGACCAGCAGCGCCAGCGCCGCTGCCAGCGCTGTGGAGAAGAGTAGGAATCGCTTACCGAAGCGCATACCGCACCCCCAGGCTTGTGGGGGAGCCGGAAGGCCCAGCCGTCCGGCTCCCCACCGTTCTCTCAGCGTTTCAACCAGTCAGGTCGCCCTACTAACAGCCGGCGACGACGCCCTTGGGCCAGCAGGTGTATCTGACCACCTTGGGGTTCACGAACTCGAAGTCCAGGCTCACGTCGCGGGAGTCCGTGGCGAAGTCCGCCTCCTTGAACTGCACGTAAAGCGGCGGGGGTATTAAGGTGAAGTTGTTGCAGAGAAGACCGCCCACGCTCGTGCAATAGGCCTGGAGCGCGTTCCTGATCTCGCGGTCGGTGTCGTAGGGCTTGCAGGGCAGGACGAAGTCGTCGTAGCAGGGCGGAATGGGCGGGCGCACCGGCAGGTTGATGTCGACGAGAGAGCCATAAACCGCGTACGACCCGGTAGGACTGGAGTACCGGATGGCTGCCACCTGCGGGCACAAGGGGAGGTTGGTGCAGACCAACTGGAAGGTGTAGTCCTTCCAGATGCCGTCCTCCTCCTTCACCGTCAGGATGTCGGTCACGTCCAGTTGAGCGGGGACGCCGAAGGCGGGCTGGGTCGGTGTCGCCGGGACGATGCGGGCCGCCTCTATCACCGCGTAGCCCTTGCAGAAGCTGGTCCAGGTAGTCGTGCCGCCCGTCGGCCAGCAGGCGTTAGTGGGCGGCGGCGGCGTCGGACCGAGGAGGATCGCGATGTCCGCGCAGTCCACCTCCATGGAGGCGTCAGCTTTGAGGACGTCGGGTTGACGCCGGGCGCTGGGGATGCCCCAGGGCGACCCCAGCCGCTCCTCGACGCTGATGACGGCCTTCTTCTGGATCGTCACGTCGAAGTCGTTGGCGTTGTGGATGTTGATGGCGGTGTTGTACATGCCGGGCGCCAGCTGCTTGTTCGGGTCCGCCGGCCCGGCGATGGGGCCGCACAGGAATTTGGCGGAGTACTGGTTGACGGCGTGGGCCGGGGCGAGGCCGCCGTGCGTGGCGCTGCCGGACTGCACCTGCGTCAGCACCAGGATGGTGATGGCCGCCAGCGCCAGCAGGGCGCCGGCGCCGCCGAACAGGAATCGCTTCTTGGGTCTTACCAGTGTCATGGGTACCTCCCTTTGGTTACTGCTGTCCGCTTGTTCTAGTGGGCTCAGGCGAACAAAAAACAGCCGGCCGCCTCAGCGGACAGCTGTTACGCGCTCACTCTATAGAAGCCGGTCGGGCCTGTGATCGCACCCCCACATCGCGCCCTTTCGCTTCTGTCGGATAGACGGAGTCTACGCCCGCCTCTGTAACTTGTCAATACTTTATTTGTGCGATTTTCGCTGTTTCTACTTGTGATTCTGCTCACAACCGTCTCGTCGCTTACTGGCCCCCTTCGTTCCCGGGTTCTCGGTTCTCGGTTCTCGGTTCCGGGGCGGTGCGGTGGCGCGTGGCGCCTCACGTGCAGCTGGCCCCGAACACCGGCTTCAACGCCAGCACGTCGCTGATGTCGATAAGAGCGTCGACGACCAGGTTGAAGCGCGCGGAGACCGACGGCACCTGGCCGCCGAACACTGGCTTCAGCGCTAACACGTCGTCGATGTCAATTTTCTTGTTGTCGTCGAAGTCTACCGGCCAGGCGTTGGCGCCGCAGGCCACCAGCGGCAGGGTGCCGATCACCAGCTCGTCGGCGGAGATAAAGCCATCGCAGTCCGGATCGCCGGCTGGCGGGACCGGCCAGAGGGGCCAGTTCTGGCCGGGGTTCGGCCAGTTGGGGCAGTTGTCAGGGACGTCCAGCACGGTGTCCCCGTCGGCGTCGCCGCCGCCGGGCGTCGCCGTGGGCGTCGCCGTCGCTG
>CAYSIV010000455.1:0-3714 GCA_964431175.1 uncultured Anaerolineales bacterium
CGCAACTGACGAAACCAACAGCGTAAAGGCCGGACTGAAGACAAACAGCGGTGCGACGAGGGAGGCTTCGCCTTCCGTCAAAGCCTGTGTTGCCGCCAGATGGGCCAGCGCGTTGAGGATCGCCGAGCCGAGAATGCCGGTGAAGAACCAGACATCAACGCGCGGAAGCGGGCTAAAGAACAGGGCGAAATTGAGCGCCAGCAATGGCAGGCCGAATGCCTGCCCGGCCCAGGCAACGACCGAAACGTCGGTGTCGGCCAGTAAGCGTTTGTTGATGATGGGATTGAACGAGGCCAGCAGCGCCGCGCCGAGGGCGAAAATAACCCACATGCGCCCCATTATAGTTCTCCTGCGCACGCCTCGAACAAAGTCACCCTGATTGAATGACATCCGTCCTTGACAGCGACTGCCTTCTGGATATAATTCAACTCTGGTTGAACTAATTTTCCGAAGGAGTTCACGTGTGAAAGGTATTGCCTCTCCTCCCACCAACCTGCAAACCCTCGCCGACCGCCTCAAAGTGCTGGCCGAGCCCAAGCGCCTGTTTATCCTGCATATGCTCATGGAGGGCGTGCAGTGCAACTGCGAATTGGGCGACGCGCTGAAAATGCCGCCCAACCTAATCTCCCATCACCTGCGGATTCTGCGCGAGGCGGGTCTAGTAGATGTAGAGCGTGACACACTGGACGCCCGCTGGGTGTATTACTCCATCAACCGCAAGGCATTGGCCGAACTCAATGAAACCTTTGGCCTTTTCTTTGACCCACAGCGGATCAAGCCCCGCCGCCTGACCTGCGGCCCGCAAGGGACGCTCATTCGCGCCGGAGAGATCGTCGTCGCCGAAAGGTGACTTTTTTGCCCAAATACTTCAACGGAGACTGAACTATCATGACCAACACTGTTACCCTTTTTGATGCCGTTCCCAACCAAGCCACGCAGGCGAACGTGGAAATCTTCGACCCGCCGATGTGCTGCTCGACCGGCCTGTGCGGCCCGACCCTCGACCAGACCCTGCTCAATGTCAGTGAGATGGTGCTGGCCTTACAGGCCGAAGGCATCTGCCTGGAGCGTTACCAGATGACCAGCCACCCCAACGCCTTTTTGAGCAACAACGAAGTCATGCGCCTCGTGCGCGAAAAACAACTGGCGGCGTTGCCCATCACCGTCGTTCGCGGCCGGATAATCAAAGTCGGCGCGTATCCTTCACCGGCCGAAGTGCACGCCGCGCTGAACGGAGCGTCAAAATGACGCAGTCCGTCTTCTTCTCCGGCAAAGGCGGCGTGGGCAAGACCAGCATGGCCTGCGCCGCTGCCGTGCGCTACGCCGACGAGGGCAAACGCACCCTCATCGTCACCACCGACCCGGCCTCCAATCTGGCCGACGTATTTGAGCAACCCATCGGCCACCAGATCACGCCGATTGCAGGTGTGCCTAACCTGTGGGCGATGGAGATTGACCCCGACCAAGCCACCGAAGAATATAAAGACCGCGCCCTGGCTCCCATCCGCGCCGCGTTCCCGCCGCAGATCGTGCAGGTGATCGAAGAGCAGATGAGCGGGCCATGCACCTCGGAAGTTGCCGCCTTCGACCGCTTTACCGATTTCCTCGTGCTCGACGACTCGGCGGCAAACCCAATGACATTTGATGTCATCATCTTCGACACTGCGCCCACCGGCCACACCATCCGCCTGCTCGAACTACCCGCCGAGTGGACGCGCTCGATCAATCTGGCTGAACAGGGCAGCGGGCAAACCTGTATCGGCCCGACGGCGGCCATCCAGAGCGCCAAACTCAAATACGAGCGCGCGCTGATGATGCTGCGTGACGCGACGCAGACCACTTTCATCTTCGTCCTGCACCCCGAAGCCATCGCCATCCGCGAAACCGAGCGCGCCATCGGCGAACTGGGCAAACTCGGCATTCACGCCCATCGGTTGATCATCAACGGCCTCATCCCGCCGGAAGAGACGGCCAACCCACTGTTCGCGGCGCGCGCGGAGATGCAGGCGCGTTATCTAAAACAGATCGAGAGCGAACTGCCCTATCCGGCGCGGCGCATGTTTTTGCTCGATGGCGAGATTAAGGGTGTGAATCGCTTGCGCGAAGTGTCAGGGGTGTTGCTGGATGGCCGCCGGCCATCGCCGAACGGTCATCGCGCGAACGGGCCAATGTCGAACGTCTCACTCGCAACCGACCCTTCCCCAATTCACACGATTGCTATTCCTCGCAATCGCCTGACTCCCAACAGCCATCGCCGCACGATCTTCTTCGCGGGCAAGGGCGGCGTGGGCAAGACCGCCGCCTCGTGCGTCACGGCGGTATGGCTGGCGCGGCAGGGGTATCGCACCCTGCTGCTCACCACCGACCCGGCGGCGCATCTGGGCGATGTGCTCGGTGTGCCGGTCGGGGATAAGGCCGCACCAATCGAGGGACTCACGAATCTGTGGGCAGCCAAGATTGATCCGAAGACGGCCGCCGACGCCTACAAAGCCCGCATCCTGAACGACGCGCGCCAGCGCGGCCGCCCGCTGGAAGCGATCAAGGTGATGGCCGAAGAACTTGAGTCGCCCTGCACCGAAGAGATTGCGGCGTTTGACCGCTTCATTGAATTTGCTTCGCAAGACGACTGGGAGGTGGTCGTCTTCGACACTGCCCCGACCGGCCACACCATGCGCCTGCTTGAACTGCCAATGGATTGGAGCAAGCAGATTGACGTGAAGGCTTTTGCGACGGTGGACACGGCGGCGGCGGACGACGTGGCTAAACAACACTTCAGCGAAGTAATTGCCATGATGCGCGACCCCGAGCGCAGTACGTTCGCCTTCGTGATGTACCCGGAGGCCACGCCGATCATCGAAGCCTACCGCGCCAGCGAAGAACTGCGCGGGCTGGGCATTCCCACCGGGCTGGTCGTCGCCAACTTCGTTATCCCGCCGGAGCAGGCCACCACACCCTTCATCCGCGCCCGCCGCGCCATGCAGGAGAAGTATCTGGCTGAGATCGCCGAACGCTTCCGCGTGCCTATCCTCCGAATTCCGCTTCTGCCGGGCGAGGTCAAGGGTCTGGAAGCGCTGGCCGATTTAGGTGAGCAGGTTTACGGGCCGGCGCTGGAGCAGGTTGCCAGCCTATGAAGAAAGTTCTATTTCTCTGCACCGGCAACTCGTGCCGCTCACAACTCGCCGAAGCCATCGTCAACGCCCGAATGGGCACGGAGTGGGAAGCCGTCTCCGCCGGGACGCACCCGTCAGGCTACGTTCACCCCAACGCCCTCCGCACGCCGGGCGATCCAAACACGCCGACGAGTTCCGCGGCGTACCGTTCGATCTGGTGGTGACTGTATGCGACTCGGCAGCGGAAGAGTGCCCGATCTGGCTGGGGCAGGGGAAACGCGTCCATCTCGGCTTTCCCGATCCGGCCAAGGCCACCGGCACGGACGAGGCAGTCATGGCCGTCTTTCGTGCGGTGCGCGACGAGATTGCCAGCCAGATACCGGCGCTGCTTCGGCAGCGGATACAAAACCATTCCTGACCAACGGAGGCTTATCACGATGACCACAAACGCATCCTCTATGGCGATTGGTAGTACCGGCGAGGCCAAGCGTCTCTCGACGCTGGATCGCCTACTTACGCTGTGGATTTTCCTGGCCATGACGGTGGGCGTGGGGCTGGGCTATCTGTTCCCCGCCGCTGTGGGGGCCCTCAACCAGAGCGTCTC
>CAYSIV010000456.1:0-3711 GCA_964431175.1 uncultured Anaerolineales bacterium
ACAGATTTACAAGAAGTCGCTGAAGAAGAAGGAAAAGATCGATCTGCTTCTTCAAGCGCTTCCTGATCTGCATGGCAAGCGTTGTCTTGAAGTAGGCTGCGCGCGCGGGACAGTTTCGCATTTCCTGCGGAGTAAGGGCGGTTCCTGGCTTCATGCGGACACCGATTACGGAAATGTTGCCGCTGCAATTGCCCTTCTGAAAGCAGATGTAATACAAATTCCTCCGAATGTATTACCGTTTCCTGATTCCAGCTTTGACGTAATCGTGTCACTCGATTACCTGGAGCATGTTCACGATGATCAGGCAGCCTTAAACGAGCTGCGCCGCGTATTGAAGCCGGGTGGTCAACTTCTGATTTCCACTCCCACTACCGGATCCAATTTCGTTCTGAACAGAATCAAGCCGCTGATTGGACTCACGCCGGACAAATACGGTCATGTGCGAGAAGGTTACGACCTAGCAGATTTGAGCGCACGTCTGAGAAATCAAGGCTACGAGATCCAATCTTCCTGCACCTATTCACGTTTCTTTACTGAGTTGATCGAAATGGGAATCAACTTCGCTTTCGTGAAAATCCTTGGAAAGAGTACAGAGGGGGATTCCGCAAAGCGGGATGGGAACATCACGATCGGTTCGAAAGAAAGCTTTCAGAAGCATCAGGGGTCGATGAAGGTGTACTCTATGGCTTACCCCTTTATTTATGCGTTCACTCGCCTCGACAAACTGATTCCCTGGCAGGGTTACGCCCTGATGATCGAAGCCAGGAAGGGGGATAGAGGATAGAGGATAGAGGATAGAGGATAGAGGATAGAGGATAGAGGATAGCCGGCCTTGTTTTTGGTTGGCTCCGTGTTGTTTAATGGGAAAGCCAAAGGGAGAGTCAGATGAAGAAAGCTATTCCGACTGCACTCTTAGTTCTCATCGCGTTTTTGCAATTATTTGTAGCGAATACGAGCGACGCTGCTGCGGTCACGCGCGGACCCTATCTGCAGATGGGCGCGCCAAACGCGATGACGGTTCGCTGGCGTACAGACGTGGCTACGGACAGCCGCGTGCGCTATGGACTCGATCCGCTGGCGCTGAACTCCTTTACAGATAATCTGACGGCTACGACCGGACACGAGATCCGGCTGACCGGATTGCTCGCTGATACGAAGTACTACTACTCGGTGGGAACAACGACCACGACACTGGCCGGTGATGCAAATTATTTCTTCGTAACATCCCCACAGAGCGGAGTTGCGGCGCCAACCCATATCTGGATTCTTGGCGATTCCGGGACTGCAAACGCCAGCGCTGCCGCCGTACGCGACGCATACTTGAACTACACCGGCAGCAATTATACCGACCTATTGTTGATGCTTGGCGACAACGCATACAACACTGGCACCGACAGCGAATTTCAGGCTGCCGTCTTTAACATGTACCCGACGGTTTTACGGCAAACGCCGCTGTGGCCGACTCTTGGAAATCATGATGGCGGTTCTGCAGATTCCGCAACGCAAACGGGACCGTATTACGAAATCTTTACACTGCCAAAAAGTGCCGAAGCGGGCGGACTCGCGTCAGGAACTGAAGCATACTACTCCTTCGACTACGGCAATATCCATTTCATCTGTCTCGAATCCTTCGAGACCAACCGGGCCTCCAACGGCCCGATGATGACCTGGCTGCAAAACGACATCAATTCCACAAACAAGGAATGGGTGATCGCTTTCTGGCATCATCCACCATACACAAAGGGTTCGCATAATTCCGATACCGATATCGAATCGATTGAAATGCGGCAAAACGCCTTACCGATTCTGGAACAGGCAGGAGTGGACCTTGTCTTTACCGGCCACAGTCACTCCTATGAACGATCCTATTTGATTGACGGCCACTACGGCTCTTCCACAACATTTACAAGCAGCATGAAGAAGGACGGCGGAAGCGGCCGCGAAGACGGTACCGGTTCGTACAAGAAGCCGACGGATGGAAAGGCGCCTCATGAAGGGGCCGTCTATGCTGTTGCCGGCAGCTCCGGCCAAATTTCGGGGGGAACGCTCAACCATCCAGCCATGTTCATTTCGCTCAATACGCTTGGTTCCATGGTGATGGATGTCAATGGAAACAGATTGGATGCAAAATTCCTAACCAGTACAGGCGCGATTCAGGATTACTTTACCGTTGTGAAGGGGACAACCCTTCCGGCAGCTCCGAGCAACTTAACCGCAACTGCAGTCTCTTCAAGCCAGATCAATCTCGCTTGGACGGACAGTTCGAGCAATGAAACGGAATTCAAGATTGAACGCTCTACTGACGGAACCAATTTTGGGCAGATCGCAACAGTTGGCTCAAATGTTACCAGCTATTCGAATACTGGACTCATCGCTTCTACTCTCTATTCCTATCGCGTTCGAGCGAATAATGCCGCGGGCAATTCGGCCTATTCCAATACTGCCGGCGCAACAACCCAGGCCACTACGGTCATTGCGGCGCCAACAAATCTAACAGCTACTGCGGCGTCCAAGACCAAGATCAAGCTGGCCTGGACCGACAATTCGAACAACGAACAAGGCTTTAAGATCGAGCGTTCCACGGATGGCGTGAACTTCTCACAGATTGCAACAGTTGGCGCCAATGTGAAGGCTTATACCAACACAGGACTGAGCAAGAACAAGAAGTATTCCTACCGGATACGGGCGTACAACGGCACTACAAACTCGGCATATTCAAATGTAGCGAGCGCTACGACACCAAGTCGTTCTCCTACACACGCCGGTCTTTAGCCCCAGCATCTCTGTGTCTCCGTGCCTCCGTGGTTAGACCGGCCAATCACTGTTTCACGATGCGGTAGATGGCGCCTGCCGTTGCATCGTGATCCGCGATGTAAAGTTCTCCCGATTCATCCTGTCCGAATGTGCTGATGTTGTGTGACGTCGTTAAAAGGGGCGTGGTGGTCCAGACGCCGCTGACTTTCTTCGCGCCGCGGATGGTGCCGTTGCAATAGTCCGAATAAAGAAACATCCCTGCGATCGCGGGAATTTGTGCACCGCGATACACATAACCGCCGGTGATCGAGCATCCAACCGAATGGTTGTATTCTATAGCCGGCAATTTCAGTGTTCCATTGTTGCAGCCGGTAGCAGGGTTGTAACAATGTTTCCCTTCCATTTTTCGCCAGCCGTAGTTTTCACCGCCTGCGCTGGAGCGACTTTGAAAATTGATTTCTTCATACTGATTCTGACCGACATCCGCGGTGTAAAGGTTTCCTGTATTGCGGTCAAAACTGGTACGCCACGGGTTCCGGAGTCCAAACGCCCAGATCTCTTTGTTTGCGCCCGCTGTTCCTGTAAACGGATTGGTGGCCGGGATCGAATAAGGCGTGCCGTTGTCTACGTCGATTCGAAGAAGCTTCCCAAGAAGTTTTCCAAGGTTTTGTGCGTTGTTGTTCGGATCGCCTCCTGATCCACCATCGCCGATAGAGATGTAGAGAAAACCGTCAGGGCCAAAAGCCAGTTTGCCTCCATTGTGATTTCCAAATTGGGAATGAGCGACCGTGAGCAGGACGAGTTTTGAGCCAGATCGGGCGACGTTCGGATTCGTTGTGGAAACTTTATAGCGCGCGACCACCACATCTCCGTTTGTGGCCGTGTAAAAAATGTAAAAGAACCCGTTTGTCTTGTAACTCGGATGAAAGGCCAGACTGAGGAGTCCTCGCTCACCGC
>CAYSIV010000457.1:0-3709 GCA_964431175.1 uncultured Anaerolineales bacterium
CGAAGTACCAGGCATTCTGCGTCAGGGCGTAGCGGGCGCGCACTTCGAGGGTCACGGTCGCTTCGTTGGTGGCGGCGGTGAACTCGTGGGTGAAAGTGGTGTAGCCGCCGGGCTGAACGTCGGCGATCACCCGCTTCAGCGTTTCACTCTTCTGCCCGCCGGATTGCGCCTTCAACCACACTTCGCCGCCGTCGGGATCGGTGACGAACAGCTTGGAGTTGTTCACGCCATACTTGTCCACCGGGTCGGGCATCAATTGGACAGTGAAGCGATAGCGCCGGCCAGCGGTGATGGCCACTTTCTGGCTCAGGCTAAACCAAATGGCCCGCCAGTTGCCAACGGCGCGATAAACCTGCGGCAAGTTGCCGACCAGTCCGTCTTTATCGTCCGGGCTGGCGCTGGCCGACGTAATCACGCCCGCGCGCGGCGGCTTGAACGGCTCGGTCTGTTTGCTCACCCGGGCCGTGCTCTCGTTGGCCGTCCAAAACTCCCAGCCGTTCGGCGCTTCGAGGGTGCGAATGGCCGGGTTGGGTTGAAAGGCGCCGCCGCTGAAGTTGGCGTTTTGCAACAGGTTGCCGGTGGCCGGCATTGCCGGGGTTGAGCCAGAACCAGAGCCGGCGGGTTGAGACGGCGTCCCTGTAGCAATCGCCTCGAGTCGGGGCGAGTCCACAAACCAGCCGTTATTGTTCAGTCCCCAGCGCCCGCGCCCTTCTATCGAGACTTCCGCTTCGGAGCCGTCGGCCACAAAGTCAAGCGTAAAGTAGGTGTATTTGCCGAAGGGGAACTTGTTGCCGTCGAGCCAGCCGGTTTCGGTTTCCTTGCTTCCGGTCTTGGCGCTCAGGCGCACCTCACCCGCCAGCGGGTCGTTGGCGTACACTTTGTTGCCTTGGTCGTACTTCATCACCAGGTCGGGATAAACAGGCGCGATGAAACGGTAGCGCTGGCCGGGCGTGAGGCCGCTGACCTTCTGGAAGAGCCGCCACCAGATCACGCCCCAGCCCTTAAACATTTTGAGGGTGTGATCGCCGCTGAGGAAGAACAACTTGCGATCTTCCAGCGACGCGCCGGCGATGTCCCAGACCACGCACTCTGGCGGGTCGAAGTTTTGATCCTGCTGTGGCAGTTTTTGCGTCTTGTAATCCGCGTACCAGAAATCCCACTCATTGGGAATGACGATCTCCCCGACGTCGTGCCAGTGATAGTGACCCTGCTCGAAATCGGAATTGCGAAGCAAGTTGACGCCACTGGCCGTGCCGCCACCCGCCGGGGGAGTGATGACGATGGGCGAAGTTGGAGGCGTCGTCGCCACCGAAACTTGCCCTGCGACCGGAGGGAGTGTCGAAGGGTCAGCTACATTCGCTTCGCGCCGGATGTAATCGGCCAGCGTTTGCACCACCTGCGTGCCGTCAATGTCGTACTCCGACCACGGCGGCCCGTACGAGCCAAGAGTGAAGATCGTCGCGCCCAGCACGTTCGGGTCTTTGCGAATCTCTTTGTCGTACCACATCATCTGCTCGGCGTAGTAGCGCTCGGTGTCGCGCCCGCCATTGCGCCAGTAGTCAATCGGGTCGCGCGAGCCGTTCCATTGGCCCCACCACCCGGCATTGGTGCGCCAGTTGCCGCTGGAGGCGCCATCCGGCACGGGGCCAACCCGATCCAGGCCAAACTCGGTAATGGCGATTTGGACGTCGTCCAGCCCGGCGGGTTTGAGATACTTGTGCATCACTTTGCGGTAGCGCAGAGACGTCCAGCCTTCGTCGCCCGCATCTTCGTTAGGGTTCTTCTGGAACTTGCCCCACATCCACCAGATCCACGGCGACGAATATTCGTGCAACCCCAAAACACCGTTACGCTGTTTGGCCGCCTCGACCGCCGGCAGATACCACTTCCACAACTCAATGTCACCCGGGTTGCCGGTGGCAAAGCAGGCAATGACGCCACGCAGGCCCAGGTCGGCCAAAAGTTTCAATCGGGCCACATCAAAGGCGGCGTACCACTTCATCTCGTCCGGGCTGTTCCACACCGGCTCGTTGTGCCCTTCCCATAATTTGATCGTCGGGTTGAGCCGGTATTTCTCTTTCTGGGCCTCGATGAAGCGCTGGGCGGCGGCTTCGGGACTCTCGCCGCCCTTTTGCTGTTCCTCGGCAGTGCGCGGGTTGCTAGCATACACCCGCCCGATGAGCGTCATCCCGGGTTTGGCTGAAAGTTCCGGGGCCAAGCCAAAATCGTCCACCATTTTCACGATACGGCATCCGGCGTCAATCAACTGCCGGGCTCCGTTCGCCGACTTCAAACAATGCGGTCCTAGTTTGCTGGGCATAAGAGTCCTCCAAAGGAAGTGATGTCAGGATTATAAAGCCCAAATCCAAAAATCCCAACTTCCAAAATCCCAATACCCCAACTTCCAACTTCCAAACTTTGGGATTTTGGGCTTTTGGAGTTTGGGAGTTGGCCTTTTATAATGCTTCCATGCGTGTTCTCATGATTTCCAAAGCCTGTGTCGTCGGCGCCTACCAGCGCAAACTGGAAGAGATCGCCGCCCACCCGGATGTGGAGCTAACTGTCGTCGTGCCGCCAAAGTGGCAGGATGAGCGCGGAACCTTGCCGCTGGAACGGGCTTATACCAAAGGCTACCAACTCCTTGTCGAGCCGATGGCATTCAATGGCAGTTTTCACCTGCACTTCTACCCAGGGCTCGCCCGCCGCTTCGCCGAAGTCAACCCCGACCTTGTCCACATTGACGAAGAACCCTACAACCTCGCCACCTGGCAGGCCCTGAAACTGGCGGGACGTTACCACGCCAAAACGTTATTCTTCTCGTGGCAAAACCTCAACCGCAACTATCCGCTTCCTTTCAATTTGATGGAAGCGGACGTTCTGCGCCACGCCAACTACGCCATCTGCGGCAACCGCGACTCTCAAGCCGTGTGGCGGGCCAAAGGCTACCACGGCCCAAGCGCCGTCGTCCCTCAATTCGGCATTGACCCGGATTTATTCTCCCCTCTCCCCTCTCCCGGCGAAATGCGTCGGGAGAGGGGAGAGGGGCCGGGGGTGAGGGGTGGGGTCTTCACCATTGCCTTCGCCGGTCGCTTCGTCCCTGAAAAAGGCGCCGACCTGTTGATTCGCGCCGCCGCGAAATTAGACGGCGACTTTCGGCTAACCCTGATCGGCGGCGGGCCTTGGCGGTCGCACCTGAATCAATTGGCAACCGACTCTGGGTTGGGCAGCCGAATCCAATTCCTCCCGTGGATGAGTTCCACCGAGTTCCCCAAGTTTCTGCATACGATTGACATGCTGGTTCTTCCCTCGGTTTCGCAACCTAATTGGAAAGAACAGTTTGGCCGGGTGCTGGTCGAAGCAATGGCCTGCGGCGTGCCAGTCGTCGGCTCGACGTGCGGCGAGATTCCCAACGTCATCGGCGATGCCGGACTGATTGTGCCTGAAGGCAACATCCCCGCCCTGACCGACGCCCTGCGCCGTTTGCAGAGCGACAAGAGCCTGGGCACCGATCTGAGTTGCAGAGGCCGCCAGCGCGCGCTGGCGTTCTTCACTCATAAGCGAAGCGCTGAAGAGACAGTTAGAGTTTATAGAGAGATGATGGCCGGGACGGCTTTCTAATCGGTTGGCGCCCATATCCCGGCAACCGGATTTGCGGTGAAACCGAGGAGGCAGGCATCCCTAGATGCCGGATTGCGCCGTGAGAGCCGCA
>CAYSIV010000458.1:0-3708 GCA_964431175.1 uncultured Anaerolineales bacterium
TGGCTTCAAAGGGGATACCGGCGGTGTGTGTCCCGCACCAGCGCCATTCTGTCCAGACGACATCGTTTGTAACGGCGTAGTGGCGCAACTCAGCTTGAAGGTCAGGCACAGCGTTGAAGACGGCGGCCCAGCTCAAACAAGCGGTTGCTCGCCCCTGAAAGCTTCGCTCGGGGTGATTGGGATGGATGCTTTCGTAGTTGGGGTGGAGGCAGGCCGCAAAACTATCCACGTCGTGGGTATTCCAGGCTTGTTGAAGGCGAGTAATGACCGTGGTTGAGCCAGTGATTGAAGGTGCCATGAGATGACTCCTTAGCCTTGAGATTGAAATGCGATTACGTCGTTTCTAATCGTTGTTTCAACCGGCGCAGTGCATCATCGGATTCGGCTTTCACCCGGTTTCGCAGGACGAGCCAGTCAAGCAGGGCGAAGAGCGGTTTAGACACCGGGTAGATAAATTCGCGCTCGAAGAAGGTGCCGCCGTCTTTTGGGGTGAGACGGTAGGTAATAGCTCCACCATGACCCCGGCCTTCGATAACGCCGTCGATTACCCAGCGGCGCGGAGCTTCACGTTCCTTAACTTCCCAAATCACCTCGCCGCGCCGCCCGGCCACGAGAAACTTTTCGGTGATCTTTTCGCCTGGCAAGCCGGAATGATCAATTGCGCCAGTCACGCCGAGCGACGACGGATGCCACTGCGGCCAGTTGCCAGCCGTGGTCACGTAGTCGAAGACTTGCTCGACGGGTTTGCGAATGTGGGCGGCGGTGTAGATGCGAGTCATCGCGTTACTTGCCCTTCGGCCAGAGGAGAGCGGCGATCAGGCTGGATGAAAAGAGGGCCATGTTACGAATATTAGGCGAACAGAAACCTGATTCCATGCCAGGGTGGCTGGTTCCGGTTGATGAGCATCGCGCAAGCCTCCTAATTCGTCGGCGAGCCAACGAAATACCGGCTCTGGCTCGCGCCAGAAAGCTCGTCGCCGGGTTCGCCTGCGTCACACTGAGTCATCCAGCGGCCATGACATTGGGCGGATGTCTCGCTTGTCTTGTCGCGGGTCAGGCAAAAGTGGAAGGTGCGGTTGGCAACCCTCGTATCTCCTCCAACGCCGTCACAAGTCGGTCAACAGCCCAACCGAGCGCAGAAGCCCGGCCACGTCTCAAACGCGCAAGCCGCGCCGGATTTGGCCACCCTCAATTGTCAGCACGGACGTGCCGCGCACGTACACACTCCGCCCGGCGGGTGGAATGTTCATCACCCGGCCTGTTTGCGTGCCGCGCCACGTCCACACCATTACGGCGCGGTTGCCGTTGACGCTCAGGTCATCCAGCGTGACGCGCAGGTAGTATAGCATGATGCGGCGGACGTACTTAGGGCCATGTTGGGCCTGGGCCACGTCTACTTCTTCATAGTCAGGGGCGTAGCAGGCGGCCACTCCGTCCGTATCGTGAGCGTTCCAGGCAGTCATCAGCTCGCTTACAAGTTGCTCAATCGTTTTGGTCATAGTCTGGCCTTTGATGGTGGCAGTGTACGGCCAGACGCTGTTCACTTTACAGCCCAAAAACTACTCACTTTTTGCTAAACTGCCTGGCAAAGAATTTACGTCGCCATTACATGCCGGTTACGGTGTTCTGTGTAAACTACAGGCAACTCTTGAGCAGAAAGACTTTTATGACTGCAGAAACATTGCAAACTCCCCAACCCAAAACCCGCCTCTGGCACTGGCTGGCCCTTGTCGCCGTCCTGTGCCTCACCATCTTTTTGCACTTCTACCGGCTGGAGCAGGAAGGCTACGGCAACCTCTATTACGCCGCCGCCGTCAAATCCATGCTCGTCAGCCCGCATAACTTCTTCTTCGTCTCGTTCGATCCGGGTGGCTTCGTGTCGGTGGACAAGCCGCCGCTGGGCTTGTGGGTGCAAGCCTTCAGCGCCATGCTGTCCGGCTTCAACGGTTGGAGCCTGATGTTGCCGCAAGCGCTGGCGGGCGTGCTGTCGGTGGCTCTGCTTTTTCATCTGGTGCGCCGCATCTTTGGCTCAACGGCAGGCGTGATTGCCGCCCTTGTTCTGGCCGTCACCCCCATCAGCATTGCCGCCAACCGCAACAACACCATGGACAGCCAGCTTGTTTTCACCTCCCTGCTGGCCGCCTGGGCGGTCAGCTTGGCCGTCGAACGCGGGAAGTTGCGCTGGCTCCTGCTCTGTGCTTTCTTCGTCGGCGTTGGCTTCAACATCAAAATGTTGCAGGCGGTGATGGTCTTGCCCGCGTTCTACTTGCTATATTTGATTGCTTCGCCAATCGCGATTTGGAAGCGATTGAGTCACCTGACTCTGGCGACGATCTTGTTGGCCGCCGTCGCGCTTAGTTGGGCCGTGGTGGTGGATTTGACCCCGCCAGAAGATCGTCCGTTTGTCGGGAGCAGTCAAAACAACACGGTGATGGAACTCATCGTCGGCCATAACGGCGCGGCCCGGTTGGGGGCGTTGGGGCAGTCGATTGGCCTCAACCCCAGAGGCGGCCCAACCCAGAATCAACCGCCCGACACTCAGGGGCAATCGCCGAATGGACAGTTCGGGCCGCCGCCCGGCGGGCCTTCCCCGAACACGCAAGGGCAACTGCCGTCGGGTCAACAAGGGGGGCCACAGGGGCCAGGCTCGGGCGGCCTGGGCAATGAAACCGGCGAAGCAGGCGTTCTACGTCTGTTCAACGAACAGTTGGGCGGGCAGGCCAGTTGGCTTCTGCCGCTCTCGGCGCTATGCCTGTTGGCCGCCGCCTTGCAGGTGAAGTTGAGTTGGCCGCTTTCGCGAGAGCATCAAGGTTTTCTGCTGTGGGGTGCGTGGCTTGTGCCACAGGTGGTGTTCTTCAGCTTCGCCGGGCTGTTCCATCGTTACTATTTGGAGATGCTCTCGCCCGCGATTGCGGCGCTGGTCGGTGCTGGCTTTGCGGCAATGTGGAACGATTACGCTCAACGCTCGTGGCGCGGCTGGCTTCTGCCGGTTGCCCTCCTCCTCGGCGCAGGCACTGAGGCCTACATCCTGGCCGCTTTCCCCGATTGGAGCCTCTGGCTGACGCCTATCGTGGTCGGCCTCAGCGCTCTTAGCGCGTTGGCGCTTATTGTGTTGCGCTTGATTCCCAATAACCAATTCCCAATAACCAACCTCATCGCCACACTTGGTTTACTATCGTTGCTCATTGCCCCCATCACCTGGTCGGCCATCCCCGCCTGGTCGAGCGGTGACGTAGCCCTGCCCTACGCCGGGCCTGAGTTGTTGCGACGGCCTCAGCGGCCTCCCCAGGTTGTGGCGGCCACGCCTCAAGTTGGCGGTGGGCAGGAGCAGTTGTTGAGCTACTTGAACGAAAATCGAAACGGGGAAGAGTTTCTGGTCGCCACGCTCAACGCCAACATTGCCGCGCCTATCATCTTGGCCACCGGCGAGCCGGTGATGGCCCTGGGCGGCTTCTCCGGCGGCGACAACATTCTTTCGCCTGAAGAGCTGGCGGCTAAAGTGGAGTCGGGCGAAGTGCGCTTCTTCCTTCTGCCTGCCCAACAGCAACAGGGCAAACAGTTGAATGCGCCTGCGCCGAACCGGGGCGGCGCGGCGACGCAATGGGTGGCGCAAAATTGCGCGGCTGTGCCGTCGTCGCGGTGGCAATCAACGCCGCCGGGGGACAACCCGCCCCTGAACGCCGGGCCAGGCGGGGGGCAGTTGCAGTT
>CAYSIV010000459.1:0-3675 GCA_964431175.1 uncultured Anaerolineales bacterium
GAATTGCATCCGCCCTCAGGTAAGCCTGTATAGGCGATTTATTCGGTTACGGCTAAAAAGCGCTTGTTGAAACGCTCATAACAATTTTTCGGGACGATAGTCATAGACTCGACATGACAATCATTGAAATATAACTAGTGCGGTCAAGCCAGTCCTAATTGCGATCAGCGAGTTCTTCTCTTTTCGCAATATGGCATGCGTCACTTCATTGCCGGGGAAAGCGTCGAGTATAATCTCGCCATGCCTCGCCTCGCTCGCAGACACGCCGGCCTGCTCTGGTTCGCCCTCGCTCTGGCCGCCTGCTCCTCGCCCGCTTACGCTCACATTTCGCCGACGCGAACGGCTGGCGTTTCAACACCCCTCTTTACCCCGGTTCCAACCCTAACGGCTGCCCCTGCTTCTACACCAACTCCCGCCCCGGCTCTCCTTCCAACCCTCGCCCCAACACTCGCGCCGACCGTATGCGCCGAGCGCAAAGGCATTGTCATCGCCGATAAACTTGACTCGGAACTGCTCAACTATCCCATCGAACTGCAAGTATATTTACCGCCTTGTTACGAAGATCGAGAAGGGGAGTCGTATCCGGTGCTGTATTTGCTTCACGGCCAGGAAATGAATGAGAAGACGTGGGGTGAGATCGGGGCCGGGGCAACCGCCGACTCGCTGATTAACAGCGGCGACATCCCGCCCCTCCTCATCGTCATGCCCCGCGAGCGCAAGGATGATCGATTCGGCGGGGCGCTGGCGAACGACATCCTGCCCTACGTCGACTCACACTATCGCACCCTGGCCGACCGCGACCACCGCGCCCTGGGCGGCATGTCGCGCGGCGCGGGCTGGGCATTGCAGGTGGGCCTGCAGAACCCCGGCCTGTTCAGCGCGCTCGGCCTGCACAGCCTGGCCATCTTTTACGCCGACGAAACCGAAGTCAGCGGCTGGCTCAACAAACTCCCGACCGATCTCACACCACGCTTCTACATTGACATAGGCGACAACGACTCGCTTATCGTTTCAGCCGACTGGCTCGACCAGGCCCTCACCCGGCGAAACATCGCCCACAACTACCACCTCAACCCCGGCTCGCACACGCGCCCGTACTGGGCCAAACACCTGCCCGATTATCTGCGATGGTATACTGCAAACTGGTGAAGGAGATTGTTTTGGCGCGCACTGTTTTCATTGTTGACGACGACCGGGAGATGGCCCGGGCGGTAAAGATGCTCTTCAAACTGCTCGGCTTCGAAGCCGAGACGTTTGCCAACGCCCGCGCTTTCGCCCGCCGTTTGCTCGACGCCACAACTTTGCCCGACCTGTTGATGCTTGACCTGAACATTCCGCAAGTCTCCGGCCTGGACGTGTTGGAGTGGCTTCGCAAGACCGAGCGCTTTAAAGATGTTCCCATCATCATCCTGTCGTCAGAGACGTACCCGCGCCTGGTGGATCATGTGACCAAAGCCGGAGCGAACGCCTATCTCTTTAAACCCGTCACTCTCGAAGAACTGGAAAAAGCAGTTAGCAAAGCCCTGGCCAAAATTTCGTAAGGAGAAGCCATGAAGCAACCCGGTCTCAATGCCCGACTTCGCTACGCATTTGACAACTACATGTCCAAAGGCACCATCGCCCTCATTGGCGGGTTGGCCGTTCTGTCGCTGGTGATCGTCCTGGCGGCGGCGACGATTATCTCGCTGGGTGGCTTTGCCCAGGAAGATGGCGCCCCGCCAAATTTTGCCGAAGCGGCCTGGGAAAGTTTGATGCGCACCCTCGACTCCGGCTCGATGGGCGGTGATACCGGAACCAGCTTTCGCCTGGTCATGCTCGGCGTCACCCTCGGCGGCGTGTTCGTCGTCAGTGCCCTCATCGGCGTACTCAACAACGGCATTGAAGACAAATTGGACGAACTCCGCAAAGGCCGCTCCACCGTTATCGAAAGCGGCCACACCGTCATCCTCGGCTGGTCGTCGCAAGTCTTCCCCATCATCTCCGAACTTGTTCTGGCGAATGCCAATCAAAAGAAGCCGCGCCTCGTCATCCTGGGCGACAAAGATAAAGTGGAAATGGAAGACGAGATCAAGGATCGGATCGGGAGCACGGGCCGCACCCGCATCGTCTGCCGCACCGGCAACCCCATTGACCTCAACGACCTGAGCATCGCCAGCCTGCAAACGTCCAAGTCAATCATCGTCCTTGCGCCTGAAGGTGACGACCCCGACTCGAGCGTGATTAAAACTCTTCTGGCCATCACCAACAGCCCCGACCGCCGCGCCGAGCCGTATCACATCGTGGCCGAGATTCAAAACCAACGCAACCTGGAAGTGGCAAAAATGGTCGGGCGCGACGAAGCCGAACTGGTTCTCATCGGCGACCTGATCTCGCGCATCACCGTGCAGACCTGCCGCCAATCCGGCCTGTCGGTCGTCTACACCGAACTGCTCGATTTCGGCGGCGACGAGATTTACTTCAAGCCCGAACCCGGCCTCACCGGCAAGACGTTTGGCGAAGCGCTGTCGGCGTATGAAGACTCGGCCATCATCGGCCTGCGCCTCAAAGACGGCAGCGTGCAGCTCAACCCGCCGATGGACAGCGTCATCGCCGGCGGCGACCAGATCATTGCCATCTCCGAAGACGACGATACCATTCGCCTTTCCGGTTTGAAGGATTTGGGCCTCAACGCCAACGCGCTCCGCGACGCTCAAGGCGCAGAGGCCAAACCGGAGCGAACTCTCATCCTGGGCTGGAACTGGCGCGTGCCGATCCTCATCAACGAACTGGATCACTACGTGGCCGCCGGTTCAACCGCCACGATTGTGGCTGACTTTGACGACGGAGAAGCCGAGATCGCCCGCCAGTGCCCCCACATCTTCAACCAGCAAGTGGTCTTCCAGCAAGGCGACGCCACCGACCGGCGCACGCTCGACGCGCTTAACATCCCGTCCTACCACCACGTCATCATCCTGTGCTCCGACACGCTCGATCAACAGCAAGCCGACGCGCACGCTCTCATCACGCTTCTGCATCTGCGCGACATCGGCGACCGGAGCGGCAACGCCTTCTCCATCGTCAGCGAGATGCTCGACATCCGCAACCGCGCCCTGGCCGAAGTGGCCCGCCCCGACGATTTTATCGTCAGCGAGAAACTGGTCAGCTTGATGCTCTCCCAAATCTCTGAGAACAAAGAGTTGAACGCCGTCTTCACGGATCTGTTCGATCCCGAAGGCTCGGAGATTTATTTGAAGCCGGCGGCCAACTACGTGGCGACGGGGGAGGCGGTGAACTTCTACACGGTCGTGGAAGCCGCCCGCCGCCGGGGCGAAGTGGCGATGGGCTACCGGCTGAAGGCGGATGCCAAAGACGCCGCAAAAGCTTATGGCGTCATCGTCAACCCGAACAAATCCGAGAAGATCACTTTTACTGACGGGGATCGGGTGATTGTGCTGGCGGAGAACTAGCGCTCGGATAAGACCCTAAAGGTCTCGAAGACCTTTAGGGTCTGGCATAAATCAAAACAGAAAACGCTCCAAAAGCCTTCTTTGCGCCTCAACCTTGTGCCGTGTACAATGATGCTGTTGCAAGATTTTGTGGCTCTCCCGTTTTTGACGGGATTTATGGGTGTCACCCTGAGTGAAGCGAAGGGTCTCTAGCTGGTTGCGCCGAGATTCTTCGCTTCGCTCAGAATGA
>CAYSIV010000460.1:0-3667 GCA_964431175.1 uncultured Anaerolineales bacterium
GTTGGCGCAAGAGGAAAGGGGTCAGGAAGAACCAAATGCCGAGTACGAAGACCTGGCTGACGTAGTTGCTAAGAGTGCTTAGTAGCACACGTCGGCGGATCACCGCGTCTTTGGTTGTGTCAATAACCACTTGGCAGCTCCACAAAGTAATCCGAGAATGTACACAGCATCGCCGAAATTCTGACGGCGTGACCGTCTCAATCCATAGCGCACAAACCGGCTCCCGTATCGACTGATGTCGGCTTGCAATCGGTGCAGCATGTAGAGATCGTGCCAACCCATGTGTTTGGCGTAGTACGCACCCTGGCCATATCCATAGGCCCAACGCAGGGGAATATAATCGTTCGCGGCACGCCAGGCGCGGTGATACACGATTGCCTCTGGCGCGTACCGAATGCTGTAACCTGCCTCCAGCAAACGAAAGCCCAGGTCGTTGTCCCCTGCGGCCGGAAAGCGCGCCCCTGCACCCAGCCGCTCGTCGAAGTTGCCTACCTCCTCGATAGCCCGTCTTGGCAGCGCCATGTTTCCCGTGTATAGCACGTCGGCCCAGAGGCGACCCGCAAAAGCGGCCGGTTTCTGGTCTTCCTTGATAGAGGGGGCGAAGCCGCCCGCTACTTCCGTTTCAGATGGCAACACCTGTCCGGTGACCACTGCTTTTGGCCCGGCCTCGATGAGCGCCCGGATCAGCGTGGCGAACCAGTCAGGGGCAACGATCATATCGTCGTCGGTCATGGCGAGTAGCTCATACCTTGCCGTCGCGATCCCCTCGTTTCTGGCCTGACTCGACCCAACCGAGTGCGACCACTGGTAGCGAATGTTGCAGACGCGCTCGGTCGTCAGGTCAGACAGGGTTGGGTGAGGTTGATGACTCTGGTCCACAATGATGATCTCGGTCGGAGTTTGATCGCCCTTCAAAATAGACTCGACCGTCTCGGCAAGTAGTTTCGGTCGGTTGCGCGAAGCGATAATGAGTGATGTTAGCGGAAGACTCGCCTGCGGCATCGCCGCGGCTGCTGACGTAGGGGAAATGGTTGTCATCGTAAGTTGCCACTCTCGGCTTGTTTCACTGCCCGGACAGTTATGATGATCGGATAATACGGGTCTTGTGCTTCCAGTTCACGATGAGACAACTCCTCACAAGCCATGCCGGTCAGGAACGCAATCGCTGTCAACACATTGCCGTAGGAGTGAACCGTCACCTGGGCTTGACCAAATACCTCCCCGAAGAGCGCCGAACAGGAAGCAGGCGTGAAACGCCAGTAGTCGGTCTGGAGACCATATCTGGGAACGATCCGGCTTACGGACGGGACAGTAATGAGCAATACGCCGCCCGGGCGCAGGATGCGATGGGCGTGCTTGAGGCAGGCGCGAGTATCATAGATCAACTGGAGCGTCTGCGTAAGCACAAAGCAGTCAAACAGGTTCGATGGGATCGCATCGGCCGCGGCCAAGTCGGCGGCAAACGTCGCATGGGGGTTGGACGGATTGATGTCTAGCACATCTCGCTGCTCGACGCCTATGCCGAAGCGATCGGCATAAGTACTGTCTTTGATTTCCAGCACGCGCCCGTGAATATCCCGGCGATGCTCGTCAAGAAAGCGCTCGATGTAGTAGCGATCAACTGGCGTGCCTCGGTCATAGCCCCACGAGTCGCTCAAGGGCGCGGTGCGGCGGAGAGTGCCGAGCCACGCCGGGCGGCGCAACCGACGGAAGCGCCGGCGTTGTTCGGGGACGATCTTTTCTCTTAGGCGGGTGATGAACGACATTTGTATATTCGCGCACCTCTCCGGCGTGTCCTGGTTATCGCGCCGTAACTTTCAACTGGTCTAGGCTTAACAAGCAGCTCTCCGTTCCTGGCTCATCCACGCTGGATACATTCAAAAGTAGGTAGTCGGTATCCTGCCTGGGAAAGGCTATCGTAATGGCTGAAGGATGGCTGCGGAGCGGCACGGCATTCATCACAGCGGCGATATGGTTTTGCGCGTTCACCGCTGAGAGTTGTAGTGTTGCGCCTCCGCACCCTGCCCCCCGAAGGGTTACCTGGCCGGCGAGGACATTTCTGTCGGCCAATGAGCCCACATAGAGGAACGTCGTCGAGGCAGAGGCGCCAGGCCGGCTCAGATGGGTTGCGAGTGAATACGTGCTGTCCGAGGCCGTGCTGGCCAATGTGGTCTCGTCTGGGCGCAATACCGAAGTCGAGCAGTGAGCCGTAGGCGACCACCGAGCCGACCAGGACCCACAGCCCGTACGCGCTCGCGCCGAGCTGGCGCAAGAGGAAGGCGTCAGGAAGAACCAAATACCGAGGGTGAAGACCTGGCCGACGTAGTTGCTGAGAGTATTGAGCAACACGCGCCTGCGGATCACGGCGTCTTTCGTTGTGTCAGTAACCACTTGGTGGCTCCACAAAATAATCTGGTGTGAGATAAACGACGTTGGCGAAAGACTCGCCTGCCGCCTGGGCATTGTAATGTTGATCGAAGCCGTTATAGGTGCTGTTCTTCATGATACGCGACTCGTCTTTGAGTTCGAGCAGAAAGGTCTTGCGAAAGTTGGCCAACGTATCATAGTCGGGATGCAGGTCGCCCGCCACAAACCGAAACAGCAGGCTCTCGGAAGTCGCCTTCTCCAGCTTGCGTAAGCTAAACACACCCGTGACGTACTCGTAGAACAGCACCCTCAACAAAACCTCCGGCGCGATCACTTCACTTCCGCGCTTTCCGTAGCGTGGGTAAAGCGCACTCAAATCCAGTTGGGCGATAACGTTGACAATGAAGCGCACCAAATGATTCGGCGGCACGGCGTCTTCCAGGTTCACATTGAGCTTGAGCGTCGTAATGTAGTCAGTAGTTTTGAATTTGCAGGGCATGCGTTCAGTCTATCACCGTTTCAACGCGGAGCGATTGCGGTCTCTCCGACAAACTGCTAGGGCCGGGTTGTCAGTGGTCAATAGACCTCGGCCAACTGAGATGCTATGGATTGTCAACGTACCGGTAGATCACCCATTGTTCGGGCTGGACGACTTCGGCCACGCGGTAGTGGGCGTCGATGAAGGCGAACACATCGGCCATCCGGGGAGACAAGGCGCAACTTTCGGCAGCATGCCCGGCAAAGGCCTGACCGTCCCACTTCTCGCGATCATCGGTGTTGAGGGGTGGTACGTAAGGAGGCTTGGTGGAGGAAGTATCGATAATGAGTGGTTTGTGCCGCGCGATACCGTCCAAGAACTCGGCGATCATGGCGTCGGTAACGTAGCCGCAGGTATAGAGCGGGTACTGATAGACAAATCGCGAAGGTGCCCGTCGCTCCGCCAGAAAGTTGTAACCGGTCTCGGCTCCCCACATCAGCAAGTAGTCGTCCTGGTCCGTATAGCTCCGGATGCGCTTGACGACCAGCGAGGGCGCAGGCTGGTTGGCCTTGAGCAACGTAGCCACCGGGTTGAGCATCTCCGTCAGCGCCGGCAGTACCATGGCAATTACAAGGGCCACACTCCAGAGCGATTTGAGTTCGATCTTGCGTTGCAGGAAAGTCATTTCTGCAGGCGGGAAGTAGTTCCAAAAATCGAGGGCTAACCGGGCCGTCAAGATCGCAAAGATTGGCAACCAGATTATGTAGTAATTCTCAATAGTCACGACATCGTGCGCGGTTTCTTGCTCACGACATCGTGCGC
>CAYSIV010000461.1:0-3652 GCA_964431175.1 uncultured Anaerolineales bacterium
TGGACCGATGACCTTGAGCTGGCTGCCGAATACCAGCCAGGGCCGCATGGTCGGTGACTACACCTCGACCTCCTATAGCGCGAGCGGCTTGGCTCATGGTGCCTTCGCCATCGCCTTCGCACCGACAGGGAATGCCGATTGTGCGATAGCAACGCCGAACTGCGATCAGGCGACATACACCACCGCGAGCGGTCAGGCTCTGGCGGTGACGAACGTGGCAGAGACGCCGGTTGAGCAGCCTCGGATCTCCATGGCCGCAGTTGAACATGCAGCGGATCAATCCGCGGTTACTAGCCGCTAGGTTCAACACACTTTTCAACCGATTTTTAAACCGCTATGCGAAAGCGGATGGGGTATGCCTCATCCGCTTTTTGTTAGCGCGCCAAAGTGGTGGGATGACCGCTGGTTCGGGCGGCAGTTGAACTGCCGCCCCGTCGGTTTGGCGCGCCAATCGCTTTTTCAATTCTGAACAGAGCGACCAACTATCACCCCACATTAACCTTCAAAAGGGTATAATTTCTCGCAGAGGGAAATTGAAATGCTTGAAGGTATTCGCAACTTCGCCATCTTTGTGGCCGTCCTGGGCGGCCTGATTTTTTTCCACGAGTTGGGCCACTTCCTGGCCGCCGTCTGGCTCAAGGTCAAAATCAAGGAATTTGGCATCGGCTTCCCGCCGCGCCTGCTGGGCACGGCGCGAGACAAGCAGGGCCAGCGGCGCTGGTTTTTCCGCAACCCGCCCGCCAACATCAACCCCGACGATGTGATCTATTCTCTCAACTGGATTCCGCTGGGCGGTTTTGTGCGGCCGGCCGGGGAGGACGACCCCAACGTGCCGGACGGGTTAGCCGCCTCTTCCAAACGAGTCCGCTTCACCGTGCTGGCCGCCGGGCCGGCCGCCAATCTGCTCATCGGCTTCCTCGTTTTTACCATCGGCTATTATGTGGGCTGGCCGGTGTACAACGACAATGTCAAAATTGCCGATGTTGTCTCCGGCACGCCTGCCGACGCCAGCGGCCTCAAGTCCGGGGACACGATCCTGATGATTAACGATGAGACGGTGACCACGGCTAACAGCCGCCTCAGCGAAGTGGTCGGCCAGAACCTGGGTGTCCCGGTCACCCTCACCCTTCAACGCGGCGATCAAACACTGAGTATCCAGGTTACGCCGCGCACCGAGTGGCCGCAAGGCCAGGGCCCGATGGGCGTAGCGCTCGACAGTGGTTGGCAATTGGTGACCTATCCCCTGCCGCAGGCATTTGGGCTTGGCGTCAACGAGGTTTTCTATCAGATCAAAGAAACGATCATGATGCCAGTCCGAATCATCAGCCAGGAGATCAAAGCCAGCGATGTGCGCTTTGTCAGCGTGGTTGGCCTCAAAAGCATCAACGATGCCGCCGTAGACACGGCCATTGAAATCAACGCCTGGTTTCCGATTCTCAAATTCATTGGCACCATCACCGTGGCTCTGGCCCTCACCAACTTGTTGCCTCTGCCGGCCCTCGACGGCGGGCGCCTTGTGTTCGTCCTCATCGAGGCCGCGCGGGGCCGCCGAATAGAGCCAATGCGGGAAGGGCTTGTTCACGTGGTGGGGCTGGTTTTCCTGCTGGCCTTGATGATGTTCCTCGTCATCAACGACATCTTCAATCCCATCTTCCCTCGCTGAGACACCATGTCCACTAAACATGGCCCCAAGCCCTTTGCCCAGGCTCTCGCTGATCTGGCGGACGAAAAACACCCCCCCAGCAAACAAGACCTGCGCGCGCTCTCCGACCTGAGCGGCAAACAACTGACGCAATTCGCCGACGCCTGGCCTAAAATCCCCGCCGCCCGCCGCCTGACGATCATGAACGAGCTTGGCGAACTGGCCGAAGAGGCCTTCGACCTTGATATTCGGGTGGCGGGTCGAGCCGCCCTCAACGACGTTGACGGCGAAGTGCGGGCCAGCGCCATCCACAATTTGTGGGAAGACGAGGACGCCGACCTGATCCCTGTTTTCATTTCAACGCTGACCCAAGACACATCGCCCGAGGCGCGGGCCGCCGCCGCCACCGCTCTGGGCCAGTATGTGTTTCTGGGCGAGCTGGAAGAACTGGACGAAACTCTGGCCCACAACGTCGAAGATACGCTTCTGGCCGTCTTTGCCGGAACCGACGCACTTGAGGTGCGCCGTCGGGCGCTGGAGGCCATTGGCTTCTCCGGTCGGTCCGAAGCTGGCATGGCGATTGAACGGGCTTACCACGATGGCGAAGAACAACTGCGGGTGAGCGCCTTGTTTGCCATGGGACGCAGTTTGAAAGCTGAGCGTTGGGGCAAGGCGGTCATCGAAAACCTGTCGCACAACATTCCCCGGGTGCGCTTCGAGGCCGCGCGATCCGCTGGAGAGTTGTCGCTGGGCGATGCTGTCCCGGCGCTGGGCGAGTTGATCCGCGATGTCGATCCCGAAGTCCGCGAAGTGAGCATCTGGGCGCTGGGCGAGATCGGCGGCGACGACGCGCGGGAATTGTTGCAGAAACTTCTCGAGGAAACCGATGACGTCGATCTGGCCGAGATCATCGACGATGCCTTGACCAGCGCCGAACTGATGGATGGCATTGCCGAGTTCGGGATGCCTGGATTTGATGACGACGAAGACGATGCGCGCGCGCGCCAAGCCCGCCTGAATTGAGCCTGCTCCTTTCCATCCTGGTTAATCAAATTACGCCGATCCTGCTGGCCGCCGGAGCCGGGTTTGTCGTTGGCCGGACGCAGAAGATCGATCTCAAAGCCGTCTCGCGCATCATCTTTTACATCTTCAGCCCTTGCCTGGTGCTCACCTCGTTCACCGAGAGCCGTCTGAGCGGCGAGCAGTTCGGGCGCATGGCGGCGTTCACAGCCGGTACGGTGATTATGCTAGGCCTGGCGGCATTCCTGTTTGGCCGCGCCCTCAAGCTGGATCGGCATACTCTGGCCGGACTGATGATCATCAACATGTTCGGCAACGGCGGCAACTATGGTTTGCCCCTTAACCTGTTTGCCTTCGGTGAAACCGCGCTGGCCTGGGCCACCATTTATTATGTGATCAGCACGGCCCTGGTCTACACCGCAGGCATCGTGGTTGCTTCCAGTGGCCGGGCGACATTGCGTGAAGCATTGGTCGGCGTCTTCAAAGTGCCGATGATTTATGGCCTGCTCATCGCCGTCATTTTGCGGCTGGCCGGTTGGGAATTGCCACTGCCAATCTTTCGGGCGGTCAAACTGTTGAGCCAGGCCGCCCTGCCGGTGATGCTGGTGGTGCTGGGCTTGCAGTTGGCGGAAGTGCGGCGGCCAGAAAACTTGCGGTTGGTCACAAGCGCTTCCGTTTTTCAGTTGATCTCCGGCCCGCTCGTCGGGTTGTTCATGGCGGCGCTGGTGGGGTTAAGCGGCCCGGCGCGGCAGGCGGCGGTGGTGGAAGCATCGATGCCCACCGCCGTGATCACCACCATCATTGCCGTCGAATATAACATTGATCCGGTTTTCGTCACCGGGGTAGTGGTCATGACCACCTTGCTCAGCCCGCTCACGCTTACGCCCCTCATCGCCTTCCTTCAACAGTGACTGTATGCGCCGCCTAATTTTCATCCTAGTACACGTTGGCAGAAGTCTTCCACCGGTTGTCACCCTGAGCGGAGCGAAG
>CAYSIV010000462.1:0-3609 GCA_964431175.1 uncultured Anaerolineales bacterium
CTTTCCGGCAAACACGGATCGGTCAACCCGGATGTTCTCAAACGGCTGGTTCGAAGGTTGGCGATAAAGGGGTTTAAGTTGGCGCCGGGCTGCATCGGCAATAATGGCGGGCCACACACCCTCTGCTTCCCCGATCAGAATCGAATCGGCGTGGCCAGCCGCCTCTTGTGGTAAAAGCGTCGGGTGGTGCCCGCCCAAAATCACTGGCACACCGCGCTGACGAAATTCGTCGGCGATTTGATAGGCGCGCCGGGCAGTGAAGGTTTTGACTGAGATACCTACGAGATCACGTGGTTCGTCATAGTTGATCGGCTCAATGCGGTCGTCAAGCGCCTGCACCTCAACACCAGACGGGGTAAGACCCGCTAGAGCAACCAGGGTGAGTGGTTGCAACACCCAGGATGGCTTTTCACTGAAGCCGCTATTTTTTATCATCGCTGGTTCGATGAGGGTGATTTTCATAGTGTCTCCCATTTTCAGAACAATGGATCAATCGAAATGAGCGGATTCTTTATCCGTTGCTCTCTTGGAGCGGTTGAAACCATTGACTCCAGCCAGTGGTTTTTTGCAGGGCGGCGGGTTTGATGTTGCCCAGTTTCTGGCCGCGACTTTGGCAACCTTGCAGGTAAGCCTCAGCGCCGTTGACGACGAGAACGAGGCGCGGTTCGACCAGTTGCCCGAGTTGGCGGCAGTAAGCGTAGTGGAAGTTCGCGCTCAAGGCAGCATCGAGATCGCAATGTAGATTGTTGTGATGTTGATCAGGCGGCAGTTCGAGATACAGAGTGTAGCAAAAATCGCGTTCGTCGTCGGGGGCCAACATGGCAAAGGTTGGGGAGAGCTGATGACGGCTGAACAGTTTCGCCAATGCTCCGGCCACAAACGGCTCACTGAGTTTCTCGCCAAACCAATCGGACACATGATCTTGTTTGCCCACAAACCGAATGCAAGGCGCTTGCCCGACGAACTCCACGACCTCGATGATGTCCTGCAATTGATAACGACAGAAACCGCCGCCGGTAGTGACGACGACGGCATAGGTTTGGCCTTTCTCAAGTTGATGAGCCAGCAACGCATTTGTAGAGATGTTCCGCTGGAACGTCTCCGTAGGTAGAAATTCAAAGAAGTGCGAGGTGATTGCCAGCATACTGCCTTCTTGGCCGACGAGTGGGAAGGAGACAAAAGCTTCGGTTGCCAACAGGCCTTTGGGTTGCAGGGTGATATTGGGAAACGATTGCTGTAATGTGCGCGCATAACCCGCCGCCGGGCCGTCGGCCCAACAACTGATGAGGCTGAGGTGAGGCCAAATGGCGCTGTAGTCATCGGGCGAGAGTGCGGCGAGGATGCGGGCGCGGGTCGGGTCGGGAGTCAGCGCGGGTTGGAGTCGGCGGCGCACTACGGGATCGAGCGGCTGAGGGGGTGAGAGGGTTCCAGCGGCAATGTCGGTCAACAAGTCGTTCCACCACTCCGGCAGAAATTTGATCAACAGGGTGAGATATGTCGGATTCCAGATCGAGATCAATCGCAAATTAGATTGACGCAACAGGAAGAGCAACGTTGTATATCGAAAGGCGTTGATGACGCCAATGTGCTTGACAGCGTTAGGCACGGCTAACGCCGACTCGATCAATGCGCCGAGCGGGCCGAGATAGGCGCTGTCTTCTTCGAAGCCAATGGGGAGGCCGCTGGATGTGGTGCGGCGGCCCTCAGCCAATGGCGTGACGGACCAATAGGCTGGGCCGCCTCTGAGTTGTGGGTAGTGTGAATACAAATCTGCGATCCACGGCGCAAGGCCGCGTTGAAATTCGGCTTTGAGGGTTGCCGGGTACGGAATGAGTTTGGAAGCCGCTGTCGAACCGCTGGAGGGTTCAAACATTTGCACCGGTTGAGCGGTAAGAATGTTTGGCTGGCCACGCGCGATACAGTCAATGAGATCGCTATAGTCGTCGTAAGTGGTGAGTGGCACATGCCGCTGGTAGTTATTGACCGAACGGATGGATTCAAATTGGTAGCGGCGACCATACGCGGTGTTTTGATTGGCGATCAGGTAAGCATTGAGCAGGCGTGTTTGTGTCTCGACAACGCGGGCAGTGGCTTGGTGAAAGCGCCAGGCTTCGGGCAGAGAGGCGGCATGCCACAGAGCGTTGATGAGGGCGGCTTTCATCGCGCCATGCGCTTTCCAGCGGGGGTGAAGTTGGCGGGGTGAATTTGGGTGAGACACACCAGTTCATCGCCCTGGGTGTGGCCGGGGTTGCGGGCGACGTAAAAGGCAATGTACGGATCATGCAATCGCTCTGCGGTAAGTTCAGCCACGCCTTCGCGCAATGGCGTTGCGCCGTGAGTGAAGCGGACAATGCCGAGCTCCGGATGATAGTCCGATCCAAATCGAGTGGTGGCGAGGTGATCGAGAAGGGCTTGCATCTCTGGTGGAGTCGACTGGGTGTAATGCGGGTAGAATTCTTTGTAGAAGACGGACAGGAAGCGATAGGTTTTGTAACCCGAAGAAATCAACAGCCAGTAGAGCGGCTGGGTCATCCCCGCTGACTTTTCCAATACGGTTTTGATCCAGGTGCGTGGCAGTTCGGGAGTGCCCCAATACTCGCGGCGGATGATGGTGTCGCCGGAATAGACGACGCTGATGCGCTGGCCTTCGTAATCGGTTTCGTAGAGGGCGAGAGTGGAAAATCCCTGGATGGCGTTGCGTTCCGTGTCGCGGATGAGGATGACCCAGTTCTTGTTGTTCAGGTCGCGCTCGAAGATCTCGAGTGTGGATTGTGCGAAGTTCTCGCTGAAGACTGAGAACATTTCGCGAATCGTCTCGGGGGCGAGGGTAGCGCGGGGGAGGGTTTGGTTGGTGAGAGAGGGGAGCATGGGAAGTCTTTTTAACCACAAAGGACGCTAAGGGGCACAAAGGGTTTTAGAAGGGGGTCTCGATACGCCGCTTCGCGGCTACTCGACCACCGAAGCACTGCTTTTTATAAACTCAAACACGCGATACAACAAAGGGCTGACTTGCGGGGTGCGAAAGTAGTGATCCGCGCCCCACAGGGGATAGGTGAGGGTGTTGGGCACAATCATATCTGCGAGCACAGTGAAGCCATCGTTCGGGCCGAGGGGGGTAAGGCGCACGTAACGGTTGTACTGGTTGTGTTGTTGAATATGACTGAGCAATGGCACACCAAACAGATTAATGATCGTTATGTTTTCAGGAAGCGCAAATGGTTGTAACCAACGCGAATTATACGTGGCGAGTTCGTCCACCATCCGATAGTCCGCGCCGAGGACGAGGCACAGCAAACGCACGCGCAGTTTCAACGACCAACTCGCCAGTACCTGATCTGCATGGGGAGAGCCACGCACGAATCCGCTGATGTTGACCCAGGCGCGGACCTTGTTCATGGCAGGATGGTCGCAGTGCGCTTCGAGCGCGAGGCGAGTCTCCGCGCCGCCTTTGCTCATGGAGAGTAACGCGATTCGTTCGGCGCTTTCGCTTTCAATCGCGCGCCAGATGAGCACGGCATTGTCAGCGCAGGCACCTTTGCTGAGGACTGGGAGGACGTCGGTCTCGATGCCGCAGGCGCGGGCAATCTCGGCAATCGTCTGGCCGTCGCC
>CAYSIV010000463.1:0-3343 GCA_964431175.1 uncultured Anaerolineales bacterium
GCTCGACACCTGGTTCTCGTCCGGCCTGTGGCCGTTCAGCACCCTGGGCTGGCCGGAGCAGACCGAAGACCTGAGCTACTTCTACCCGACCTCGACTCTCGAAACCGGCTATGACATCTTATTCTTCTGGGTGGCGCGGATGATCATGATGGGGCTGGAGTTCACCGGGCAAGCGCCGTTCGACACCGTCTACCTGCACGGGCTGGTGCGCGATGGTGATGGCCGCAAGATGAGCAAGACCCTGGGCAACGTGATCGATCCCTTGCAAGTGATGGACGAGTTCGGCACCGACGCTCTACGCTTCACCCTGCTCACCGGCTCCACACCCGGCAACGATATGAACCTGAGCCTGCAAAAGGTGGAAGCCAACCGCAACTTCGCCAACAAACTATGGAACGCGGCCCGTTTCATCATCGCCAACCTCGACAAGTGCCCGGAGGCCCCCACCCCGGCTGAAAGCCGTCCCTCCCCCGTGAACGGGGGAGGGGAATCAGGGGTGGGGGCCACCCTGGCCGACCGCTGGATTCGGGCGCGAATGTCGCAAACAATTATTGAGGTGAACCGCCTGTTTGAAAACTTCCAGTATGGCGAAGCCGGGCGGCAGGTGTATGAATTTTTCTGGAGCGAGTTTGCCGACTGGTATATCGAGATTGCCAAACTGCAATTGGCCCCCACCCCCCACCCCTCCCCCGTCGAACAACACGACGGGAGAGGGGAGCGCATCTGGCACACGCTCGAGACCCTGGTAACTGTGTTGGATCAAAGTATGCGATTATTGCACCCGTTCACGCCGTATGTGACCGAGGAAATCTGGCAACATTTGCGCCAGGCGTGTTTGACGCCGGGGCGGCCGTCGCCGAAGAACGGGTGGTCCGAGGCGTTGATCATCGCCGACTGGCCGGCGACTTCCGAAACCGGCGACACGCAAGCGGTGGCGGATTTCCGGCATATGATGGAAGTCATTCGCGCGATTCGCAATGCCCGCGCCGAAAACAAGGTGGAGATGGGCAAGAAGACCGCGGCCACGATTGTGGCGGGTGACCGGGAGAAGTTGTTCACCGGCCAGGGCGAGGTCATCGCCCGTCTCGCCAATCTTGAGCCGCTTCAGTTCCGCATCTTCGCCGAACTGCCCCCTTCGGGGAAACCAAAGCCGGCCGTGGCAGTGGTGATTGAGGGAACGGAGATTTATCTGCCGCTGACCGGGATGGTGAACATGGATGCCGAAAAGAAAAGGTTGGCGAAAGAAATCGCCGATCTTGACAAGCAGATCGCTAAGCTCGAAGGCTTGCTGGGATCCGACTTTGTGAACAAGGCTCCGGCGGCAGTGGTGGAGAAAGAACAAGCGCGCCTGGCAAGCGCCAAAGAGTCACGGGCTAAGCTGGCGGAACGGCTTGGTTGACAACGCCCCTATCCGGCCTGTGACTCTTCATCACCCGTTACGCCAATCGCAAAACGCGTCAACTCATTCGCCAATTCATTCAACCGCTCAAGCGATTGCTCCTTGTTCGCCCCAGCTTTGAGATCGGCCAGGAGCAATTGTATCTCTTGCGAAATACCAGATAGGAATTTGATCCGGAACTGGTTGTACTCGATGAGGCGGTTGATCGTTTTTTGAAGCTCGTGCGCATGTTCGGTCTGTTGCTCTATTTGGCTGCTGCTATCGCGCAAAGCCGTTTGCAGGTAGCGTAACTGTTCCCGCCCGGCATCATCAAGCTGTTCCGTCGTCACCGCCCCCATCTCCAGCAAAATCTGGCCGATAGTGCTTCGCCAGCTTTTTGCTGTCAGCGACCTCTGCCGGGTCAGCGCTGTTTCCAACTGCGACTCGGTAATCACACCCTTCTTTACCAGAAACTCACCGAAGCGCGGCAAGTTCAGGTCGGCCTGGTACGGCGCGCCCGGGGTGACCGGCTCGGTAGAGAGGAGTTTGCGCTCGGCCTGGGCGGCGGCCAACGCCAGGTTGACGCCGCACGATGGGCACCTGGTGTCAATCAGTCTGACAGGCGTCTCACATTGGGGACAAACAAAGAGAGGTTTGGTTTCTTTGAGCATGAGGCTATTATACTCATTCGTGCTTCCGAAACGCCAAGATCGTGTTGTGCCCGCCGAAGCCAAACGCCGACATCAGAGCCACTCTAAGCGGAGCGCGCCGGGCGGCATTGGGCACACAGTCTAGCAAACAGCGCGGGTCGGGTGTGTGATAGTTGATGGTCGGCGGGAGGAGGCCCTCGCGCAATGCCTGGACGCACCAAATAGCGGCCACCGCGCCGGCCGCCCCCAGCATGTGGCCGGTAGTGGATTTTGTGGAGCTGACAGGCAGTGAACGATCCCCAAACACTTTTTGATAGGCCAGAACTTCAAGCGGGTCGCCGACCGGCGTGCTGGTGGCATGAGCGTTGATGTAGTCAACGTCGTCGGGGCGAAGGCCGCCCTTCTCCAATGCCCGGCGGATGGCCCGCGCGGCCTGGGTCGCCGTCTCGTCCGGAGCAGTGAAATGAAGCCCGTCGGATGTTCCGGCGTAAGCCACAATCTCGGCCAGCGGCTCGGCCCCGCGCCTCAACGCATAATCGAGCGCCTCAATGACCAACACGCCCGACCCTTCACTCAACACAAAACCGTCGCGGTCGGCATCAAACGGGCGGCTGGCCTCGGCGGGGGCATGGTTGCGGCGCGAGAGCGCGCCCAGGTTGTCGAACCCGGCAATGCCCAACGGGTGAACGGCGGCTTCGGCGCCGCCGGTGATCATTACCTGCGCGTCGCCGCGCCTGATCGTCTCCAGGGCCATGCCAATCGCGTCGGCGCCGGTTGAACAAGCCGAGGCCAAGCCGAAGTTCGGGCCGTGCGCGCCAAATTTGATCCCAACTTGCACGCCGGGTGAATCCACCACTTCCATTGGGATGAGAAGCGGGTTCATGCGTTGCGGACCTTTGGTATTGAAAACTTCCTGCTGGGCGGTATACGTCCAGAGGCCGCCGGAACCGGAGCCAATCATCACCCCAATGTCGTCAGCATTGGCGGGGGTGATAGTGAGCCGCGCCTGGGAAACCGCCTCTGTTGCGGCGGCAAGGGCAAACTGAGCGCCCCGGTCGGCGCGGCGGGCTTCCCGGAGAGTCAGGTAGTTGAGCGGATCGAAGCCCCACGCTTCGCCGGCGATCTTCACCCGCCACCCCCGCTTGGCTTCGTTCCGGGGGCTGTCGTCGTCACCACTCACGTCAAACAACGTGATGCGCCGGATGCCCGAATGACCGGCGGCCACATTGCCCCAGGCAGTGGGCACGTCCAGGCCAACTGGCGAGATGAGGCCCATGCCGGTAATGACGATGCGCAGGGCTGGGGAGGGCTGCAT
>CAYSIV010000463.1:3353-3587 GCA_964431175.1 uncultured Anaerolineales bacterium
GGCTGCATGTAAGGTTATCGTGAACAGCTTGAAGTTATTTGGGTTTCACCAAACCCAGATGCGCCGGATGCCTGCTACGTGGCCTCCTGACAGTTACCACGGCTGGACTCTCACCGGTTAGCAGACGATGACTTTTCAGGACACACCATGCCGGTGTTAGGCCGCTTGCCTTAAGAAATCTTTGAATCCAAGAATTGCTTGCTTAATCACACATCACTATAGATGGTTCCTATC
>CAYSIV010000464.1:0-3567 GCA_964431175.1 uncultured Anaerolineales bacterium
CCAATGGATCCGGTCCCGACATGTTCAGGCGCTTGCGAATTTCCCGTCGTAACCACCAGAATCCGGAATTCCAGCTATACAAGTGGTGGCCGTAAGGCCGGCCTTTGACGGTGTCCAGCGACTCGTGAAAGGCGGGCATGTAGGCGAGTTCCTTGCCGAGTCGCCAAAGCAGGCGTTCGTCCACCCACTTCGGGTCCATGCCGTGGATCAAGCCGTCCAGATAGTTCGCGCCGTCGTTGAGAAACCACGAGCCGCCGAAAACATAGGCGCCGCTGTGGCCTTCCAGCAGGCTGCCGTCAGGGTTGGAAATCACCCGCATCCCGTACGGGGTTTGAATCCGAACCGAAGTTTCCAGATGCCGGCGCACCATGTCGTCCGGCAACAGTCGCCGGCCGAACACCGCAAACGTCAGAACTTCTCCGTAGAGCGAGTCCTGCCCGACATGATTCGTCTGCTTCAGGCTCGTGGCGAAATAACCGCCCGGCTCATAGAACATGCGACGGTAGCCCGCGATGGCCCGCTCGATGTCCGCATCGGTCACGGGAAATCCCAGCTCCTTGGCCGCCAGGAGAGCGCCACAATGGAACCCTTGATTGGAGGAGGGCGCATCATCGTCATCGTAAGGGAGCTGATCGTGGTACGTCTTCATGATCAGCTTATCAGCAATCAACCGCGGCGGAATGTACAGCCCGTCGCGTTCGTGCTCGCGGATGAAGCGGTAGGCCCGACCGACCGTGCGGGAATCCAGATCGCCGCCCGCCCGCTTCACCATCGCGGACCAAATCAGATAGTATTGGGCGTTCTCTTCATAATTGATGCGCTCAAAGAAAACTGCGGCGTGCGCGTGCGCGTCGTAGCGGGGGTCGTCCAGGCCGCGGCTCAGCCAGAATCCATCGCTGACCCACTGCTTCCAACCGTAGCCCACGCCGGAGATGAACAGGTGATCGCTCTCAGGCCGCAGCAGGTTCCGTCGCAACAGCAAATACGAAGTGTTCCGCAGGATGGCTTCGAGTCCCGACTGGTTGAAACCCTGCGCATTGGCGAGCGCCAGGTGCGCGGCCAGTTGGATGTCATAAAGGGATTTTGCGGGCGAGGAAAAGATCCAGGTTTTCCAAGTCTGGGTCTGCCCGCTCTCGATGTGTTGCCAGCCATCGAAGGCGGCCCGGTAAACGCTGGTCGCATCCACTTCACGCGGGATGGTGATGACGCGTCGGGCGCTGCCATCACCGTTCATGAGCGACAGGGCCCGCTTCTCGAGATCGAATCGCAAGAAGCACCGGTTCTCCCAAACGCCGGGGGTATCGCCGATGATTCCGTAAAGCGTGTTACTTGCGCGGCAGCCCAGGAACGGAAACGTCTGATACGAACCGCCGCCGAACTCCGGTCCGGCGCATGTCGGCGTGTAGGACTTCGTAGCCCCCTCCTTGCCGATAAAAGAATAAAAACCACCCTCGACAGGGACGGACCATCCGAGATCGAGATAGTACCGTTGGTCGGAGGTAGCAGTGACCGTGACGGTGCGCTCGATCAAGTCGGGCGCAACGATCCGGTAGGATTCAGAAAGCGAAAGCCCGTTGGTGCTTCCACCCGTCAGAGTCAGCCGCCCGTTTTCCCACTTTGACTCCGCGTAGCTGACCATCGCCCGGCCCGTCGGCTGGACAACGAGCAAGCCTGCATCTTTCGCGATACCGTCGAAGACCGGGCGTTCACCGTCGAGGATGCGAACCGACACGCCGGTGGGCGAGCGGTGCTCGACAAGACGCAATGTTCCGACCCGCGCCGCCTCCTTCGCGGTCCCGGAAGCTTTGCTGCCGGCGACATTCGTGCCCGCGCCGCAACAACGATGAGTCACCAGCAGGGCGAGCACGGCCAACAGCGGAAGAGATTTCCTCGAAGCAAATTCGCGCCTTGAACCCATGAACCTGCGCGAAGTGGAGCGCGGACGCCTCGTCCGCGCGATGCAACCGCCCGCCAACTTGCGGCCGAGGCGTCCGCGCTCCGGTTCCGTGCCAGGGGAAACCCGTGGCAATTGCGCCCACGCCTTTATGCTGCGTTTCGGATCCCGGAAGAGTCTCATCATACAATTATGAATTAACCGACGGTCACTACTTCGTTTCGCCTCGCGCATGTGGCGCTTCAGGTTTTCGCCGGTGCCGACGGCGGCAGGCGATTCCACTGCGGCGCCAAAAGTAGGCCGGCCAACGCGAGCGACACTCCCATCCACAGGAAGATTGGATTCCAAATGTCATGCCCCCGGCCGACCAGGTTGCCCATCCAGCCAGGCAGGGTGACGCCGATGATCTGGCCCACGGAGCCGAACCCGTTGATGATGCCGCTGGCGGTGGATGCGCCCTTCTTGGTGCCGAAATCCATGGCCGCCGCGCCGGAAATGAGCGTGTCCGGGATGAAGATGAGAAACCCGATGGCAAACATGCCCGCACCTATCGCCAGCCGGGTCAGTGGCAGAAAACGAAACGTGACCATCAGCACCGCGAGGCAGAGCAAAGCGAGCACACAACCCGGCATGCGTTTGGACTGGAACAGCCGGTCGGAAATCAGTCCACCGGCGAGGCTGCCAACCGGACCGGCCAGATCAAACAGGCTGCCCAGAAATCCCGATGTCGCCGTGCCGGTGCCGAGCAGTTCGTTGATATACACCGGCGACCAGTAGAGCATCAGGTAGCGGGTTGGCTTGACCAGGAAGTACACGCCGGCCAGCAACCAGACCATTCTGTTGCGCAACACTTCCCCTACGATCCTCCACGAACCCTCGGGCTCCAGGGCCGGCGTCGCCTCCGGATTGAGCACCTCCGCGCTTTCCCCGTGATACTGTTCAATGGGCGGCAGGCCGAGGTCTTCCGGACGATTCCGCTGAAACAAGAGGAACAAAATCCAAATCAGGAACAGCCCGCCGGCGGGCACGATGAAGGCATAACGCCAGCCGAATTCCTGCGCCGCCCAGGCCGCCAGCGTCGAGGCCACGAAGCCGCCCAGTGCGTAATTCGTACACCAGAAGCCCATGACGCTGCCGCGCTCTCGCCGCGAAAAAAATTCACCGACGTTTTTCGTCAACGGCGCCCAACCGCTGGACTGGCACAATCCTTGAACCGCGAACAACACCCCGATGATCAGCACAGTTGAGGAAAGCCCCATGGCGAGGGCGGTCGTCACCGACGCCAGCATGCCCGCCAGAACAATGGTGCGCGGGCCGAACTTGTCCCCCAGCGGCCCCCAGAGGAATTGACCCGCGGCGTAAGCGACCGAGTTCGCGCCGTCAATCCACGCCATGTCGGCCTTGGTCATGCCCATGACCTCCGGCTTCTTCAATTCGTTTTTCGCAACGGAAAACGCCTTGCGCGTCAGGTAAAATCCGGCGTAGGCCAGCCAGGTGACGGCGAAAATGCGCCAGCGCCAGAACTCGTAGCGGCGATCGCGGGCACGGGCGGGCCGGCCGGGCAGGCTGCCCGCGGCGTCTGCCGGCCCAGCGGTGGTGGCGGAGTTTCGGTCGTTCATGCCGTGCGAGCATTTCGCCGGGCCGGCCCAATACACCGGCCCAACGCGCCGGGG
>CAYSIV010000465.1:0-3559 GCA_964431175.1 uncultured Anaerolineales bacterium
CCCGCCGATTCGGATTTCGGTGATGGCCTGGCTCTGAGTCTTCACCTCAACGTGAATCTGGCTGGGGCGGCCCATCTCCAACCCTTGCTCGATGATGAAATGCATTTCAGGCTGGCGTGGCAGAACTTGATAACGAGCCACATAAGCGCCCATTGGCCCCGCCGCCGCGCCCGTGGCCGGGTCTTCAGGGATGTCGGCTACGTGCGGGGCGAACATGCGGCTGTGAATCTGAACGCCCGGCGTTGTCGTCTCAATGGTGAACATATAAACCATCACCGGCTCGCCCGTATAAAGTTCGCGCAAGGCCGACGGATTAACCTGGCAACGGCGGGCCGCATCCAGCGAGCGCAGTGGCACAAACAAAAACGGTACACCTGTCGAAACAATCTGAATCGGCAAGTGCTCGACGAGATCGGCGGCGGTGATGCCAAGCGCCTTCGCCACCTGATCCCGATCTGTCCGCACCTCGCCAAAGACCGGCTCGCGGTGGGTCATCCAAACAAAACCGGCCTGGCCATCTTTTCGCTCAACGGCCACCTTCACCGGGCCGATGTTGAGTTGCAGTGTCGCTTCCGTCACGTCACCCGTCAGTTGAATATCGCCGCGCTGAGCCAGCACAAAAGTTGTGCCGACGGTCGGATGGCCGGCCATTGGCATTTCGATAGCCGGCGTGAAAATGCGGACGCGCTTGACAGCCTCCGGAATTTCGGGCGGCAGGATGAAAGTGCATTCCGAATAGTTCATCTCGCGGGTGAGGGTTTGCATCTCCTCGGTCGTCAGCCCGCGCGCGTCGGTGAACACGGCCAGTTGGTTGCCGCCAAAAGGTTTATCGGTGAAAACGTCGGCTTGGAGGAAGTGGTAGCGTTTGGGCATAGGTATCACGGCTCTATTGGAATCAACCCCATCATAATCTGCAAGTGGGCGTAACGGTCATTTGGTCTTTCCCCCTGCGTCCACACAATGCTATTTCCGGACATGGCAGGCTGGATATTAGCGTGCTCATCCGCGACCAAGGTGAAAAGTTTTTGACTTCTCAAGCTGTAGGCATAGATCTTAAAATCATCATCCCAAAAGATAAAGCCACCTGCAACTTTAGGCCTAACGGCTTGTCCAGCTCGAGCAACAAAGAATTCCTTTTGGGTTTTCAAATTGCAACCATATATCTCATAGTTATCGCGGTTATCGCGCCACACAACAACCTGGCCAGAAATGTTTGGCGCTTCTTGATTGCCGGAAGTTACCGTGATAGGGAATTCTTGGTGAGTGAGCAAATCGTAGCCGTAAATATCGGCGTTATAGTTCCGCCAATCTTCCCAGACAACTATGTTGCTCGAGATCGCAGGCAAGCGCGCGCCTCTGGAGCGGAATAGTGTTTCGCTATGTTGGGTTTCGCTATTGAGAAAGAGGACAGCCGTATCAAATGTATCAATGTTTGTCTCTCCCAACCAAACTAGCGATGAACCTGCAAGGTAAGGTTGTGAGGCTCGATCAACTGATAGTGTGAGTGGTTGACTAGTAGCATAATTTACTCCGTACAACTGACCTGGATCACCAGGCTCGCCCTGTAGCCATATTACAATCTCGCCTGAGATTGAAGGATAAACGTGATCGAGAGCATCTGATGTTAATTGATGGCGTGAATTATCTTGTACGTCAAAAAGTATGATCTGCCAATATCTATCAACTTTTTCGGACCAAACAACCTTCGAACCATCAATCGCAGGCTCCCGTTGATCGTTACTTGAAGGGGAGAGGGCAATAGCGGGTATAGGTGTACCTGTAGTCTGTCTGTCAGGCACAAACGAAAAAAGCCGTAGCACTGTTGCGCCTAAATAAACTCCGTTCAAAATCATGCCGCAGGCAAATATCAGAAACACTATCTTGACAACGGCAAGAGACTTCTTTGTAAATTTCAACATCTTCCCCTGATTTTAATTAGCGGGATCCATCAGCTAATAAACTTGCAATTGATTTGCGTTCTTCCTCTGATAGCTTCACCTCCAACGCCTCCCGCACCGGCGTAAGATGCTCCGGCCTGCGCGGGCCGATGATAGGCGCGGTGACGAGCGGGTGCGACATGACCCAGGCCAGCGCCAGGCCACTCATGCTCACTCCGCGTTTGTCGGCCTCGGCTTGCAGGCGGGCCAGGCGATCAAACGTCTCCTGCTTCAGAAATTTCAAATAGGGTTCGGGGCGCAGGGTCATTCGTGAGCCGGTCGGGTAATCGCTCGTGGTTTTATATTTGCCGGTGAGCCAGCCGCCGGCCAGCGGGCTGAAGGGCGTGTAGCCCAGCCCCTGATCGGCGCAGAGCGGCAACATTTCCTTTTCGTCGTCGCGCTCCAACAGGCTATAGTTGTTCTGCACCCAATCGAAGCGATACAGATTATGCTTGTCACTGATCCACAGCGCCTTGGTCATCAGCCAGGCCGGCATGTTCGAAGCGCCAAGGTAACGCACCTTGCCCTGATGCACCAGATCGTCCAACGCCCGCAGAGTCTCCTCCAGCGGCGTGGCCGGGTCGGGCGTTTCGTGCGTCAAATACATGTCGAGATGATCAGTGCCCAGCCGTTTCAGGCTGGCTTCCACTTGCTGAAAGATGTGGCGGCGCGAGAGGCCCCAATCGTTCGGGCCGTCGTCCACCGGGTTGAAGACTTTGGAACTCAACACCAACTGCTCGCGGACTCTTGGCCCTTTGGCCTTCAACCAGTTCCCGATATAAGTCTCACTGCGCCCGCCGCCGTAGGCGTTGGCGGTGTCGAACCAGTTGAGGCCCATCTCCCAGGCGGCATCCATGAGGGCCAAAGCTTCTTCTTCCGACTCGCCTTTGCCAAAAAAGGCGGGGGCACTGCCGATCCCGCCAAAGTTGCCACAGCCCAATCCTACTACCGAAATCTTCAATCCGGTACGGCCAAGATTCTTGTAATTCATATGCTTTGCCCGACCCAGACTTTATTTATCTCTCTTGCCTATTTTGCTCAGAGGAGTGTATCATGTCCCCCATCCTATGGCAATACATTTTGCCCCAAAACTACTTCTGAACACAACCCTGGAGTCATCATGACAGATGCTCTTATCACAGTCGGGCAGGCCGCGCCCGATTTTTCGTTGCCAGCCAGCGTTGGCCAAAGCCCGCTGAGTTTGTCGAGTTTGCGAGGCAAAACGATTGTGCTGGCGTTTTACGTCTTGGATTTCACCGAAACTTGAAAAGCAGAGCTGACCTCGTTCCAGGAAAACCTTTCCCGGTTCGAGGAGCTAAAGGCTCAGGTTCTGGGCATCAGCGTGGACAGCGTCCACTCGCACCGCGCCTTCGCCAACGTGCTGGGCGGATTGGATTATCCACTACTGGCCGACTTTCATCCAAAGGGCGAGGTCACAAAACAATATGGCCTCTGGCGAGAGGACAAAGGATACAGCCGCCGGGCCATCGTCATCATGGATGGAAACGGGATCGTGCGCCAGAGCTACGTGATTGAAAAAGGCCCGCCCGATGTTGAGGCAGTGCTGAGAGCCTGTTTTGAAATTCGGAAATTGTAGGGCGAATTGACAATTCGCCCTACAG
>CAYSIV010000466.1:0-3543 GCA_964431175.1 uncultured Anaerolineales bacterium
CCCGCCACACAATATACCTTTGTGCAAGATGAAAAGCCCGCCTACGTTTTGGTGGGGCTCTTTGCGCGTTACGCTGGTCTCTATCCGCCCGACTGGCTCACCGATTACACGCGCGTGGCACAAATTGGCGGGTACGAACTGTATCGTCACAATTGACCTTTCCGAACGCTTGCAGAGACAGGCGGAGCGCCGTTGTGTAAAACAGCGCTGTGTTCATGTTGAGGCTCTAATAATGCGACATTTTTCTTTTCGACCCATACGTACCACATGGAAATTAATCACCGTGCTGGCGCTGCTGGCGGTCAGCCTCTTTGGGCAACTGCTGGCCGCGCAAGCCAATCACACGCCCGCGCCCGTTCTGCTGGTGGTCAACAGCGCCTATGCCGCCAACCCCTTTGGCAATTATCTGGGCGAAATTTTGCGGGCCGAGGGCCTCAATGCCTACGATACCGTTGCCCTCAGCGCCCTCACCGCCGCCGATTTGGCGCAACACGATGTGACCATTTTGGCGGAAACCACGCTCTCCGCCGCGCAGGCCAGTTTGTTTACCGCCCACGTCAGCGGCGGCGGGCGGCTCATGGCCATGCGCCCCGACCCGCAAATTGCGGGCCTGTTTGGTTTGGGCGCGGCCAGCGGTGCGCTTACCGATGGCTACTTGAAGTTCAACGCCACGCAACCGGCGGCGCAAGGTCTCACGACCTCCGTGTTGCAAATACACGGCGTGGCTGACCAATACGCCCTCAGCGGCGGCGCTACGGCCATCGCCTTACTCTACAGCAACGCCAGCACACCCACCGTTTACCCGGCGGCAAGCCTCAGTGCCAACGGGCAGGCCGTCGCCTTCACTTATGATTTGGCCCGTAACGTGGTGTATACCCGGCAGGGCAACCCGGCCAACGCCAATAAAATTTTTGGCTCTCCCGCGGTGGCCGACGCGCAGGGCATTTTCGGCACATGGGACGCGGCCAACCCGCCGGTCACGCGCACGACCTCGTTATTCCAGCTTTCCAATGTGCTGGCGGCTCCGGCTTGGATTGACCGAAACCTCATTCCTGTGCCGCAAGCCGATGAACAGCAACGCCTCTTCGCACGGTTGGTGCAGCAACTGGTGAACGGCGCGCGCCCGTTGCCGCAGTTGTGGTATTTCCCCGGCACGGCCAAGACGATGCTCATCCTCACTGGCGACGCGCATGCCAACCCGTCGACCTTCTACCAGCAGGAAATTAACAGCCTGAATACCTATGGGGCCAAGCTCACCTTTTATATTTCCATCGCCTCCAACCCTACCGACACACAAATGCAAGCTTGGCGGGCGCAAGGCTACGAATTTGGCATTCACCCCTATGCCTATAAGCCCGACACCTATCCGCCGTTTAACATCACCAACCTATCGCAAGGCTATGATGTTTATACCAGCTGGTTCGGAATGCAATATACCAGCCCTAAATCGCGCACCGTTCGCAATCACCAAATTGCCTGGCAAGGCTGGACGGATGCCGCTAATTTTGAAGTCGCGCACAACATCGCTTTAGACACCAACTTTTACCATTGGGGCACCTGGCTCCGAAAGGCCGATGGCACCTGGCCGCATGGCTACATCACCGGCAGTGGCCGTCCCATGAAGTTTATCGGCGCTGATGGCACGCTCGTCCCCGTCTATCAGCACTTGACAGAATTAGTAGACGAGCAGTTGGTGCTGGGTGCGGGCGATGGCTTTGAAGGCCTAAGCAATGCCGGCGCGGTGGCTGTTTCACAACAGTTGATTGATGCCAGCCTCGCGGGCGATTATGCTGCTTTGATGACCCAGTTCCATGTGGACTACTACGGCGCGGCTCAAACATGGGCTGAGCAGACTGTCGCCTATGCCGTCAATCACAGCGTGCCGGTGTGGAACGCCGACCAATGGCTGGCCTTTACCGAGACTCGCAACGACGCGAATTTTTCTGATGTTGGTTGGAGCGGCAATACCCTCACCTTCAATTTGGCCGCCACGGCCACCACCGGCGTAAACCTCGCCACGCTCCTGCCGCTGACTTATAACGGCCTCAATTTGCAATCGGTGTTGGTGGATGGGCAATCTATCGCCTTTGCCACCCAAGCGATTAAAGGCGTGAATACGGCTTTCGTGACGACTGCCTCCGGCAATCATACCTTCAGCGCCGTTTATCAAGCGCCCGGCCCAACGCCGACTGCCACGAATACGCCCGTGCCGCCGACTGCCACAAACACGGCTTTGCCTACTAACACGCCTACCGTCGGCCCCTCCCCCACGGCGACCACTACACCTGTGCCGCCGACGGCTACCAACACCGCCCTTTCACCTACGGCGACTAATACGCCTGTGTCACCCACCAGCGCTTTTACGCCCACGCCGGTTAACACTTCGCTCACGCATACCACTTACGCTGACTTCGGCGGCGCATGCACAGTACAGACCGAGGCTTGGGCCAGCGATGTGAACGGTGGTAGCGTTACATTGGCAGGGTCAGGGGCCGATGACTTCTCGGGTAGTGCGCTGAATGGCGGGCTGTGGGCCTCCGGCTCGTGGAGCGGCGGTGCATATGGGCCCACGCTGAACGCGGGTGTGCTTACCCTGCCGGGCAGCGGTTACGTGCGCTCGCAGGCTATATACACGCGCGCCACCGTCGAAGCTACCGCTACTTTTGGGGCAGGCGCTTGGCAACATATCGGTTTTGGTAGCCTCGATTTTTCCAGCAATCGGTACTTTATCTTTAGCACCGTCACCGGCGACGGCCATTTGTACGCCCGCGTGAACAACAACACCAGCGAACAACGCGTTGACCTCGGCCTCTTGCCCACCGGCGAACACCGCTATCGCGTCGAATGGAGCGCTGTGAACGCCACCACGGACAACGTGCGCTTCCTGTTGGATGGCGCTCAAGTGGCGCAGATGCAAGTGGCGAGCGCCGGGGCCGCCAATTTCTATGTGTATCTCAGCAACAATGGCGCGGCGGCGCTTGCCATTAACCGCGCGCAAGCCCTGCCCCCTTATGCCGCCAACGGCGCATATACCAGCTGCGCCCTCGACGCGGGCGCGGGCAATGAATGGCAAAACATTCAGTGGGATGCGGTGGTTCCGGCGCACACCGGGCTAAATGTGGATGTGCGCGTCTCTACCGATGGCGCGGCGTGGGGCGCGTGGATAAATGTGCCTTTAAGCGGAAGCACACTCACGGATAAAGACCGCTTTGTACAATACCGGCTTAGCCTCAACACCACCGACGCGCAAACTGCGCCCGTCATCAATGCGATGACATTAGGGTATGGTTTAGCCTCGGTTCTGCCCACCGCCACACCGTTGCCACCGACGAACACGCCGACGGCCACCTTCACTTCCACGCCCGCGCCGCCGACGGCGACAAACACGCCAACGCCGTTGCCGCCGACGGACACACCAACACCGTTGCCACCGACGAACACGCCGACGGCCACCTTCACTTCCACGCCCGCGCCGCCGACGGCGACAAACACGCCAACGCCGTTGCCGCCGACGGACACACCAACACCGTTGCCACCGACGAA
>CAYSIV010000467.1:0-3541 GCA_964431175.1 uncultured Anaerolineales bacterium
GCGCATTAGTTGCGACCTACTTTTCGTTGTAATGCTACTTTTCGTTGTAGTACTAAAGGCCCAACTTAATGTCTTTCTGAACACCGACCCCCAAAGACTTGAGTCCTCATCCAAAGGCGTCGTCGCTATTGGCTTGTGGCGAATGGTTAGATTTCTATGCATCAAATTGCCGGTAAGGCTATTCTTGGCGAGTATCCCCACCTTGCTCAACTGCTCGGTTTGAAAGCGTCTTGCAAGTTCTGGTATAGCATCAGATAGCCAGTGTGCCAACTCGATTTCCGAACCTTCGACGCGCTTCTCGAAAATTTGGATTCTGTCGGTCGCTATTGGTTCATAGCTGGGAGCTAAAAGTCTAGTTGAATAATTGACAATGGATTTGTGACATCTGTGATTCTCGGATAACGGATATGTCTTGAAAGTAGCTGTGTCTTGTGCTAGCGCGGATAGATGTCGTGAGCTTTTCCCTGCAAAGGCAAATATTGACTGGTCAATGTCGCCTACGGCTACGCCAGTTAACCCTAATTGAACCAGCCGAATAAACAATTCGTGTTGCCACTCACCGCAGTCCTGATACTCATCAATGACGATGTGAGTGTATCTTGCTTTGATATATCGTTGGCAAGCTCTGGAGTTGTCAAACACATGGAGGGCTAAGAAGCCTATTCGCTCTAAAAGGATTTTCCCGTCTCGATACAAGGCTCCCAAAAAGGCGGTATCGTTAATGGAATCATCGTACTGAGCTTGAGTGGATTCAAGTTCAGCAACTTTGACAACGTTGATTTCTTCCCGGGTGACCGAAAACCCTATCTCCAAAAGGGATGATTATTTCAGAGATAAAGAATTTGTCAATCGTCCCAAAAAATGAACTCTTTCGATTGACACCTGTTGCCAAGCACCTTCTCTCAAGTTCATCACTTGCTTTGTTGGTATAGGAAATGGCAACTATCCCTTTGTAGTCCGGCACTTGCAATAGAATTTTTCTTATTTTGTGAGCCAAAGTAAATGTTTTGCCACTGCCGGGTTTGGCAATGACTACGCAATTGGACTTTTCAGCTATTATCCTTTCCTGCTCAGGCGTTGGCGTGATTACCATAGATGGCTTCAGCTATGCGCTGGCAATGCAATAACGGCTCTGCAAGAAGGCTCCCTTCAAGGGCTGTCAACGCGTTAGCATGTTGCCGCAGAAAATCGAACATAAAAGTCGCTTTACGCTTTTTCATTTCTTCAACTATTTCAGCACTACGGCCAACGCCGAAATAGCTCGAAGTGACATCTGGTAACGCGGAGTATAAGTCAGTTTCCAGATCAATCTCTGAGAGATAAACCCCAATTTCTTGAAGTGCATCCCTGAATTTTTTGGCGACTTCGAGGTTTTCTTTTGGCGGAGGCAGAGTAGAGAATCCCTGAAGTTGAGCCTCCTCCCTGAGCAAATCTTCAATTTTGATATGCTTGTCAAGATTGGTTTTATAAATTTCAAGTGCCCTTTGCACGCCAGCAAACCGATAGGCGTTCTGATTTTGAACTTTGAAAATGTCATTATCTGTGCGTATTACCACCGGTACTCTCAACGAGCGCAAAAGATTGACATACGGCTTGAACCCAACACCATCAACCATCAAGATGCTGATGTTCAATCTATCAAGGTCAACTTGAATTTTCTGAGCAAGGGCTTTGTAAAACAACTCCTCTGACGGTCCTTCAACCAGAAAGACGACATCAGAAAAAAACGCTTCGGCAGGTATGATGTTTAGCCGATATCCGAATTCAATGAAGGCCGTTTCCGTAAATGGATTAACTCCGTTTCCTGCGGCTAGCGTCCCCATGCGGTGGCTGTAAAGCCGGACAACTGATGTAGGCGGAAACTGGCAGGCAACTTGTGGAGAATGTGTGGTGATTATTACTTGCCCTTTTAGGGTGTCGGATAGATATTGGGCAAGCTTCCGCTGTTGATGGGGATGCAAATGGGCTTCGGGCTCCTCAATACAGAATAGGTTGACTTCTAGCGGCTCATCGCCCTCGCCTGTACGCATTTTGTTTCTTGCTGACCAGAGCGCCAAGTGGATTTGATTGTTACGGCCATCGCCACCGATTACAACACTCTTGCCCTGAACACGGGATGCCAATCGTAATTCATCAACAAACTGGGACGGATCTGACGCCCCCGCATCAAAGATGACATCTTGGCTTGTGTTGTGAAAAGATAAGGATGACAACTCGGCGTTCAAGCTTTCGGTTGCCTTGTTTATGTATGTGAGAGATGCTACTTTCTGAGTGGTTTCATTAAGCGAGTTTTCTATCTCAGCCAAAGTATCTGTGTCATGTATGACGTCATCATCGTTCCGCCTTTCTTTTGCCTCCTGTAAAAGGTTCTTTCGCTCCTGCCTTATATATGCAAACAGGTCGCGTTTGCTTCCGATGAATTTTAGGCTTATTACCCGCAAATAAAAGCGGCTCTCGATTTCCTTCAAGCTCGCATCGTCAGCACCCACCAGAAAATTGTAAGTTATTCGCCTTGTGACGGGATTGCGTGTTGCCCGATAAGTCAGGATTAGGTCACCATCATCGCTGATGTTTTCGCGCAGTTTGGATAACACGCATTCTTCATCAACCCCTTCAAATTCGGCGCGAATCTCCAGCTCATTTGTGAGTTCATAGGCAAAAAAGTCGGAGTCTTTCGGTTCCAAATCGGATTCGGATAAGTTCTTGTCCAATAGGATACGCAAAGCGTATAGCAAATTGGTTTTCCCTATATCATTACTGCCGATAATCAAAGACTTTTCAGCCAAATAGATTGTGGCGTCTCTAAAATTACGAAATCCTTTCAGATGCAATCTCTTAAGTTGCATCGAAAACTCCGATATCAATTGACAAGACAGCGCCTGTTGGAAAGCGGGCTAACTTCACTTCACCCGCCCAAATTGCCAATCTGCTTGATAAGCGAGACAAGCGAAAACCCAATCGTCATCGCATCCTTCGTCGCCAGCTTCGGTTCCTGGCCGGCCTCTTCGATGTTGCGGATGTAGAGGTAGGCCGCCCCAACACCGGCGATGGCCCCCACGATCCCGCCGACGATCAGAGCCTTCACCCGCCAACCCAATTCAATGCTTTCTTCTTCCATAGTCGCGCCTCCGAACTTTAGGTGACTGTCACTGGCTCCGAGCGTTCAGAATCTCGCGGTCTTATAGCCAGTGACAGTCACCTTTGCGTAAGGTGAGTTACTTGAACCGGAAAAAGCGCCGTACGCTCTGCAGGAACTGGTCGAAGCCAGCCACCCCTCCCTTGAACTGCACGATCGGCGCTTCGACGTATTGGGCGTAGCGTTTGACTTCGCGCGCGGCCAGGGCGACGTAGTCCTGGGCTATTTTGAAATAGGGCGAGAGTTTGGGGACGATGTAGCCGACGCCGTAAGCCAGCCCGCCGAAGAGGATGAGCAGAGGGAAGGCAAACATCATCGCCTGCAAGATGAGGAACACCAGCGAGATGTCGGCCCACAAACGGCCAACGGCGCCCCCGTCGGCGAAGGCCGAGAGCGCGGCCGCGG
>CAYSIV010000468.1:0-3520 GCA_964431175.1 uncultured Anaerolineales bacterium
TTGCTTTCTCGCCGGGGAAATAGGGCTGGGCGATGAGTTGTTCTTCCTCGGGCTTGAGCGCCTTCCACGCCTTATACCGTTCCCATAACTCTTGCGGTGAGGGAAATTCATTCAACCCTAATTCGCGCTCAATCACGCCGTCTTTTTTCGTACGGTCATGCTCAATAAAGCCGTCGCCGTTGGTGCTGTAGGCAAAAGGGATGTCGAGCATTTCGGCGTAACGCAATGCCTGTTGCATTCCCGCGCCCACTTCGTGATTGTTGTCTTTGGCTTCGATGATGGCAAGCGGCGGCAAATTGCGCTGGTGAAACAAAATGTAATCGGCCCGGTCGCGCAAACCGCGCCCCACGCTCTTGCCGCGCACATGAATTTTGCCGAGCGTGAACTCCTCGTAGAACTGCATTAAGTCCCACCCGGCTACATCCTTGAGAGCGGGCGTGACAAACTTGGTGCAGATGTCGCGTTCGGAGAGGTCTTTTTTGTTCATGGTTTGGGCCGCCACTTGGCCGTCGGTGGCAGTTGCCCCAATTCTCAACGAAAGGGGCGTGAACACTATTCTACATGAGTCCTATAGTTGTGCCTGGCATAGTTCTATTGCCGCCCGAAGTCCAGCACCCGGCCAGCGTGGGCGAGGCCAGGGCCGCCGATGGGCAAACAAAAAGGCAGTGGGGTTGCCACTGCCTCTAACGGCCAGCATTAGGCGCGGGGCGGGTCATTCGGACTCGCTCGAATTAGCAGGGCGTAGCCCCGTCGCCTGCATGACGCGTTGGGCGGCTTGATTCATGAATCCTACTGTAGGTCGGTGCCACCGGCATTGTCATTCACTTTTACCTTTTGCAATATATCTATCCTTACTTCTTTAGAACTGCTTTTTCGGCAATAAATCTGTACGGATTTATTTTTGCTTGCCAAACGTTGTCGGAATCCGCGCACGGCTTATCCCAGCAATGCGAAACACGATAGGCAAAATAATGAGGCGGCAGTCCGGTTAGACAGTATATTCCCAACCAAGTTGTCTCAAACGGTGACTCTGTTGGCGAAATCTCATGACATAATATGACCACACTGTTTCCCGGGAGGTTAAGTCATGACACTCAAACCCAAGCCCTTTGGCGATATCCCATCAGAGACTCTCACGGTGGCCCGAGCAGCGTTTCCGAACGGAAACGCGCTGATGGCCATGCGAGATGAGTTGGGTGATTTATTTTCTGAAGAGCAGTTCACCGACCTCTTTCCCACCAAAGGGCAGCCTGCCGAGTCACCCCGAGTGCTAGCCCTGGTACTTATTTTCCAAATCATGGAGAGCTTAACCGACCGACAGGCGGCTGACGCCGTGCGGAGCCGGATCGACTGGAAGTATGGGTTGGGTCTGGAACTCAGCGATGCCGGATTTGATTTTTCGATTTTGAGTGAATTTCGCTCTCGACTGATCAAGAGCCAGACAGAAACTCGACTGTTGGATAGGGTGATTAACGTGTTCAAGACACGCGGCTATCTCAAAGCAGGTGGCCAACAACGGACCGACTCAACCCATGTCCTGCAAGCGGTGCGTGATCTACATCGCCTGGAACTGGTAGGCGAAGCCTTGCGTCACGCCCTCAACCAAGTGACTCTCCTAGCGCCCGACTGGCTAAAGACGGTTGTTCCCGCCGAGTGGTATAAACGCTATGCTTGCCGTTTTGACGAACTACATCTACCTGAGCCGCAGACGGAACGCGATCAATTGGCCGCGCAGATTGGTCGAGACGGCTCTGCCTTCCTGCAACGTTTAGCGACCTCGGAGGTTCCTAAAGAGCTAAAAGCGCTTGATTCTGTGAAAATTCTGCGCCAAATCTGGCTCCAGCAGTACCAGTTGGTCGATGCCACCGGTCAGGTGGCTATCTGCTTGAAAGACACTGCCGATTTGCCCAGTGCCGAGACTCGGATCGGGTCGCCCTATGATCCGGAGACCCGCTATTGCAAACACAATGCTAAGGAGTGGGCGGGCTACAAAGTGCATTTAACTGAAACCTGTGAGGAGGCGGCCCGTCTCCATCTCATAACGCATGTCGAAACCGTTGTGTCGACGTGTCAGGATGTAGAAGGGCCGAAGTCGATTCATGCCGCCCTAGCTAAAAAAGGCTTATTGCCAAGTGAACATTTTATGGATGCGGGTTATGTGTCAGCCGACTTGCTGGTCGAAGCGTTGCGCGATTATGGCGTAGCCATCATCGGCCCGATGACTCAAGATGTTTCCTGGCAAGCCCGCGAACAGACTGGCTACGACCTATCCAAGTTCACGATTGATTGGGACGCTCATCGGGTGACTTGTCCGCGTGGCGAGCAGTCGATCAAATGGCAATTGGGAACGGATAGAGGTCATGACGTCATTCGGGCTGCCTTTGCTAAGGCGACGTGTTCCGCCTGTCCCGCTCAAGCCGCCTGTACCCGCAGTCAGACTCAGGGCCGGTCGATGCAGATGCGCCCGCGGGAACAGCACGAGGCTATCCAGCGCACCCGGGCGGTACAGACGACGGAGGCATTTACCCGTAAGTATGGAAGGCGGATGGGAATCGAAGGTACGATTTCGCAAGCCGTTCGAGCCTTTGGGGCACGGCGCACGCGGTCCGTGGGCTTAGCCAAAACCCATCTTCAAATGGTCATGACTGCCGTGGCCATCAATTTGTCGCGATTCTTAGACTTTATTCTCGGCGCAAGCCCGTTTGAGAAAAGAACATCGCCGTTTACTGCGCTCGCAACTTGAGGATTTCGCCAACAGAGTCAACGCTTGACACATTCCGTCGCTAAAACTAACCGGAACGACAGGGTCCCGTTTGTGGATTGGCGGCAAGTCCTATTCAAAGCCGGAGCGACCGTCAAAACCAGAACTCACATTCCTCACGGCGTCACATTGAAGCTTCTCACCGCCGACCACTGACTGAACTGCATCCCGCCGTCCGCGCCGCCGCTCACCGCCCGCACCCGCCAGTAAAACTTCCCCGAACCCAGCGCCGCTTCCGGGGTGTACTGCGACAGGTTGACCTTCCCGCCTTGCCCCCGCCCAAGAATCGTGGCGAAGTTCGGGTCAGTCGAAATCTGCACTTCGTAGTAACTTGCCAATGGCATTGAGTCGCTCCAGTCCAGCGTCGGCTGGCCGTTCGCCACCGCCCCCCCGTTGGCAGGCGCAAGCAAAGCTGGCACGCCCGGCGGGTTGGCGCTGTCGAAGTGCCGCACCCGCGACCAACCGCTGGGGCTGCCCGGCCCGTTGGCTCGCACCCGCCAGAAGAGCAAAGTGTTGCGCGGCAGGTCGGTTGGTAGCATGTAGGCTGAGGGTGTGATGAGGGCATTCACGACGACCGAGGTGAAATTCTGATTGGTTGAGATTTGGAGAGAATAGGAAGTGGCTATGTCTGCGTTAGCCCAGTCGAAGAGCGGTCGGGTGGTGGGTGGCGCATATCCGTTCTGCGGGAAATTCAGTACGGGCAATATGAGTTCATACGCGCCAATGTCGCAGGTCAAGCCCTGAGGCCGGGAGATGCCG
>CAYSIV010000469.1:0-3495 GCA_964431175.1 uncultured Anaerolineales bacterium
GCCGCCAAAAGGCACCCTGCATGGCGAATCCCAGAAACCGGAGCGCGATGGGGCGGGTCTCCTCGTCGAGCTTGCTGAAGTCCAAGCGAAAGACATCGGATGAGGCATCGAGAACGGCAGTGGCACGGACGAGCGAGTAGGAATCCTTTGGCGCGGTTGCATCGGCACGAAGCACGATGAGAGCTTCATCCTTGCGCAGGAGAAACGTCGCCGGTGTTCTTAACTCACGGGACATCCGGTTGCTGAGAGTGTGGAGGTTCCGAAAATAGTCCTCATCTCCGGGCGCGAGTCCGCGCACTCGATGAAGGCGATACTGTGCTGAGTAAAGCTCTAGTCCCTGGATGCGGTAAATGTTCGTGTCCGTCGTATACATAGACTTCAGTTCCAGCACACCTTCTTGAACGGGCAGTTGGCGCAGCTCTGTGGATTGCGAGCCGCAGGAAAGTCAGCTGCGCATAGTTCGCTGGATTTTCGGCCATCAATCGCAGCTTCGAGCGTCATGATGCCCTCGGCAATTCGTTCTTCGGCAGCTTGGAAGTCTTCGGAAGTGAGGGCGTGCTTTCTCGCTGTTCCGAGGAGCAACTGAGCTTCAACCAACTTGACCTCATGCGCAGCGTGACGCGGAACGCCGGTCGGAAAATCATTGTGCGGGGTAACACGAATCAGCGCCAATGCGTAGGTAGCCAACTGGTCTGCGTAGTCCCGAGTCCCATACGTATGGACTTTCCAGTCAACAATCAGCGGCGGCTTGTCCGAGAAGAAGACAATCAGGTCCGGCACGGCCCGCACTTTGGCTCCACAGTGCTCGAACAGCAGGTTGCGCTGCGCGATACGGTATCGGCCCGCCCGCAATGCGCCGCGAAGCTCGTCCAGCTTCCAGAGATTGCGAATCGCCGTCTCAATGTCACTCCAAGCCCGCTCGAAATCTTCATCTGTAAGCGGCAAGCCATACTCGAGATTGTGAAAGGCGGCAAAAGCCGGGCCGGCGTCTGTCACGGCCATTTCAGGCTCTCGGACACGATGCTTCATGCCGAACTCTCGCTGCATCTCGAAAAGCTGCTTCGCATGATTCAGCACGTCTCCCAGCATCGGCGTTCGATTTGCATTCAACTCGCTCACGACGTTCCTGCTGATGACGGAATCAACAACCTGCCCGCGCCACGCGTGAATGCTTTGCAACTTCGACAGCACGTAGGCCTCGCGGCGCTGCGGATCCTTGCTCCGAGACTCGCCAAACACCGCCTTGTAGAACCACCGGCGCGGGCAGTTCTTGAACGTACGTCCCTCTGAAAACGACCAGATCATAGTTGGGTCAACGTTTTCGCGACCGGAGGAATTGAAGGTATTCGACCAGCGCGCCCTCCTCGTCGCGCGTAGTGGGGCCTAGACGCGCCGCAAATCGTGCATTGGCGGGCATCTGTCTCGCGTTTGGAACAGGGTAACCCACGAACTCCAGAGCCGCCTCGTAGCGCGCTCCATACAGTTCGCAGAGCTTGTGAAGAATCTGCGGCGAGGGCTGTTTGATTTTTGCCCCCTCAAGTTGGCTCACGTAGGCGTTTGAAACGCCCGCCTTCGCCTCCACATCGCGGAGGGAGAGTCCCACGCTGTTGCGGGCGTTGCGGAGCATGTTGCCCAAAGCTTCCAAATCGATCGGCATATGCGCATCATGCCACGCCCGCTTGATATGTCAAGCACTTATTTTTCACAAGCCTGCGATTGTATTCTCAAGGTACCGCCCATCCTCCAATCGCCATCACGCGAAAAAACGGACACGCGAAAAAACGGACGTTGAAATGTGGGGTGACATGGGACGTGAGGATGGGCCGGGCTTTCAGCCCGCGTCATGTCTGTGCTAACCAGGGGCGTTGCCCCGAGCTGGTTTGAATGCGCGCCGTTGGCGCTCCAATTCCAGTGCATGACAAATTTATGGTCCGTCAATCACGGTTCCGCCTCCGCGTTCACCGAACGACGTTTGGCGCGTTGGGCCGCCGGAGCATGGCTTTCGGCTGCACGACCAGGTCGCCGTCGCGCACCCAGGCGTCGCCGCGAATGGCCAGGTGCTTGACCATTTTCTTTCGCCATTCCTTGACGAGCGCGGCGGAGGAGGGTTCGGCGGCCAGATCGCGCAGTTCGTGCGGGTCGTTTTGCAGATCGAAAAGCTGCTGCGCGCCCGTGATGGTGTAGTAGATGTATTTGTAACGCTGGTCGGTGAGCGCCACCCAGCCGTCTTTGGGCGCGTAGCAGGAGGCGTGTTCGAGATCCAGCATCGTGCGCCACGATTTGCCGCGCAGGACATCCAGGATGTTGATGCGGTTGGTGGCGGTCGCTGCGTTGGTGGCTGTCTCGGCGGCGGAACCTGTCGCGACGAACGTATGAACCAACGAACCCAATGTCAGCAGGGCCAATGTGCGTTTCATCATGCTTACCAGGTGCGACGCTACCCCGGCTTCTTCCGGGCCAGTAGCAGCTTATTCCAACCAGCGTTCAAGATGCGACTGACCCCCGACTCGCGAACCACCGGAGAGGAGCGCGGACGGCTCGTCCGCTTGTTCCAATTTCAGTGTAGAAACTCGCGGACGAGCCGTCCGCGCTCCTGTCGCCGCCGTTGGCTGCCAAGGACAGTTATCCGCGATTAAGCCCATCTTGAAAGCAACTTCGAATCAAAGCGTTTCTCCAGCGTTTCGGTGGCCGTGTCTTTTTCGGGGCGGCGATCCGGTGCATCTGGTCAGGGTCGGGCGTGCTGGTTGAAGAACTTCACGATGATGGCGGGCGCGGCGGCGGGGAATTGGTGCGTGCCGGGATGGATGAACGTCACCACCGGCGCGCCAAGTTTCGAAGGATAAAACGTGCAGCCTTTCTCTCCCTCCCAAGGCTGGCCGTCACCGCATTGGTTCACTTTTCGCAACGCGTCCATTGTCTGCCGCTGCCACGCGAATTTGACGAGCGTGTCGTTCTCGCCAGCGACATGGAGGACGGGCTTGGGTTTGAGGGACGCCAGCAGCTTGGGCGCGGCCGCGGCGGAGGGAGCAAACGCGGCGAACCGGTCGCCCCGCGCCGCCCAAAGCAGATAGGTGAAGCCGCCGCCGTTGGAGTGGCCGGTGGCGTAAATACGTTGGTCGTCCACGCGGTAATCTTGTAGGAGACTCGCCAGCACGGCATCGAAGAATTTCAGGTCGCGGTCGCCCTGGTCGCCGGCGGCGTGTTGCCAGCCGGGTTTCCGGCCCTCGGGATCGGTCAAGCGACCCGGCGTGTTGAGGCCCTGCATGTAAATGACGAGCGCCTCCGGCCAGCGTGTGTGATAACTGAAACTGCGCGCGGCGTTCTGCATCGAGCCGCCGTGCCCGTGAAAGGCGAAGACCACCGGTGTGACATTCGTACGGGCCTGGGGCGGCGCGCTGACGAGCGCCTCGCGGACGACGCCGTCCACGGTCCATTCGCGGCGCGTCAGGTTGTCGGCAGCGTAAACGCCGGCGGAAGTGACGATCCAGAGGCCCA
>CAYSIV010000470.1:0-3422 GCA_964431175.1 uncultured Anaerolineales bacterium
CTCGGGTTTGTCGCCCGTCTCAAGGGGCGATTCCAGAGACGCGCGGAGAAGAAAAAGGCGAAGAACACCAGAAGGTGATCGTTGATCTGCCTTCCAAACTCTGCGTTTCTCTGCGATCTCTGCGTCTCTGCGTTGAGTTCAGCCCAGGTTCAACTCCCTGGTTCCGGCTCATGCGACGCGCTTCGACTCCTCGGCTCGAATGGCTGCCTGGCGTTTGTTCCAATGGCGGATGGCGAACAGCAGCGCGACAACGTAAACCGGGATGAGTCCAAGTTTGTAGGGGACCGGCACGAGCCACATGGCGAGCACAAAGATGCTGACACCAATCCAGCAGACAATGCTCGAGCGAATCACGAAGGCCCGCTCCCGCGGCCCGTTCGTGTTCTTGACGGAGAAATACGTGCCGATCACCCCGCCGAGTATGCCTATCAAGCCGCCGAGAATGCCGCCGGCCCAGCCAATCGTTCTGCCGAGTATTTCTTGATCCATACGTGTCCTTTTAGTTTGTGGTTTGTGTTGCCGCCTGACAGCCACGGATTGAAACGACGCTCCGCGCGATTACCCTAGACGAGCAAGCGGACGTCCCATGTGCGCTCCGGTCATTTCAATCCTTTGGTGGTCAGGAGGCATCATCTTGTCAGTAACGGTAGAATGAAAATTTTATCAGTAACGGTAGTAGAATGAAAACAAAGAACAGGGCGAGCACAATGAGTAGCAGCCAAACGAGTAATCTCTTTGCTTGCGGATCGAGGGGACGGTGGCGTGCGGCCTCCAACTCCCGTGCGCGCTTTTCCTTGGTCTCTCGCTTCACTCGCTCGCGCTGCTCCTGCTCGCGTCTTGTCTGTGCCTGAGCTTGCTGAAACGCTGCGGCCCTGCCGGCAGCCTCCACAGCCTTTAACTGCTCAACGCGATAGGAAATGTAAATCGCTCGCGCTTTCGTGGCCTCGCCGCCGGCCTCGCTGATTGACCGAACCCAAAGCCCATCCACGAGCGAGCGCGACCGAATTTCGTCAGCGACCATGTCGTAAAATCTTTGGTCGGGTGTATTCATGACTGCGGGTGCGAATGCCGCTAGAGTTAGGCCGCATCACAATATGTGTGTCGGCCACAGCCTCTCAATGTTCTGGTAAACCTCTACCAAAATGAACTTGTCGCGTCCAATCGCGTCTTTCAGCGGTTTCGGGAAGCGCGCCATGTCCTCGTAGCTCCTGAGCACCACAAACTGGATATCCGAATGCTCAAAGAGAAACTGATGCGGGACGCGCCACTCGCGCTCGTGCGAGTAATCGATTGTCTTGCCGCCCAAGTGCTGCGCGCCACGTAGCGCCTCAGGCCGATAGTCCGGCCAGAATGGTGTGGCAAGCGCCAACACATGAGAATCCCACTGCTGCTTCTTAAAGTGGTCAGCTCTAACGTAGTAAGCTGGGCCACCACCTGCGGCGAAAATGTGCGGCTTGGTGAAGCCAAGCCCGTAAGGCGAATAGCTCTCCGCGTGCTTGATGAGGCTGGGCCACGGGCACTCGGTGAAGCAGACCGCCGGAAGATTCGTCCACGGGAGCTTGCCTGCTCGGATGAACTTGTCGTTGAGGATAGAGGCGATGTTGTCGAATGCGCTCGCGCCCTTGGTGAAGTGGACGAGATACTGTGATTGGTCTGGGCGTGGTGAGGACATGGCGTGTGATGCCGCCTACCGACCAGGGTGAGCACCAGCCACTGTAAGCTGCCGTGCGCCGAAGCCGGTGACGTGGTGCGATCCGCGACCCAGAAAACGGAAAGCGCGGCGGCAGTTCGCTTGACCGATCTGGTTATTTGGACTTGTCATTTTGTCTCTGTCTTTGGCGCCTCTGGAACGGGTCCAAAATCAAAAAATATCCTCTTCGGAATTTTGTCCTCAGACGTAAACCAGCCTCCCGTCTTAAAGATTTTTGTCTGTGGCTGCTGGCCCGCCCGCACTGGATACGCAGTTACGTTGTAATCGTAGCTGCCAAAGTTGTGGAATGTGCCATCCTTATCTCCAAATATCTTGATGGTCGTGGGTGTCTTGCCAACGGAATCGTTGTTGACCTCAATCCTTGCGCCAGGCTCGCTGGACTCAACGTCCACCGTGTATGCAATGGTTCCTTGAGGGCCTTTCTCTGGTTTCTGCCCGCCTGATGTGGCGCAGCCCGCGAGGACGAGAACCGCAGCGAGTGTGAGTGTCAGCGAGATTACTGTTTTCATATTGTGTGCTGTTGGTTGTGATGGTCGAACGCCACCTCACCGATATTCGGGCGCAGATTGCGCTTAATCTCTGTTCTCATGTTGGGGTTGTAATTCAGGCCTTCGCGGCTGTCAACAAGGAGTCATAGTCTTTTTGGCGGTGAATATTGAACCGGTAAAAGCCGCCAGTTGGCCAGGGGGGTTGCGCCCCAACATTTCCCCGCGCCGCTTCCGCGCTTGCAAATTCGCCTGCCGCCGTCTCTATTCACGCCAACGCAATTCGTTTATGCCGAAACCAATTCTCTCGTCCGTCCAGGTCGCGGAGTTTGACCGCGATGGCTACGTCATCGTGCGCGCGCTGTTCGACGCCGAGGAAATGAACATCCTGCGCACCGCCGCCAAGGCCGACGCGGCGCTCAAGTCCAACGCCTACGAAATTGCCGATGGCCAGGGCACGGCCGCCAAGCTCGCCCTCTGGAACAAGGCCGGCGAAAACATCTACGGGATGGTCGCCCGCTGCCCGCGCATCGTGGACGCCATGGAGCAATTGCTCGGCGATGAGGTTTATCATTACCACTCGAAGATGAGTATCAAAGAGCCGCGCACGGGCGGCGCGTGGAACTGGCATCAGGATTACGGCTACTGGTATCTCAACGGATGCCTGTTCCCCGACCTCGCCTCGGCGTTTATCGCCGTGGACCCGAACACGCGGGAGAACGGTTGCATGCAGGTGTTGCGCGGCTCGCACAAACTGGGGCGCGTGGAGCACGGCAAGTTCGGCGACCAGACCGGCGCCGACCCGGAACGCGTCGAGCAGGCGAAGCAAATCATGGAACTGGTCCATGTCGAACTCGCGCCCGGCGACGTGCTCTTTTTCCATAGCAACACACTGCACGCCTCGGATCAGAACAAGTCCGAGCACCCGCGCTGGTCGTTCATCTGCTGCTACAACACGAAGCACAACAATCCCTACAAAGCCTCGCACCATCCGTTTTACGAGAAGCTGGAAAAAGTTTCCGACACGCGCCTCAAGGAAATGGGTGCGCAATTGTTCACGGAGAACGCGGACTTCTGGCGACCCGAGCAGGACAAAAGCATGGCCGGCGGCGGGAAGACGATTGCGCGGTAGCTGATCATTACAGCGTCGCGCATGTTCGCCAAAGTCTTCGAGGCTGCGCGGTTTTCTTCCTCTCCCCACGACGCAGGAGTGGGGAGAGGACCGA
>CAYSIV010000471.1:140-3421 GCA_964431175.1 uncultured Anaerolineales bacterium
GCCTGAGCCTGTCGAGCGCGGCCTGAGCCTGTCGAGCGCGGCCTGAGCCTGTCGAGCGCGGCCTGAGCCTGTCGAAGGCCGCTATTTCCGATGGAGTGTATTGATGAGATGACAAAATATTTCGTCACCATTGCCGGGAATATCGGAGTCGGTAAGTCGACGCTTACCGTTCTCGTGGCGCGCAAATTGGGTTGGGCGCCTTTCTTCGAGGCCGTTGAAGAAAACCCTTATCTGGCCGACTTTTATCAAGACATGCAACGCTGGAGTTTTCACTCGCAAGCGTTCTTCCTCTCGCGGCGGCTGCACCAGCATTACCTTTTGCTTCAAAGCGCCGAGTCGGTCCTTCAAGACCGCAGTGTTTATGAGGACGCCGAGATATTCGCTCAAAATCTTTATCGCCAGGGGCGCATGACCGGGCGCGACTGGCAAACGTATTACGACCTCTACAAAATCTTGTCCGTATTGCTTCAACCGCCCAATCTGGTTGTCTATTTGAAAGCCTCAGTGCCGACCTTGCTTCGCCGCATTGCTCAGCGCGGGCGTGATTACGAGCGTTCCATCTCTGGCGACTACCTGGCCTCGTTGAACGGCTTGTACGACGAGTGGGCGGCCCGGTTCTCGCTCTGCCCGGTGCTGACGGTTGACACCGACAACCTGGACTACGTGCAACACGACGGCCAGCTCGATCAGATTGCTCAACGAATACAGGATAGGTTGCATGGCCAAGAGAGTTTGACGTTTGAGGTGGAGGAAGGGATATAATTACCGCCTCATTATGGCGGCACATACCGAGCGAGGCGACAGGATTCGGATTATCAGCGCAAGAAAGGCGATCAAAAATGAAGAAAAATTCTATCAAGAAGCAGGATGATTACGAACTCCGCGAGGAGTACGACCTCTCGAAAATGACCATTTTGCCAAAAGGCCGTTTCGACCCTAAGCGCAGAATTGGAAAGAATGTCGTTGTTCTTGAACCCGACGTTGCAAAAGCATTCCCTAGCGACAAAGCGGTTAATGAGGCATTGCGCCTGCTCTTGAAAGCAAGCAAACTTTCCAGACGCACCCCGGCTTGACTATCATCACCCCTTCGGTTCGTGGCGCGGGCGTGATTACGAGCGCTCGATCTCTGGCGACTACCTGGCCTCGTTGAACAGCTTGTACGATGAGAGGGCGGCCCGGTTCTCGCTCTGCCCGGTGCTGACGGTTGACACCGACAACCTGGACTACGTGCAACACGACGGCCAGCTCGATCAGATTGCTCAACGAATACAGGATAGGTTGCATGGCAAGGAGCGGTTGACTTTAGAAGTATGAAGAGCCTTTTGCTGGATGCCGCTCATCGGGCGGCGCGATACAGAGATAGCCTTGCCACGCGTTCAGCGGTGCCGACTCCAGAAGCCTTACAGCGTTTGGCGATTCTGGATGAGCTACTGCCGGAGAAACCGACCGATCCGGTTGAGGTTCTCCGCCTGTTGGACGAGATTGGGTCGCCGGCAACCGTGGCGACCGCCGGCGGTCGTTTCCTGGGGTTCGTGATTGGCAGTTCTCTGCCGGCCACCGTGGCCGCTAATTGGCTGGCCACTGCCTGGGATCAGGAGGGCGGCCTGGAGGTGGCGGCGCCCGTCGGAGCGATGCTTGAAAGTGTCTGCCTGAAGTGGCTGGTGAGGTTGTTCTCACTCCCGCCAAGCACGGGGGTGGGATTTGTCACCGGGGCCACGATGGCTAACTTCACCGGCCTTGCCGCCGCGCGCCATGCTCTACTGCAACGTGAGGGTTGGGACGTAGAGAAACAAGGCCTCTTCGGAGCGCCCCCGATAACGGTTGTGGTCGGTGACGAAGTGCATGTAAGCGTGCTCAAGGCCTTAAGTCTTTTGGGGCTGGGCCGCGATCGGGTTCAACGGGTGCCGACGGATGCTCAAGGCAGAATGCGTCCTGAGCTTTTGCCTGAAGTAGCGGGGCCTGCCATCATCTGCGCCCAAGTTGGTCACGTTGCCACCGGAGCCTGTGATCCCATTGCTCAGATCTGTGCCAGGGCGCACGAGGCGGGCGCTTGGGTTCACATTGATGGAGCGTTTGGAATGTGGGCGGCTGTGGCGCCGAAACGCGCTTACCTGGTTCAAGGGTTGCCGGAAGCCGACTCTTGGGCAACCGACGCCCACAAGTGGTTGAATGTTCCCTACGACAGCGGGCTTGTGTTTGTCCGCGAGGAGCAACATCTGCGAGCGGCAATGGCGGTGAGCGCCGCTTATTTGACTCAATCGGAGCGGCGCCAGCCCGACGAGTACGTGCCTGAGATGTCACGACGGGCGCGCGGGATTGAAGTGTGGGCCGCCTTGAAGTCGTTAGGGCGGGAAGGCCTGGCAGATTTAATCGAGCGTTCGTGCCAGCACGCCGCGTATTTCGCAGACGGCCTCAGGCGTGCCGGACACGAGGTCTGGAACGAGGTCGTCCTTAATCAGGTGCTCGTGTCATTTGGGAGTGACGAGGTGACGCGCCGGGTCATCGTGGGCATCCAACAGGACGGAACATGTTGGTGCGGTGGGACAGTTCGCCAGGGGCGAGCGGCAATGCGGATCAGCGTTTCATCCTGGGCGACTACTGAAGAAGATTGCGAGCGAAGCCTGGCGGCGATGCTGAGAATAGCTTCCGCAGAAGCCCGGTCTAGCTCACATTGAACCGCGTTAGGTAAGCAACCTAATAATATCCGCTATCTTACTCTGACACGTACCTTGACCCTCGACAACGCCCTCTTTCGGCGTCGGGCGTGACTGTAGGCGCGTGAGACGATAGCCGCTGGCTGAGACCAGCGGCCTTTTTGTTTGGTGTCTCTTCGGTGGGTTGCTGTGGGCTTTGGTCGTTTGGCATTTCGTCATAATGGACCATAATCGTGGCAAGTTGGCGGCCTGACGGGAATCAAGAACTTCCTGATAAAGTTCCTGATAAACTGCTGCTCAGGCGATTTACCAAGAAAAGATTCCCGCTACAGGGTTTATCTAGTTTCTGTCCAAGAAATAGGTCGGCAAGCATCCTGAAACGACTAACTCTCGAACATAATCGCTAACCGATGACGCCGTCCCACATGATGCCGGATCGGCATGTCATCGAAAAGACCTAGAAAACCTGGGTGATTCTGACATAATGTGACACGGACCAAGTTGCAAATACTGGTGCTAACGATCATAGGTAGCTCGCGGGCGGGCGTCAAACTATCCCGAAAGACCATTTCTTGGACACGAACTATCTAGTTCGTGTCCAAGAAGTCCTTTCCGAACAAGGTCTCT
>CAYSIV010000472.1:0-1035 GCA_964431175.1 uncultured Anaerolineales bacterium
CCGCGAGGACGCGGTTGGCGAGCATCTTATTCCCTGACAACCTTTGCGTGCACACCACTCGTTTACCAGCCACACCTTGCCAGAGTATCCGTGATATGTTAGATTTCGCGTCTGGCGGTTATGCCCCGCCGGGTTTTGAAAACTTGTAGCTATTCAGGCTTGCATACTTATCCACAGATTTACACAGACGCGAAGCGCACAGATTGGTATTAGAAATCTGTGCGCTTCGCGTCTGCGAAAATCTGTGGACAAAAAACTAAGGAGTTACGATGAAAATCATTGTTGCTGGAACGGGCTTCGTGGGCTTGACCCACGCCGCAGTCTGTTCAGAATACGGCCACGAAGTCTACGCCTATGATATTGACGAGCAACGTCTTTCGGCCTATCGCACCGCCCGGCCTGAACAGATCGAGCGCTACGTTAACGAGCCGGGCCTGGTGAGCATCATTGCCGAGAACATGGATCGCTACCTGTTTTTCTGTAACGACCTGACGCCCATTCTCGAAGGCGCCGACGCCATCTTTCTGTGCCTGCCAACACCGCCCAAGCCCGACGGCTCGTCTGATCTCAGCTTCTATTTCAAAGCCGTCGATCACATTTGCGCTTTGCTGGCCAAGCGCCAGGACACGCGGCGGGTGGTGCTGGTTAATAAGAGCACGGTGCCGATCGGGACGGCGCGCCAACTTGAGCGCAAATTGCGCGAGTTCAATGTGCCCAACGCCGGGGTGGCCTCCAACCCCGAATTTCTGCCTGAGGGGGACGCCGTCGAAAAGTCGCGCCGCCCGGATCGGGTTGTGGTTGGGGCGGATACTGAAGACGATTTTCGGATCATCCGGCGCATCTACTCGCAGTTTTATAACCACGTCCGCATTCGCTACATCGAAACCACCCCTGAGACGGCCGAGTCGATTAAGTATTTGGCCAATACCCTGCTCCTCACCTACATCTCGTTCTGGAACGGCGTGGGGGCGCGGTTGGGCGAATCGTTTGCCAACGTGCGGATGGAAGACCTGAAGCGCGGGGTGACGGCCGACA
>CAYSIV010000472.1:1045-3418 GCA_964431175.1 uncultured Anaerolineales bacterium
TCAGCACCTGGGGCTCGTACGTGTCAAACGGGGCCGGCGGTTCGTGCTTTGGCAAGGATATTCAATCGCTGATCTATCAGTTCCGAATGACCGGCCATCAGGCCGAACTGCTCCAATCGGTTTATGAAATCAATGAATATCAGAAGACCTACCTGCTGGATCGGGCCATGCGCGAAGCGGGAGCGCGTTTCAATAACAAGAAAGTTGCTTTGCTGGGGCTGTCGTTCAAACAGCGCACCAACGACATGCGCGACGCTTCATCGCTCAAGGTCGTCGAGACTCTGCTGGCGCGCGGGGTGGGCGAGATTCGGGCTTACGATCCGGTGGCGGCGGGTGAAGCGCAACGCTTCTTCAGCCCGGAACACAACTACCTGTTCGAGAAGATCACCTATCACCCGACGGCCAAAGAGGCGTTGGCCGGGAGCGACATGCTGTTTATTTCAACCGACTGGGAGGAGTTCCGGGGCCTGTCGCGCACGATTGAGCAGACAGTGAAGCCGCCGTATCTGGTGATTGATGGCCGCCGAATGATCCCTGATTACAACGAGCTGACCGAGCGCGGCTACGGCTATCTGGCTGTTGGCTCGCCGTATTTGCCGCCGAAGTAGGCGAGAACCTTGCCGACCTATGGAAAAGCGGATGGCGATGAGCGCATCCGCTTTTTTGTTTCTTCTCCGCCGACAATAAGGCGTTGCGCTCGGGGCGGGGTGGTTAGTCCAGCGGGCTTTTGACGGCCAGGCCGCCACGATTCAGGACGTGGGTGCGCTTCGCGTCATAGTAGTTTTTACGTCTTTGTGGCCGGGGAGTTCCTGGACGGTTCCGCTTCGCGTGTCGTAGCCATTTTGGAGGAGATGGGTAGCGAAAGAGTGTCGGAATGTGTGGGGGGTGACGTGTTTGTTGACCTTTGCGAGGCGGGCGGCTTCTTTGACGGCTTTTTGCACGGTAGACTCGTGCAGGTGGTGGCGGCGCGCGATTCCAGTGTGCGGGTCTTTGGAAAGGTCGGGGCAGGAAAAACATATTGCCCGCTTCGCGCCAGTCTTTGTTTGCATTTGGGTATTTGCGCTCCAGGGCGTAGGGCAGGTAGACAGAGCCGAAGCCGTCAGCCAAGTCTTTTTCGTGGATGATCTTTACGTGTTTCAAGTGAAGTTGCATGGGTTGAATAACCGCATCGGGCAGGACGGTAACGCGGTCATTTTCGCTCCTTCGACAGGCTCAGGACAGGCTTTGCCATCGCGCACGATAATTTGATGATTGTCAAAGTCAATGTCCTTGACTCGCAGGCGCATGGTTTCCATCACGCGCAGTCCACCGCCATACAAGACCTGGGCGATGAGTTTGTTTATGCCCGTAAGGTTGCCAACGACGCGTTTGACTTCGTCTTTTGAAAGAACCGTCGGCACGTTTTTTGCGCGCTGGGGGCGAAATTCGGCGAGGCTGGTTTCATCCAATTCAATATGGAGAACATGCCGGTAGAGGAAAAGGATTGCGCTCAACGCCTGGTTTTGGGTGGAAGCGGATACTTTTTTCTCGGAGGTAAGGTGAGTGAGGAATTGGTTGATCTCAGGCGCGCCCATTTCTTTGGGATGGCGTTTGTTGTGGAAGAGGATGTATTCCTTTGTCCAAAGAATGTAGGTGTCGCCGGTGCGGGGGGAATAGTCCCGCAAGGGGATGCTACGCGATGTTTGAGGTTGATAACGTCGCGATATTGGTCGAGGAGTTTTTTCTCTTTTGGGGGTGTTGGAGAATTTGGTTGTGTCATTTTGTTGCCTTTTTTGAGGTTGCAGGCTTATAATCTTTGTATCTGTACATAGTCTACAGCAGAATGCAATTGCATTGATGGTCTCTGATATGCAAAAAGGCTTTTTTAGCCGCAGTCAAGAGCAGAAGGCCATCAACTGGTTAGCAATTTGCTATATTATACCGAACTGCTCGGTATAACATCCCAAATCAGGTAGTTATGCAGAACGGTTCGGGTAAACACATAGATAGGCGGACGCTTCGCTCCGTTTCACTTCACTCGCGCCGCCTATCGGGGCGGCGGATGCCGCATGACCGGCTACCGCTCGCTACCCGCTCGCGTCCGCCTATCATGCGGATGAAGCCGAACCCCCTTCGCTTCGCTGCGGGGGTCGGCTTATCCGCCGCCCCGTTAGCCCGCCCCTCGTAAATTATGTATAAAGCCAACAGCGGTAGATAAGTGGAACTGAGAGGAAACGCCATATGCCAAAGCATACTAATCAACTACACAATCAAAACAAAGAAAAAGAAAAACGGGCAGCGGAGTTAGTCGTTGCCAACAAAAAACTTGCTTTTCAAAACAAAGAGAAAGAAAAACGGGCGGCGGAATTAGTCGTTGCCAACAAAGAACTTCTT
>CAYSIV010000473.1:0-3416 GCA_964431175.1 uncultured Anaerolineales bacterium
GTGTACTCGCGCGCCAGTTGCGCGACCGTCTTAAGCCCAACCAGGGCTTCGAATCCCACTTTGGCCTTGAAGGCCCCACTGTGCCGTTTACGTTTCGCTTTCATCGATCTGCTTTCTCTCATCTCCAGCAGACCCACGAAAGTCTATCTTAACCAGTGGTCCAGTTTTTGGGGTACAGCTCTGATGGCGACTTGGCATTAAACGGTGAGTGCCATATTCTGAGTGCATGAAACAATCTGAAAATGTTTACGAAGAAAATGGTGCTCGGCGCGGCTTGGTTGGTTTTTTTGATTTGCTTGGATATAAAAGCCTCGCTGAAAATAATCCCATCGCGGAATTAATCTCCGTCGTAAGAAAAATCCAAGAAACGATCAAGAAGTCACTGGAGAAACTGAACGCGACAGAAGAATCCTTGGGTCAGGTAGTTCCTAGGCTCGAAAATTACAGTCCGATCAACCACGTTGTGTTTTCGGATTCAATTCTCGCTTACACCGGGCTTCCTGAATCCGGCAGGGAACGCCACGCACAAGTCGCCGTGTTTAACGAATTTTGTAGCAGTCTGGTGAGCGGGCTGTTCTGGGCAGGCCTCCCGGTTCGGGGTGCATGGGCTTTCGGAGATTATTTTGTTGAGAATGAAAAGACGACGCATGGCATCTACCTCGCGGGTGCGCCAATCATTGAGGCATACGAGCTTTCCAACTGCGTTGATATGAGTGCTTGCGTGATTGCGCCTAGCGCGGAAAAGGTTCTTGCCGAGATGCTAATTCTGGCGTCCCCGTCTGAACTGCCGATTGGATACACCCGTCACCGCGTTCCTTTCAAGGGTCGCCAGAAGCAAGAAATGTTTCTGCTTGATCACTACCGCACAGATTTGCACCACCACCCGGATCACAAAATCACCCGACAAATTCTGATGGAGAAATTCGGCGACCACAAGAAGCGCATCACCATCGAAGTGTTACCGAAAATCAACAACACGTTGGAGTTTTTTGAACCGTCAAGAAGCCACGAACGGGGCACTTGCCAGCCGGGCGAAACCAAATAATCTCCCGACATGAAGCCGAGCAGGTTCGTGTGCGCACTTTTGTTGTTCGTGGTGGGCGAGGGCTGCAATCAGCGGCCCGCCGCGCCGACCGACGCGAACCAGTCGCCACCGAAAACTGCAGGGCCTGTTGGCACTAATGATCAGACGCTCTCAAGCACCACTCCCACGAACGCACAAGTAGGTTTTGTCCCTAACCCACCGCCGGGGTTTGTTCTTGATGGTGCTCCTCCAACGAATGCGAACGCCGCCGCCAAGAGCATTGAAGAAGCGCGAGCGAAGGCTGAGGAGGGCGATCAATGGGCGCAAACCCTGCTTGGTACAATTTATCACCACGGGTTGGGTGTTGTTGCGGACGACCGTGAAGCGGCTAAATGGTATCAAAAGGCCGCAGATCAAGGATCAATGAGCGCACTGGAATTCCTTGCGGAAATTTACGCTGATGAAAAATTCCCGCTGTACAATCCCGTGAAATCCTTCGAGCTTACTCAACGCGCTGGAACAGCAGGTGTCGCCACTGCACAAATATCGCTCGGCTTTAAGTACGTAGAAGGTCGCGGTGTGGCGGCCAGCACCAATGAGGGAATGCGTTGGATAAGGCAGGGAATTTCGGCGCTGGAAGCCGAGCCGCGCAGGCCAACGGCGAGCACGAACGTGCCTTTACCTGAAGAGCTTCAGAACACGCTGATAGAAGTGAATGCTCTGCGGAAAGCGGACAATGCGAGGCTAATAGCAAAGACAGCGGCTCGGCTTGGGGACTACTGTTTTGAGGGCCGCTTTTTGCCAAAGGATTTGACCAACGCGGTTTATTGGTACCGCAAAGCTGCCGACCAGAATTACGCCGAGGCTCAGCACAATCTGGGCATCTGCTTCGCCACAGGGCAAGGCACGCGAAAGGACGAGGTGGAGGCGGTGAAATGGTATCGCAAAGCCGCCGAGCAGAATCTCGCCGAGGCTCAACTCGAGCTGGGCCTCTGCTACGCCTTGGGCCAAGGCGTGGTGACGAATTACGTGGAAGCGGTGAAGTGGTTTCGCAAAGCTGCCGAGCAGAATCAACCGGGTGCTCAATACAGTCTGGGCATCTGCTACGCCACAGGCCGAGGTGTGCCACAGGACGAGGTGGAGGCGGTGAAGTGGTTTCGGAAAGCCGCCGATCAAAATGACGCTAAGACCCAATCCAAACTTGGCGACTGTTACGACGAGGGCCGAGGCGTGGCGAAGGACGAGGCGGAAGCGGTGAAGTGGTATCGTAATGCTGCTGAGCAAAATTACGCCGAGGCTCAAAACAGTCTGGGCCTCTGCTACGAAACTGGCCGCGGCGTGGCGAAGGATGCGGTGGAAGCGGTGAAGTGGTATCGCAAAGCTGCCGGCCAGAATCACACCTGGGCTCAACACAATCTGGGGGTCTGCTACGCCATGGGCCAAGGCGTGGCGACGAATTACGTGGAAGCGGTGAAGTGGTTTCGCAAAGCTGCCGACCAGAATCACACCTGGGCTCAAAACAATCTTGGCGTCTGCTACGCCAATGGCAGAGGCGTGGCGAAGGATGCGGTGGAGGCGGTGCACTGGTACCGCAAAGCCGCCGGGCAGGATTATGCAGCGGCTCAAAACATCCTTGGCGACTGCTACGCCAATGGCACAGGCGTGGCAAAAGATGAAGTGGAGGCGGTGAATTGGTATCGCAAAGCCGCCGAGCAAAATGACGCCGGGGCTCAAAACAAGTTGGGCCTCTGTTACTTCAATGGCCAAGGCGTGGTGAAGGATGCGGTGGAGGCTGTGAAGTGGTTTCGGAAAGCGGCTGCTCAAGGCTACGCAGGTGGACAGGTCCTGCTCGGAGCAAGTTGTGCGGAGGGCATTGGTGTGCCCAGAAACGACGTTGAGGCATACAAATGGTTGACGTTAGGGGCTGGCCAGAACATGCCGGAAGACATTCGACAGATTGCCGGGAGAACTCTGAATTCCGTCGAGGCGAAAATGTCGCGAGAAGAAATCGTCGAAGCACAGCGGCTCGCTGCTGCGTTCGTACCTCGAAAGGAAACTCAAGCAAGCAAACAACGAACAGGCTTCGAGCTAATTGCCGAAAACGCGATACGTCCCAAGGCCACCGCCACAGGATTTTTCATTTCGGCAGATGGATTTCTGGTTACGAACGAGCATGTGGTCAGGGACGCCGCGCAGATTCGTTTGGTCACGAGCGCGGGTTTGATTTCCGCCAAGGTGGTGAAAGTGGATGCGGCGAATGATCTGGCGTTGCTCAAGGCGGATGGGCGGTTCGCGGCGCTGCCGGTGGCGGCGAGTCGCGCGGTGAAGTTGGGCGGGACGGTGGCCACGGTGGGTTTTCCCAACATCGGCTTGCAAGGCTTCGCGCCCAAGC
>CAYSIV010000474.1:0-3393 GCA_964431175.1 uncultured Anaerolineales bacterium
TGTAGCCATTGAGGCCTCCGACATCACCCTCATCAAAGGCAGTTTAATGGGCGTGGTGACGGCTATTCAACTCAGCCGCGCCACCATGCGTAACGTGTATCAGAACCTGGTCGGCGCGTTCATCTACAACACCGCCGGCCTGCCCATTGCATTGGGTGTGCTGTATCCGTTCTTCGGTATTCTGCTCTCACCCCTACTCGCCGCGTTAGCGATGTCGTTCAGCAGTGTGACTGTCATTAGCAATGCCAACCGGCTCAAGAATTGGAAACCAAGTGCGTAAAAATCCCAACTCCCAACTTCCAAATCCCAATGTCTACGACTCCTGGGACTTGGAAGTTGGGATCTGGAGTTTGGAGTTTTTCTATGTCTCCCGATAAAATCCTTGTCACTCTCGGCGGCCTGGCCGCCATCGCCGTCATCGTCTGGTTTTTCTGGCTGGTGAAGAAACCCGGCGTGAAAGCGGCGTTGACCAGTGGCGGCTATCAAGAAGCGATGATATTGGTCAAAGGCGGCTACACGCCCGATGTGATCGTCGTCCAAAAAGGCAAGCCAGTACGCTTGAACTTCGTTCGCGCTGAATCCGCCTCCTGTTCCGAAATGGTGCTCATCCCCGACTTCAAGAAGAGCGCCAAACTCCCTGAAGGTGAAACCGTGTCAGTTGAGTTCCTGCCCGATAAGGCCGGTGAGTTCGAGTTCCAATGCCAGATGGGCATGCTGCGGGGGAAGTTGATTGTAGAAGGATAAGACCGTGAACATCATATCTCGGCCGCAGGCCCAGCCCTTTTGGGCGCTAGCTGCGCGCGCCGCCACCCTGCAGGCGCTCCACGTCGAAGAGTCCGGCCCACAGGGACGAACCGTCGTCTATATCCCCGGCCTGGGCGGAACGACCCGCTATTGGCGAGGACACCTGGGAGCGTTGCAGCAGAATTACCACACAGTGCTCGTGGACCCCCTGGGGTTCGGCGATTCGCCCAGGCCCTGGACGCGTTACACGATTGAGAACCATGTTGAAGCCCTGCGCCAAGTGTTGAACAAGTATGCGCCGTTTACACTGGTAGGCCACTCAATGGGCGCATTGCTCTCCGTCGCTTACGCGGCGCGCCACCCTGAGCAGGTCGAAGGTTTGGTGTTGGTCAGTCTGCCGTATTACGGCGGCAAAGAGCAGGCCGTCCGCACCGTCCGTAAAAGTTCGCCCTTCTATCGGATGTTCTTCGGCAACGTGGTGCTGGCGGCTATCATCTGTCTGCTGACGCGGCGCGTCTTTGGGCGGCTGGCGCCTTACCTCCAGCCTGACTTGCCGCGCGAAGTGGCGGCGGATGTCGTCAAACACTCGTGGCGCTCGTTCACGTCTTCATTGTGGGAAGTCATATACAACTACGATGCGAAGCGTGACGCCGATCTGTTGGGCGACCGTATCCCTATCCTCTGTATTCATGGAGATCGAGACCCGATCGCTCCGCTGGCAGGCGCGCAAGCGCTTGCTAAGGGCCGACCCAATTGGCAAGTTCAAGTCTTGCCCGGCGTCGATCATCATCCGCTGTTCCGCGCGCCCGAAACGACGTGGTCCGCCATCGAATTGGCGCTGCCGCCGCGATTGGCAGCCTCTCGATGAATTCACACAACTCCGAATCCCTCACCGTTCTATTCGCCGACCTCTCCGGCTTCACCGCGCTCACCGAAACACATGGCGACCAGGATGCATCCGACATCGCGGAGCGCTTCTATGCCCTGGCGCAGGAGTCGTTCACCAGCGATGCGCGGCTGGTCAAAACCATCGGCGATGCGGTAATGATCGTGGCCACCGATCCGGCCACGGCGATTGGGACAGCGCTCAAGTTGGTCGCTTCGGTTGAAGCCGAACCGGGCTTCCCGGCTGTGCGGGTCGGCCTTCATCTCGGCCCGTGCATCGAACGCCGGGGGGATTACTTCGGCGCGACGGTCAACATCGCCGCACGCGTCACCGCCTTTGCTCGCTCGGGCCAGGTGCTATGCACGGAGCCGGTGGCCGAAGCCATCCGCAATCTGAACATCGCCGCCCTTCAATCCGCCGGCGCAGAGCGCTTCAGGAATGTCTCGCAGTTGATGGCGCTCTTCGAATTGCACGACCTGCATCGGCCATTGGTCAGCGGAGACTTCGACCCGGTCTGCCGGATGCGGCTCGATCCAGAGCGCGCCCCGGCGCGGCTGCCCTATGGGGATCGCGTGTATTACTTCTGCTCCTTCAACTGCGCCCAGAAGTTTGCCCGGACGCCCGAAGTCTATGCCCTGACATAGACTCATCACTGTCTCATTTTTCCCGCGCCGCTCTGCCCAGCGACGATACGCCATTTTGCGCGCATGTCAGCAGGCAGAACGGCGCTTTCGTTTCCCGGCCATCACTGGTAACGTGAATGTAAGAGAATCGGGAGATAAACCATGAACCCAGACACCACTCCGGCCTATGGCCTCTGGCCGCTCGTCGCGATCAACGCGGCGATCTTCATCATCTTTGCTTTCAGTTTCACCAAGCCACGCACCGCGCGCGACTGGCGTTCGCTAGGCGCGTTCTCCGCATTCGTGGTCGCGCTGTTCACCGAGATGTACGGCTTCCCGCTGACGATTTACCTGCTCTCCGGCTGGCTCACCAGCCGCTACCCAGGTATCGATCTCCTCTCACACAACAGCGGCCACCTGCTGCAAACGCTCGTCGGTTGGAAGGGCGACCCGCACTTCAGCCCGATCCACCTGTTCAGCGACGGCCTGATTGCGAGCGGCTTCATCGTGCTCAGCGCCGCCTGGAAAGTGCTGTTTAAAGCACAGCAGGCGCATGAAGTCGCCACTGGCGGCCCCTACGCTCGCGTGCGCCACCCGCAGTACGCCGGTTTCATGCTGATCATGCTCGGCTTTCTGATCCAGTGGCCAACACTGATTACAATGATCATGTTCCCTATTTTGGTCACGATGTACGTCCGGCTGGCGCGGCGTGAGGAACGCGAGTCGTTGGCCGAGTTCGACGAGGCCTACGCCGCTTACGCGGCGAGCACGCCCGCCTTCGTCCCGCGCCTGTCGCCAGCAGCCGCCAAACCGGCGCCATCCAATCCACACCCGCTGGAGGTGTCCCCTGAACCGCATCATCACTCTTAGCCTGGCGCTGGCGCTCATCGTCGGCGCGGCGTGGCTGGTCACGCGTGGCGCGGAAGAGCGCGCCGTGCGTGGCGTAATAGATGAAGTCCAAACCGCTGCATTGGCCGGGCTGAACAGCCGCAACCCAAACGCGTTCGACGATTACTTCGCCACCGAAGCCGAGGGCGCGGTGGCCGCCGGGCTGACTGAGACTCAGCAGGCTTACAAAACTTTTGTGCCGTAACCGAATAAATCGCCTATACAGGCTTACCTGAGGGCGGATGCAATTCA
>CAYSIV010000475.1:0-668 GCA_964431175.1 uncultured Anaerolineales bacterium
CGCGCACGCTCCTCGCTCTCGTCAGCCGCTATCACCAGCCGGGCGACGCCCCCGAGTTCAACTTCGACGAGTACGCTGGCACCTTTGCCCGCCTGATTGCCGACCCGCTCACCCGCACCCCGCTCGTCCTCGGCGTCAGTGGCAAGTGGGGCAGTGGCAAGACCACGCTCCTGCGCACCCTCCAAGCCAAGCTGGACGAGACCCAGGCCCTCAAAGAAAACCTGTCAAAGCTCTCGTTTGCCAACGACGACGACGAAAACAAGAACTTCCGCCGTTGCCGCACGGTCTGGTTCAACGCCTGGAAATACGCCGACGAAGACGAACTGCTGGTGGCCCTGGTGCGGGTGATCGTCCAGACGATGTCGGAAGATAGCATCGTCTCTCAAGTTTTGAGCAAATTGAACGACCCGACCTACCCGCGCCGTGACGTGGTCGCCACCGTGCTCAGTTGGTTTGCCATCAAACTGCCCGGCGGTGTCGAAGCCGGTCTCAACACTGGCACACCCAAAGAGACGCCCTTTGCCCAAAAGACTGCTTTGCTCGATTTGTTCATGGAAACGTTTGATCACCTGTTAGCGGTGTGGGTGAGCGGCAACCTGTTCGAGAAGAAGATTGACCCGGCGCGCAACGCCGTACGGCGCGTCTTTCTAGACCCGGCGTAGTAAAGC
>CAYSIV010000475.1:678-3390 GCA_964431175.1 uncultured Anaerolineales bacterium
TGGCGTGGCCTTCGTGCTGGCCGCCGACGAAGATGCCGTTCGCTCTGCGATCAAGGCGCACTACGAGAAATTGGGCATTACCGACCAGCGCGCCGCCGACTATCTCGAAAAGATTTTCCAGGTTCGCTTTAGCCTGCCGCCGCTCTCCAACCCGCAAGTGAAAAGCTACTTCGACGCCGGACTACACATCGAAGACGAGAATCTGCGGCAGAGCATCGAACTCATCATCGCCGGAGCCGAGACCAACCCCCGCCAGATCAAAACCTTCCTCAACTTTCTCAACGTCGGCTGGGCCATTCTCAAAAACTCCGGCCAGGCCGAGGGCGTGGAGCAGGCCGACTTCATTCGCTGGCTGGCCCTCACCCGAGTCAGTTCCGCGTTTTGCGACAAGGTGCGCGACCTGCCCAAAGACCTGCGCCTCAATTACATCGCCGACGCCGCCCAGTGGGCCAACGACCCGACGCACAAAGCGAGTGAATACGAACAATGGCAAGGCCCCGACAACCGCCGCCTGCGGGAAGTGCTAAAGCAGGTCAAGTTCTCACAGAAGGTGACGCCCGATGTCTTGGAGGGCTTCATCTTCTGGAGCGGATTGGCCGAATTGGAAGCAAAGCGGCACACTGAAGAAGAAGCCGAAAAGAAGCGCCAGGCGGAACTTGAGGAGCAACGGCGGGCCTGGGAAGCCGAACAGCAACGGCGAACTGCCAGAGAACAAGCAGAGGAAGCCGAGAGACAGCGCCGGGCCGAACAAGAAGCCACGCGGCGCGCTTTGGAAGCTCAACGCAGACGCGAAGCTGAACTTGAAGAGATAGAGAGAAAACGCCAGGCCAGGTTTGACAGTAAAGAGTATTGGATTCCGATTCCCGCTGGCAAATTTGTCATGGGAAGCCGGGATGACAACAAGTTGGCGTATGACAACGAAGGCCTACAGCATACAGTCGAAATTCCTTACACTTATCGCATCGCCTGCTATCCCGTCACCAATGCCGAGTTTGCCGAGTTTGTTCAAGCAGCAGGTTACAAATCAGATGCAGTGAAAGCGGATTTGCCCGATCATCCCGTCGTCAACGTTTCGTGGCGCGACGCGCAAGAATACTGCAAGTGGCTCACCGGGAAGCTTCGCGCTGGCGGGGCGATTAGCGCAAAAGAGATTGTCCGACTGCCCACCGAGGCCGAGTGGGAGAAAGCGGCGCGGGGCGAGTATGGCAAAGAGTGGCCGTGGGGTGACGAGTGGGATGCAACGAAATGTAACACTCGTGAGAGTGGGCCGGGAACGACAACACCTGTTGGAAAATATTCGCCGCAAGGCGACAGCCATTATGGCCTGGCTGATATGGCTGGCAATGTGTGGGAGTGGTGTCAGTCTAAAGACAAACCGTATCCATACAATGCGAAGGATGGCCGAGAAGATTCGGCCGGAGATGACTCTCGCGTGCTACGGGGCGGCTCGTGGGACGACTACGGTAACGACGTCCGCGCGGCGAGCCGTAACAGGGGCGTCCCGGCGGGCTTCCGCGACTATCTCGGTTTCCGGGTGGCGGCGTCCCGCCGTTTGAGCTTTTGAATTTCCGCCCCAGGCGTGGAGAGCACGGGTTTACAGAATAGGCGGATACGATCCGTTCATTCTGCCGATCCGTGCTATGAAATGAAGGATAGCACGGATTTACACGCGTTGCGTGAGCGGATACGATCCGTTCATTCCGAGAATCCGTGCTATAAAATGAGGACAGCACGGATTTACACGCGTTGGTGGGCGGATGCGATCCGTTTATTCCGAAAATCCGTGCTATGAACTGCGGCGTATAGAAAGAAACCTGATGGCCGACCTTCTTCACAAAGAATTGACCGGCGCAATTATCGGCGCGTACTACGAAGTCTACAATCACACCTCTCGAATGTATCCAGAACATATCTACGAGCGCGCCTTCGCGGAAGAGTTGCGGCATCGAGGCTATCCGGCGACGCGGCAGGACGAGTATCGCATTGTTTACAAGGAAAAGCTGGCGGGTATTCAAAAGCTGGATCTGTTTGTCGTGCAGGAAGTGGTGGTGGAGAACAAGGCCGTTGAAAGGTTAAGCGCCTTGCATCGCGCGCAAGCACTTTCGTATTTGAAGACGACAGATAAAACAGTCGGCCTGTTGTTCAATTTTGGAAGCCAGGAGCCGGAATTTGATCGCCTCTACTTCGATCCGGCAAAACGAGAGACAACATCTTCTGAAGCGCTGGATCGGGATAAAATTGCTCCGTCTACTGATTGGCTGTATCCCGACCTGGCTTACTCTGTGGTGAGCGGGTTATACGAAGTGCATACGATTCTCGGCCCTGGTTTTGTTCACCGCATTTATGCAAATTCCTGCTACCACGAGTTGAGTCTGCGCGGCCTTGCGCCCGCGCCGGCCAAGCGCATGCAGGTGACTTACAAGGGAACTGCGGTTGGAGACATTGCCTTTGGCCATCTTGTCGTCGAAGGCAAAATCATGGTATTCCCTGTTGCCCTGCGCGATTTGGAGTCTGTCCATTTGGACAGCTTGAAGGACTGGATGCGTGACATTCGGTTGGGAATAATAGCCAACTTCGACTCTGTCCGCTTGCAGGTTAAGTTTGTGCGTGTGTAGAGAGCACGGATTCGCAGAATGAACGGATTCGATCCGCACATTCTGTGAATCCGTGCTCTAGAGCAAATTCCACTTTCGTTTACGGCCTGCTCCCGCT
>CAYSIV010000476.1:0-79 GCA_964431175.1 uncultured Anaerolineales bacterium
GACAGGCTCAGGCCGCGGATGACCGGCTCAGGCCGCGGATGACCGGCTCAGGCCGCGGATGACCGGCTCAGGCCGCGGA
>CAYSIV010000476.1:179-3356 GCA_964431175.1 uncultured Anaerolineales bacterium
TGACCAGCTCAGGCCGCGGATGACCGGCTCAGGCCGCACGCTGAACCTGTCGAAGCGCGCACTGGCTTATTTTGAATAGAGTCCAGTGTAATCCGTGGTTGCTTTACTGTGGCGATTATACCCGATGGCCTCTGCTATACTTTTGTCCGTGCGCCGCTTCACCTCCCTCATCCTGATTCTGTTTATCGGCTTTGCTCTGCGCGTTCACCTGCTAGGCAATCAGGAATTGCGAGGTGACGAAGGTTTTAGCTGGAACTACATTCAGGACCCGCCCGCCGAAATTCTGGCCCGCATCATTCGTGAAGGCGACCCTCAGCCGCCGATCCACTATTGGCTCCTCTGGGGCTGGGCTAAACTGACGGGCGACAGCGAGTTTGCCATGCGGGCCTGGTCGGCTCTGCTCAGCTTGGCGCTCGTTCCACTCATGTATCAAGTGGGGCACAAACTGTGGAGGGATGAAGTTGGATCGCTGGCGGCGGGCCTCACTGCCATTCATCCTCAACAAATCTGGCTGGCGCAGGACGTGCGCAACATGTATCAGCTGGCGCTCATTGCCTTGCTGGTTGCCACGTTGATTTTGCCGAAGTTGATCCACCACGAAGACACTAAGACACAAAGTGGCACAAAGAGGGTTTTTTATTGGATTGGCTATGTGGCTTGTGGGGTGTTCGCAATGTACAGCCATTATTATGCGCTGTTTCCGTTGATGGCGCATGGAGCTTATGTGCTCGCTTCGTCTTTGCCCGGTTGGAAGTCGCGGCTGCAAAAAGGACAAAGCCCGCCTGCGCGGGTTAGCGCCGAGTCGGCGAAGGCTGACTTCGCGCCTCGCGTAGCGGTTGGTGCGCGCTTCGCGTCAACCGCCGAGGTGTGGCCCTGGCTCGCCGCCGGTCTCACTATCGCCGCTCTCGTCGCTCCGTGGGCGGTCGTCATCCTGCCCGTCTATTCGCACGGCCAACTCGCCGATCCCGGCTCTCTGCCCTTCACCCAATACGCCGCCGCCGTCCTCGGCGACCTCACTGCCGGTCCCGCCTTCCCCGAACAAATCAAACTCATCATCGCTATCGTCTTCGGCTTGCTCTCCCTTGCTTCCCTGCTCACCCGCTCCCTTTCTCCCCGTCTCTTTGTCTACCTTCTCGCCTCGCTCCTCATCCCCTTCTTCGGCATCTACGCCATCGTTGCCCTGCGCTCCACCTTCAACACGTTCTATCTCGTCTTTGCTTTCCCCGCCGCCTACTTGCTGGCCGCTGGCGGTTTGCGCGCGCTTCGCAAAAAATTTCCGCCGCTCGCTTCGCTCAGCGCAACTATTATCGTCATTAGTATCGCCACGTTCGCCGTCGGCCTTAATAACCAATACACTAATCCCCAATACAGTAAAACGCGCGGCATGCGCGAAGTGGCCGCCCATCTGACTGAGGCGGCCCAACCGGGCGACATCTATCTTGCCAACTTTCCCGATCCGGTTCAGGTGTACTATCTTCGCAATCTCAACCTGTCCTACCACATGCTTCCTGGCAAGCCCAACGATCACCCCAACACCGAGTTGAGCCAATTGCTCACCAGCCGCATTTGGTTTGTGCCCGTCAACGCCGCTCAGTGGGATGCTGACGCCTATATTCAAAACCAACTGCTCGATACTGCGATCCTGGCCGAAGACGATCACTTCAACAAAATGCGGTTGATGCTGTTCCTGCCGCCGGCCGCCGCCCACTCGCTCTCGGCGCAATTCGATGATGGCATTCGCTTGATTGGCTACTATCTCACCTCAGGCCGTCTCACTCTGGTTTGGGCGGTCAACTCGATCCCCGCCGCCGACTACACCATCTTCGTCCACGCTCTCGCCAGTGACGGCTACAACGTCACCGGCCACGACACTCCCCCCGCTCACCCAACCTCCACCTGGCAACCCGGCCAATTGAGGGTGGATGTCCACGAGTTTGACATCCCAACCGATCAGCCGATCAGCCTCGTGGCCGGAATGTACCTGCCTTCAACAGGCGAGCGCCTCAGGCTGGAGACCGCCAGCTTTGGGGAGCCAGACGCAACGCCGGTCATTAGCCTCAACCCTTGACCCGCCTACTTTTGCCAACCATCCCTTCTCATCCCTATCCGCCAACCCGGACAACTTGTCGCATAATGAGTCTCGGTAGTAGAAAGCGCGTCGCCTCCCCCACGACGCTTCTACAACCTGATTTCTCCTCCTCACCCCCTGAAGACCTCCCCTGTCGTGGCTTCCCCCAGCCCGCACAGGGGAGGCACCTTTAACGGCCCAAGCAACGTCATCTACCATCTTGACGGCTCGTATATAGTGGCCTTATCGGCTCAACAGCAGCACGGTGAAGGGGCCGCCCGGACTGTGAACACTTTGTCCAGTATCCAATACTAGACACTTGCGTATAATAGTAGACACATTTGCGGATGAAAATATGGTTAGCCGCTCGCTTACAACACTATCCGGCCAAATTCACAGATTAGGTTTTCTATTTGCTCCTCCCGGTATACTCAGGTAGAAATCCGGTCTAAGCTCAGGGTACTGTAATATGACTTCCAAACTCTCAATACCTCAAGAGCAAATTGACGAAATGCGCGACATACGGCAAAAGCGTATTGAGGAGCTAAAAAAGCGCGCTGAAAAGATAAATCTCTCCCCTCTTCCAAAAGGAAAATCTTATAAAGCAATTGCCATCTCGGTCGACGCGAGTAACGTGCCAGTTGAAACAGATGTGGTTGACGCAGTAGCTCTGAGATGTGCAGACTCTAATGGCAAGGTGCATTATCAAGGCATTGTCGCGACAGATGGGCCAACACCGGCTATAGTGAAATTCGTGGATGGTCTTTTCGCTACAGTTCCAGTTTTGTTAAAACTACTGGAAATCACACAGGCTCCGTCTTGGCAAAATCTTGCTGCGTTTAGCCCAGCAAAGGGCGGAGATATAGACCGCTTTGTAATGGAATTGCTGGAATGGGGGACGCTGGTAACATTAGCACAAGCATCATCACAGACAATTCTACTCAAAGATGGCTTACTGCGTGGTAAAGCAATCAAACCACAAGGCCCTTACCTTGAAAATCTTCGGTTGTTCTTCGAGCAAAACTGCAAGGAACATGGCAACTTCCTGATTGGCATAGCTGAGTAGCTAACACTTTGCGAAATGCTCATGAAACTGGCACAATTGGTGG
>CAYSIV010000477.1:0-3349 GCA_964431175.1 uncultured Anaerolineales bacterium
GCCAGCAGGCTTGCCACCGACAAGTCTTCATCTATCTCCGGCCAGTGCAGGCTGACGCCTCCACCGCCAATCTCGTAGCGCTCCCTCTGTTCGGGCGTAGCTTCGTGTAAAAGCGGGAACCAGATCACCGGCGCGCTAATGATGCGCCTGTCGGTCAGAGAGACGTGCATCATCTCGTCGGCAAACTTGACAGACTTGGCGAGCGCCGTTTTGGGAACGTACGCCCGGCGGAATTTTAGTTTGCTTTTCGGTTGGCTATCCATTGAAATGCTCATGCCACGCCTCAACTTCGAGTTGGCCGGTGAAAAGGTGCGCCGTCTTCAAGTCCGCCGTCGTAATCCGCTTCTTGCCAAAGGGATAACCCACTTCGCCCTGCTACGGAGTGCAAGCATACCGCTGTTCGCCATTCTCCACTATGGCGCCGCTGGCGTTCAGCGTCACGCTGGTATACCACCATGTTTCTTTGCCAACATGCTCCTCTCGACCCTCTCAGGTCAATTCTTAGTCAAGATTGGCCCTAAACCTCTCTGGTGCTCAATCTTTTCTTTGACTTTATCTCGCTTGCAGGTATAATCCGACCCAATTCCTATGCGTACTTGATTTGGTCAGCAGTTTTAAGAGGGAACAATGCCACTCCGGGGCAACTTGCGCGACTTTAGCACCGATAAATTACTCAACCTGATCAGCCTGGCCCACAAGACCGGCACTCTGACTATCGAAGGCCCCACCGAAGCGGCCCGGATGGCCTTCCGCGAAGGCAAGTTGATTTTTGCCCAGGTGGGAAGCGAAGACCCCAACCTCACCTACGTTCTGCGCAAGGTTGGCAAGCTCACCGACGAGCAGGCCAAAGCATTGCGCCAGCGAAGCGAGGCCGCCAATGACAAGGCCCTCGGCCTTCTGCTCATCAATTCCGGCTATGTCACCCAGACCGAAATTCTGCAAAGCATCAAGCAACACATTCTGGATGTGGCGTACCGCCTGTTCACCTGGGTGGAGGGCCTCTTCAACTTTGAGGCCAACGCCGCGCCGCCCGTCGAGCGCATCACCGTTCCCATTGATCTCGACAACGTCATCATCGAAGGCTCACGGCGGATGCGCGAGTGGGAGCAACTGCAGGAAGAACTGCCCAACCTCGACCTGGCCCTCAAGTTCACCGACAAGCCCGACGCTCGTTTGAAGAATGTCAACCTCAACGTGGAAGAGTGGAAAGTGGTGTCGTACATCAACCCCAAGAACACCATGCGGCAGATCGCCAAGGCCAACAGCATGAGCGACCTCGACATCCGGCGCATTGTCTATGGCCTTCTGCAAGCCGGACTGGTGGAACTGGTGCGGCCTGTTGGAACCCGGCCTCTGCCCAACGCCCCGCAACGCAAACCGCTCACCCAGGCGGCCAAAGAGCAGGAGAAGTCGTTGGTCAACAAACTCATTTCCAGAATCCGCTCATTGTAAGGGTGGGAGTAGAGACGTATGCAAACCGTCAAAATGGTCGTTACTGGCCCATTCAGTTCGGGCAAAACGCAGTTCATCAGCACCGTCAGCGAAATTGATGTCGTCCGGACTGAGCGCAAAATTTCAACGGAGGCCGAAAAGATCAAAGACAGCACCACCGTCGCTATGGACTTTGGCCGCATCACCGTGGACGCCGAGCTGGTGCTCTATCTCTTCGGCACCCCCGGCCAGCGGCGGTTCGACTTCATGTGGGAAATTTTGTCGGAAGGTATGTTGGGCTTCGTGGTGATGGTGGACAGTTCCCGGCCTGAAACCTTCCGCGAAGCCAAGAGCATTCTGGAAACGTTCCGGGCTTACGCCCCCACTCCCTACGTGGTGGCCGCCAACAAACAAGATCATCCTGAGGCCTGGGACCCCGAAGACCTGCGCATCGCCCTCCGCCTCGATCCGAACGTTAAACTGCTGCCCTGTGTGGCGACCAACCGCGAAAGTGTGAAGTCGGTTCTGCTGGAACTGCTCTACAGCATCCTTGCCGAAATGGAGGCTTAGGACCCGGCGCTGGCCGCCAACATTCAGCCTGAGCAGAGGTCACTCTGCCAGAGGGTCTTTCTTTCGTGAGTTCAATCGTCACCGATCAGGGCATCGTTCATTACGAAACTTACGGCCAGGGCAAGCCGGTCGTTTTGCTCCATGGCTGGCTTGGCTCGTGGGGCCTGTGGCAGAGGACGATGGAAGTCCTGGGCAAGAATTATCGCACCTACGCTCTGGATTTTTGGGGGTTTGGCGACTCTGGCAAAAAGCGCGACACCTACGCCGTCTCCGACTTCGTCTCGCTGGTCGAGCAGTTCATGCAACAACTCGGCATCGAATCAGCGCCACTGGTGGGGCACAGCATGGGTGGCACGGTCAGCCTCAGCGTCGCCATCCGCTACCCGCAACGGACACAAAAAGTGGTCGTCGTGGGATCGCCCATCGTGGGCACTTCACTGAATATCTTATTGCAATTGGCCGGTAACCGGCTAATTGCCTTTCCGGTTTACAACCTGCCGGTATTGTTGCGGCTAGGCGTGCGCGCCTTCTCGCCCTTCATCGTCAACAAGGACCCGTTGGGCTGGTTTCGGATGCAAGAGCGCGACTTGTCGAAAACGACACTCGAGTCATTTTTCGCCTCTATTGGCAGTTTACGCCGCACCGACTTGCGCCCGCAGTTGAGCGCCGTGCGCGTGCCAACCCTGGGCATTTACGGCGCGGGTGACACCATCGTTCACCCCCGGCAATACGAACCGCTCAAGGCCGGAGTGCCGCACGCCCGCATCGAAGTCATGCGCGGCTCGCGCCACTTCCCCATGATTGACGAGCCGGAAAAATTCATCGGCACCCTGAAAGATTTTTTGGACGGTAAAGAATGACGACGGAGCAAACGGCGGTCTCGCCCAGGTATTATTACCCCAACAAAATTGGCCGGATCGTCCTGCTGGCGATGGAAGAAATCATGGGCCGCAACGGCGTCAATGCCATCCTCAACCTCGCCAAACTGCGGCACCTCATCAACAACTACCCGCCCAACAACTTCGACCGCCAGTTCAGCTTCAACGACGTCGGCGCGATCCAACAGGCGCTCGACGACATGTACGGGCCGCGCGGCGGCCGGGGTCTGGCCCTGCGCGCCGGGCGGGCCTGCTTCAAATACGGCCTCAAAGAATTCGGCCCGGTGCTTGGCATCGCCGACCTTGCCTTCCGCCTTCTTCCATTAAACATGAAGCTCAAAGTCGGGGCCGAAGTCTTCGCCGATACTTTCAACAAATACACCGACCAGCGCGTCCGCCTGGGCGAAGAAGAAGACCGCCTCATCTGGCACAACGAGCGTTGCCCGATCTGCTGGGGCCGCAAGTCCGAC
>CAYSIV010000478.1:0-3311 GCA_964431175.1 uncultured Anaerolineales bacterium
GGATCCCCTTTCGTAGATTTGCCACATGAAATTCGTTTGCTGTTTGGCCCTCGGCCTTTGTCTGCATTCGACTGGCGCCGCCGCTGACGTCATCAACCTCGGCTCGCGGCGCGAATTGTTCGTGGACCAGTTCCTCATTGCAAAGATGGACGGCGTGCAATTGCGGCTGCACGAGCCGCGGCGCGAAGGGGTGGCGCTGAAGTTTGACCGGCCGTGGGAAGGCGGCTTTTCCGGCTACACGACGGTCATCAAAGACGGCGACGTTTTTCGCATGTATTATCGCGGGCTGCCGGTCGCGGGCCGGGACGGCAGTGAAAGTGAGGCCGTCTGCTACGCGGAATCCAAGGATGGCATCGCTTGGATCAAGCCAAACCTCGGCCTGTTCGAAGTCAAAGGCACGCGGGAGAACAACGTGGTGCTGACCAACGCGCCGTTCGCCCACAATTTCAGCCCGTTGCTCGATGACCGACCCGGCGAGCCTGCGGCGGAGAAGTTCAAGGCGTTGGGCGGCACTTCCCAGACGGGTCTGCACGCCTTCAAATCGCCCGACGGCATCCAATGGAGCAGTTTGCAACCCGAAGCCGTGTTCACCAAGGGCATGTTTGATTCGCAAAACGTCGCGTTCTGGTCGGAGTCAGAGCAGCAATACGTTTGCTACTTCCGCACGTTCAAAAAAGTGGGCGGCGAAGGCTTCCGCTGGGTTTCGCGCACGACGAGCACCGATTTCATTCATTGGACCGAGCCGGTGGAGATGGAATTTGGCGACACGCCGCCCGAGCATCTTTACACGAACGGCACGCATCCGTATTTCCGCGCGCCACATATCTACATCGCGCTGGCGAAAAGGTTTTTTCCGACGAAGGCCGCGCTCACCGCCGAGCAGGCGAAGGCGCTGGTGGACAATCCCGGCTACCGAGTGGCGTCCAGCGATTCGATCTTCATGACAACGCGCGGCGGCAGTCATTATGACCGGACGTTCATGGAAGCGTTCATCCGGCCCGGCCCGGGCCTGGAAGACTGGGTGGCGCGCGACAACACGCCTGCGCTGGGTGTCGTGCCCGCCAACGCGCGCGAGATGTTCATCTACCGCATGTCCCACTACGCGCAACCGACGAGTCACATGGCGCGTTACTCGTTGCGCACCGATGGGTTCGTCTCGGTGAACGCACCGTTTCGCGGCGGCGAACTTGTCACGAAGCCGTTCCGGTTCCGCGGCACCAAACTGGAAATCAATTTTGTGACCAGCGCCGCCGGGGGTGTTCGCGTTGAAATTCAGGAAGCGAGCGGGAAACCGGTTGCCGGGTTTGCCTTGGCAGATTGCCCGGAGATGATGGGGGATGAGATTGACCGCGTCCTGACCTGGGCCAGCGGCGGAGAGGTCAGCCAGCTTGCAGGAAAGGTTGTGCGCCTTCGCTTTGCAATGAAGGATGCCGATTTGTATTCGCTCAGATTCCGTTGATGAAGATCACCAACCTACTCGGGCAGCGGAAAACAACAGAAGTCATCAAATCAAAATGTCATTGCTCGCCGGCTGACGGATGTGTATGGTCAGGTCATCCATGAAATACTGGCAGCCTAATTGGAAACCGGCCAACCGAATTTGTCGCCACGTTGAAACGCACCCCCGTTGAGTGCAAAACTTACTTTTGAGAAATATGAAAACATCACACCGTCGGGAGGCTCAAGGATTCACCTTGATTGAACTGCTGGTGGTTATTGCCATCATTGCGATTCTGGCCGCAATGCTATTGCCGGCGTTGTCCAGAGCCAAAGCCAGAGCGAAGCAGACCCAGTGTCTGAGCAACATGCGGCAAATCGGAATGGCTCTGATCATGTATGAAACGGACAACCGGAAACTCCCACCCCAGGCATCGCAGGTATATGACTTTATGAATACCGCCGCGCCGGGCTGGCGGAACAACGCGCTTTACGCGGTGGCCCAATATCTTCAGGGAAATCAAAAGGGGAGCACGAGGGTCTACATGTGTTCCAGCGCCATCCCCAACTTTGGCGGCCTGGAAGGCAATGATCCGACGGCCCTGAGTGGAACGAGCTATATGCCCAATGCCGTGGTGATGGAAAAAAGCCTGTCAACCTTCAAGTCGCCCAGCCAGTTGATTTTTATCCAGGAATGTCTGGTGAAGATTGCCTTTTGTGCCTTGCGCCCCGCAGACGCGTCCGAATTTGGCATACCTCCGGGAAACTTCTATACCTATTGGCATCATGAACTGACCCCCGGCAAGGAACTGTATTCTTCCACTCACTTTCAGGGAGGCAATCTTCTTTTCTGCGATGGACACGCGGAGTTTCGTCAGCGATTGAAACTGCGCAGCGGGGATTTCGGGCTTAATCCTGCCAACCACTCACAAAGCGCGTCGAGCAATGATATCTACACGCCAGCATTTTGATCCGCTGCCCCGGCCCGGCGCAGTTTTTACTGATCGAAATCGGGGATGAAGAATGCCTGCGCGTCTGGAGCACGGCAGGGGCGAGATTTTCCGGGCGGTGAAAATATCGTTGCCAGTGAAAAAGCTCCCTTGTTAGCGTGGTCACGCTGACGCCAGCAAAACGCTATGAGCACAACAAACAACTTTCCGAGACTTCACAACGCCATGTGGCCCGGCCTCGTCGGCAAGGGCAGTCCCGGCGCCGAACCGTCCATTGATCTCGACACGATGCTTGATCTGACCGCGAAGGCCGAGGTCAACGGCGTCAAGTTCGATGGCGTGGATTTATTTCTTTACGACCCGCACACCTCGATTGACATCAACGACGACGGGATCAAGGCGCTGGCCGACAAGATTCGCGGCAGGGGTTTTGTCGTCGGCTCCGTCGTCGCGCCGGTGTGGTTCGACGGCTCGGCGATGGGGGACGAAACCAAGCGCAAGAATTGGGTGACGGCGGTGGCCAAGGCGTGTCGGATCGCGAAGAAGCTGCGCGAACTCGGCGCGCGGCCCTACGGCATCGTGCGCATTGACTCCGCCGCCCCCGTGACGGATTGGGACAAGGACCCCAAGGGCAACACCCAGCTCATCGCGAAAACTTTCAAGGAGGCGGCCAGGATCGCCAAAGACCACGGCGAACGGCTCGCCGCCGAGGGCGAAATCTGCTGGGGCGCGATGCACAGTTGGAAATACATGCTCCAGTTGCTCGAAGAAGTCGGGCAGCCGCGTGTGTTGGGTTTTCAGGCGGACATGGCGCACACGCTTCTTTACCTACTCGGCTATAACTCCCCGGAGGATCGCATCTTGGCCGCGGATTTCGATTGGAAGGACACCGCCGGTCTCCAGCAGGGCCTCCAAACGCTCACC
>CAYSIV010000479.1:0-3301 GCA_964431175.1 uncultured Anaerolineales bacterium
ATTGAAAATTTGTTGAAAGAGTGATGGATGATATGGAGCAATAAACGTGCAGAGAGAATATGGCGGTTACCTCATTATGTTTGATGAGTTCAAGCGAACTCCCCTACTTGAAGAACGCGTCGAAAGGGATGGTGTTTTTACGGATGTGCTGAGTGCTCCTGATTGGCCTCTTAGAACTGCTGACTTGTGCCTGATTTGTCTAGGTGTGCGGGCCATCAAATATGCTGCTCTTTCCAAGCGAGGCAAACACGTCGCAACGATGAAATTCCAAGTTCGATTCAGCGACTTTGTTGCATTTGAACCGCCGATAGGTTTTGACGAAATTGAAAGTCAACTTACCGACCAGTTCCAACAGTATTTTCTTAGGGTGTCATCTGGTGATGGTTCTCGAGTTCCGCCTAAAACATGGTCGAACCTGCTAACCAGTATTAAGGCGTTACGGCCTCAATATGCCAATAGCCTCGATCACTTGGACCGACTGCGTCAGGAAGCGCAACGGGCCGAAGTAGGAGCGGGATTCGACATTATGGCGCAAGAAAAGGATGCCGTTGGTCTAGCATTTGATATCTCGGGTTTCGACCGTGCCAGAGAATTTTCACGATGGGATTTGGCTGATATTGGAAAGCCAACACCCTCATTTTTTAGGGGTGGTGGTGCTCAAACTGGAGCCAACGATTTCCAAAGCCATGGATACCCGACTGGTTATTGATGGTCAACAGCGCCTTACCACTTTGCAACTGCTTGTCGCTGCTGCCCGCGATGTGTGCCGAAAACTTGAAGCCAAAGATTACGCCGACGACTTCAATTTTTTGGTTGAGAATACAGAACTTGAGAGCTTTAGCGCTGGGACATTCAGACGATAGTTTGACGGCTTCTCTAACTCAACACTCGAACTCTAACTCCATGCCCACCCTCTCCATCACCTACTCCGACGAAACCCGCACCCTTGAATGCGCCGCCGGCCAGGTCATCGGCAACGTCATCCCCGCCAGCGGCTTTCCGTTGGAGCAACCGTGCGCCGGGCGCGGCACGTGCGGCAAGTGCAAGGTGTTGGCCGAGGGCGGCCTGGCCGAACGCGACGAGATCGAAAACAAGTTCCTGCTCGCCGCCGAGCGCGAAGCCAAAGTGCGGCTGGCTTGCCGCGCCCGCATCATCAGCGACGCCCGGGTGACGTTGACCCCCATCGTCGTCTATTCCAACAAAGCCTTCTCCCGATCCACCGACTACAAACGAAACGACGATCCGCTCGGGTTGGCGATTGACCTCGGTTCGACCACCGTCGCCGCCTTCCTCGTCTCACTCAAGACCGGCTTTGTGTATGCCGGGGCGGCGGCCCTGAATCAGCAAACCATCTTCGGCGCGGATGTCATTGCCCGGCTCGCGGCGGCAGAAAACGAGTCGCTCGAACTGTCGGCGCTGGCCCAGGCCTCAATCTATCAAGCCATCGCCGCCCTGAAACTCTCCAAGCGCGCCCTGGCCCGCATCGAGCGCGTTCAGATCGTCGGCAACACAGCCATGCATCACCTGCTGATGTGCTATCCGATTCATACGCTGGCGGTGATGCCGTTTCAACCTTACGACCGTTCTGCCATCCATGACGCCGGAGACTTTTTCAGCACCCTCTTTCCGCCGCAGGCCAAAGTCTCACTCGCCCCCCTCATTGGCGGCTTCGTCGGCTCGGACACCACGGCGTGCCTCGCTTACTTCGGCTTCGACCACGCCACCGAACCGGTGCTGGCGATTGACCTCGGCACGAACGGCGAAGTGATGGCGACAAATGGCCGTGACATCCTCGTGGCCTCCACTGCCGCCGGGCCGGCCTTCGAGGGCGTGAATATTTCATGCGGCACGCGGGCAGTGGACGGCGCGATTGTGGATGCGAAAGCAGAAGACGGCCATTTGAGGCTGACGACGATTGGCAATCGCCGCCCGATTGGCATCACCGGTTCGGGTCTGCTTAGCGTGGCCCATGCCTTGAAGGGCGCTGGGGCGCTGGGCGTGAGCGGGCGACTGGTGGACGATCATCACGCCGTCCCGATTGAAGAGGGTGAGGATGAGATCATGCGGGTGAGACTCGGCGACCACGTGTCGTTGACTCAGATAGACATCCGCGAATTACAAAAGGCCAAAGCCGCCATTCGGGTGGCGGCGGATATCGCCCTCGAACGGTTAAGGGTGAGGCCTAAAGCGTTAAGCCGGGTAATACTTACCGGCGCCTTCGGCAGTCAGTTGAACATTGAGGCCGTGCTGGGCGTGGGGCTGATCCCGCCCGAGGTAGATCGCTCGCGGATCGAGTTAATCCCCAACGGCGCCGGGCTGGGCGCGGCGATGTTTTTACGCGACGACGGCTTCCAGGTTGGCGAAGCGCTGGCGGCGCGGGCGGCGCACATCGAACTCGATCTGGAGCCGGAGTTCAACATGCGCTTCGTGGAGTCGATGGGGCTGGAATGATTGAACCGCAAAGACGCAAAGGGCGCGAAGAGAAAAAGAAAAATTTCTTTGCGTTCTTCGCGCCTTCGCGGTGAATCTTTTGGCGGAGTAGGATACGATGGATTTGGTTTTGGGCATAGATACTGGCGGCACGTTCACCGACGGGGTGTTGTTGGATTATGCGGCGCGGGACGTCATCGCCACGACGAAGGCATTGACCACGCGCTACGATCTCTCGGTCGGCATTTTGAACGCCATTGACTCTCTGCCCATCGCCGACCCTGGCGCTATCAAGCTCGTCTCGATCTCGACCACGCTGGCGACGAACGCCATTGCCGAAGGCAAAGGCAAGCGGGTTGCCCTGTTTCTGATCGGTTACGACGCCGACCTGGTGCGCGCGTTCAATTTCGGCGACCGCTTCGCCACCTCGCAGTATTTCTATTTTCGCGGCGGCCACGATTTTTCGGGGCAGGAGAGGGAGCCGCTCGACGTTGACGGTCTGACCGCCCAGGCTCGCAAGATCGCAATTGATAACAGCGCCGACGCCATTGCCGTCTCGGCCTACTTTTCTCCCCTCAACCCCGAACACGAACGGCGCGCATTTGAGGCCATTGCCGCCCTTGCCGACCTGCCCATCGTCCTGGGCCACACCCTGTCCACAAAACTCAACTCCATCGAGCGGGCGACGACGGCCACCCTGAACGCCTCACTGGTTTCGGTTCTGCGCGACTTCATCGCCGCCGTGCAATCCGCAATGCGGGCGCGCGGCATCACCGCGCCGTTGATGGTCGTGCGCGGCGACGGCACGCTGATGAGCGCCGAGGTCGCCGACCGCCACGCCGTCGAGACGATCCACTCCGGCCCGGCGGCG
>CAYSIV010000480.1:0-3285 GCA_964431175.1 uncultured Anaerolineales bacterium
GGCTATTGCATGCAACACCCCAACAGCGCGCAAAATGGAAGATAGCCGGCGGCGGTTATGGTATTCACTGGCCGGATGTAGACGAAGACTTAAGTGTTGAAGGATTGCTACGCGGATTACCAGCACCGCGCGCGGGTGTTCAATTCTCAGTCAAGGTGGCGCAAGCAAGCCCGCGCCGCAAAGTGCGCGGCGCTCCAGCGCGCGGCTGACGCTGGCCGTCGGCCACCCCCGTTAAGAGACAGCTATGAATATCCCCAAGTATTGGGCCAAAAGTGTTCAAGTCGTACAGCAACCCGGTGGGCGAACGCTCAAACTTGCTTGCTGGCAATGGTCGGATACCAGCCGTGATCAGGCCCAGCAAAAAGCTGATGATAGGGCCAGAGAATTAGCCCAAAAGGTTTTGGCCGGCGCAGAACTCAACCGCTACAGTTACGGCGAGCGTCCAATCCGCGAAGAGATCACCCGGTCGCTGACGGATCGGGCGGGCCACGAGACTGCCGTTGTGACCCGCAATCTCTATGGCGCCCTGGTTCTGAACACGGCCCAGGCAATGTTTATCGACATCGACTTCGCCGAGAAGAACGCAACCGTGTCCCTGGCCGGTCAACTTGGGCGTATGCTCGGCGGCGGTTCGTCAAGCCAGGAAGACCCGTATATTCAACGCGTCTCAACTTGGGCCAGCCGCCATCCCGATATCAGCCTCAGGATTTATCGCACGTTTGCCGGCTTACGATGCTTGATCACCAACCAGTTATTCGAGCCTGGTCAGAGCGAGTCGGTTGACATCTTACAGGCGCTCGGGAGCGATCCATTGTATATTCGGCTTTGCCAGGCCCAGGCCTGCTTTCGCGCTCGTCTGACGCCGAAACCCTGGCGCTGTGGGATAGGCGCGCCCCCGGCGCGCTACCCCTGGGAGAACTACGCGGTCGAGACGCGTTATCGGGCCTGGGAACAACGCTACGGGCAGATGAGTACGCCATATTCGGTCTGCAAGTTTGTCAAACAGATCGGGCGGAATGAAGTGCTTTCGGATATTGAGCCAATTCTTAAGTTGCACGATCAAATGACCGGCTCGGAGATTGAGCGCAAGCTGGCCTGAGTTCGCGCCCGCATCTCTGAGCCGCGCCAACAAGCTCTCTGCCACACCCTGCCCAAGTGCCGCTGGTATAATCCAGCGCATGTCTCTCTTCAAGCATCGCTTTTTCATTGTTGCCGCGCTGGGTCTGGCAATTTTGTTGGCCGCTTGTGGCAATGCTAATCCTGTCCCCACCCTCAGCCCGGCTGATTTTCAGACGCGTGTGGCCCAGAACGTCGCGGCTACCTTCTCAGCCGCCCCCCCACTCCCTACGGTCGCCGCCACCCCGCTACCCACCGAGATGACACTGTCGCCGGTAGTGGAAAGTTCAACGCCCACCCCGGCCGCCCTGGCCACGACGGTTGAACCGTCGTTCACGCCCTCGCCCACCGCCCGCTCCGTGCTCGATCCCACCCTCGGTTTCTACGCCATTACGCCCGAGAATACGCCCGTCACCGCCGTGCCCAGCCCCGTGCCCGGAATCAAACCTGAAGACGAGGTCAAAAATGTTTTGCTGGTCGGCTCGGATACCAGCGGCGAAGAGTACCGCTCCGACACGCTGATCGTCGTCTCCATCAACACCACGGCCAAAACCGTGACGATACTCTCCATCCCGCGCGACCTGTACGTGTTCATCCCCCAGAGTCTGGTTCAGATGGGCCGCATCAACAGCGTCATCAACATTGCCCGCAACTCCCCCAACGGCCCTATGCCTCTGTTGGAGCAAACCATCCTCTACAATCTTGGCATCCCGATCCACTATTACGCCCGCGTGGACTTCGACTCATTCAAGGCCATTGTGGATGCGCTGGGCGGGATCGACATCCCCGTTACTTGCTCGTTCCAGGACTGGCGGCTAAAAGACTCGTCATTCGATCCGCAAATCGCCGACAATTGGGACCTCACCACCCTCAATGCCGGCCTTCAACATTTGGATGGAAGCACCGCCCTCTGGTATGCGCGCGGACGGCAAGTGGGCCGCCCCGGAAGCGGCAGTGACTTTGACCGCGCCCGCCGCCAGCAGGAAGTGCTGAGGGCCATGTTCATCGCCGCTCGCAACCAAAACCTGTTCAACCCGATCAAAGTCGCCAGCCTGTATCAACAGTTTTCGTCGGCAGTGGAAACCGACATGACTCTGGGCGATGTGCTTCAGTTTCTGTCCCTGGCCACCTCGCTCGACGAAGTCAACATTCGCAATTACAAAATCTCGCCGCCCTACACCCAGGGCTGGACGACACCCAACGACGGCGCCTCGGTGCAGTTGCCGGTCCCCGACGAATTTTATAAATACATTCAGCGGGTGATGACGGCTGGCAGCGCCAACCGCGCTTCGCAGAATCCGTTCTCGGTTGAAATTTGGAATGGGACGACCTGGGCCGACGCCGACGATTTAGCCGCCTACCGCCTTCGTCTCGAAGGGTTGGCCGTCACGATCGGAGCGGCGGATCGCGCCGGCTACCCGGCGACGACTCTCATTGATTACACCACCAGCGCCAAAGCTTCGCCAATTGAATCGCTGAAGAAGCTTCTGCATATCTCCGACCCGGCCAACGTCATTGCCCGGCCCGATCCCAACTCGCCGGTGCAGTTCCGGGTCATTCTTGGCGCGGACTACAACTCATGCACCTATCAGGTTGCGCCGCTCACAACGCTCACCCCGTCGCCCGCGCCCGCCGCACTCCCCGGGATCGCCGAGACGGCGACCCCAGCGCCGTAACACTTAGGACTCGTAAAAGTATAACTCCGCAGTTTGCTCCGGCTGGATTTGCGCGAAGCGTCCAGCCGCCGGATTGCAAACGCGAAGCGGAGCGGGAGCGGCGAAGTGCGGGCTTGTTCTTTTACAAATACTTACTGGCCTTGCAAGTGTTGCTTATGTGGGGCGAGTTGGCAACTCGCCCTACAGCTAAAGGACAGTCAGGCTTCAGACTCGCGCTTCAATAGCGGCAGTAAAATCCTGACCCCGCGGATCAGCAACCGGACGACAAAGCTCAACGGGTTGGCCACCATGCGGATGATGGATGCCCCTAGCCGGACGACGCCGATGAGCAGGCGCACGACCCGATCGGCGATCCATAAGAATAGGGCCAGGGCCAGCACAACGGCAATCACCGATCCCATCGTGCGCAGAACCTGATCGAGCCTGTAATTCTGGTTCTCGGTCATCATTATTTCCTCCTGAAAAGCCGCCGACCTGAGAGGCGAGACACGGT
>CAYSIV010000481.1:0-3269 GCA_964431175.1 uncultured Anaerolineales bacterium
CTCGATGGCGATGTCTTGATAGTAGCGCGTGCCATACGTGCCGCCCTTGTCTTCGAAGGGCACGGCGGCGAAGCGGTCGCGCCACGCGTCCGCTTCAGCGAAGGTCAGTTTCCACAATTCATCCGGCGTAGGATAGCGCAGCGTTTCGCCTTCGTTGCCGGTCTGCATGTCGATGCCGTACACGCCCTGCCCGTTGGTGGCATAAGCGAAGCGCACCTCCATCTTGGTCGCGTAATCTTTGGCCTGTCCCACGCCTTCGGTCAGCGGCTTGGCCCACGCTTTGGCTTCAATCACGCCGAGTTTGTGGTTGCGAAAGACCAGCACGTAATCGGCGGTGAGGGGCTTGCCGCGCCGCCCGCCGCCCTCAATGCGGCCCAGCGTCAACGGATATTCGCGCAGGATTTTACTGCCCTCGACGACGCCCCAGCCGGCGGCTTTGAGCGTCGGGTCAATGTGTTCGGCGCGGGTTTCGGCTTCGTTCACGGGTTTCCTCTGGGGCTGCTGGGGCCGCCAATCTCCTGATTGGCGTTTTGGGCAACCTCGCCAATCTCCCGATTGGCGACATTGGCGGCCCCGGCCCCAGGATTGTCCTTCCACGCACTGCTCCAAGGCCACGCCTCAGCCTTGGCGACCAATCCCGCCTTCACCGGATTTTGATGGATATACTCAACCGCACGTTGAAAATGCCGCTCATCGCGAATGTAGCGATCCCAGTATTCCCGATGCCACACCCTGGGACCGCTGGGGTCGCCAATCGGGAGATTGGCGGACCCGGGGTTGGCCCTCTGATAATCACATATCTTCCGCGCAGTGAATTTCTTCCATGAGGCCACAATCTTCGCCACCGTCCAGCCGTTCAGCGATTGAAACAACACGTGCACATGGTTCGGCATGACCACCCACGCCAGCAGGCGGTAACGCTGTCCATCGAACGTCAGGAATGAGTTCTGCACCATAGCGGCGATTTCGGTTTCCCGGAGGACGCAAGATCCGTGTCCCGCATCTATCCACGCCTCAATGCGTTGACGGCGTTCCACATCCTGCTTTTCCGGGGGCAAGCGCTTCAACTCCGCCTCCAAACGGTCCAACACACTTTTGGGCAAGCTGTCCGCCAAGTGAAAGGTCACATGTTGAATCTTCTCGGCGCTCTCAAGATGGGGAAGATACCCACGGCTATGCCAATAGGATTCGCTGGGTTCGCCAATCTCCTGATTGGCGTTTTTGGCATCTTCTACATCGCCAATCGGGAGATTGGCGGCCCCAGGGGTTTCGGCTTCGTTCATGTTTTTTTGTGTCTCATAGATTCAACATTAATCGATTTGCGTCGCATTCTTTTGATTCTACGAGATATAAACAGGTTTACGTCTCATACGTGAGACTCCAATGGTAACATGCGTTCCCTCTATTTTGGACGAAAGCACGGCTTCCTGCGTAGTCAAGGGCGAGAGAAGAACATGGGTGTTGGGGATAGCGGACAGCAATCCGTCGTAGCGCGCAAGTCCCGCATTGGCAGGGCCGATCAGCGGGATCAGGCGAGGCCAATCCAGCGTGCTTGGCGGGAACTTCCCAAGGTGATAATGAACAGGCGCCGTTGTCATGGCTGGCTTCTCCCTACAATTCTCCATTGAAGGCCTGGTGCAACAGCGACTTTTTCAACGCCTCCAGCGCGGCGAGCTTGCGCTGGCAGATGGATTCGAGACGTCGGGTTTCAGCAGAAAGCAATTCGATGCTTTCAACAATATTCGCTTGCGCGTCAACACTCTTGGGAATTGGAATTGGAATCGAGTTCAGTGCTTTCTGATTTAGCTTCGGTTGCGCAGCTCCGGTGATGTATTCGTCCAGCTTGATGCTCTCCAAGTAGAACTCAACGAACCGCTGGGTCGCCATGTTCTCAAACTTTAGAATGTGGGCGTGATTGTTTACCCAGTATTTACCGGAGACAGAGAATGCGATGGGTGTTGACCTCGCAAGCAAGTTCGCCCCATCCTCTGAAACCAATAGCGTGTCGCCCTCAAAGATGTAGTCACCCACGTAATCGACAATGCCAGACGCGCCATAGTAGGGATACTCGCCGCTTGTTCGGTTGCTTTTCGTGATGGGTACTCGTTTGCTATCGAGATTGGTAGAGAGCTTATCAACTGTCGTTTCATCCCACTCCTCGCCGCGTTGACTGAAAACGGCGTGCAGATGGCTCTCAAACAACGCCCGCGCGTTTTGCTGGTTCTTTTCGGCGCTGGCTTTGGCGGTGGCGATGCCCTCAAACGCTTCGTCGAGGAGGCGGACGATGCGCTGTTGTTCGAGGAGGGGAGGGACGGGAATTACAAATTTACTAAGACTATTCGCTGATAAATTGGGTTGCGCGGCTCCATTCTTGTATCGGTTTATCATCTCCTCACATAAATCGCTTTGCAAATAAGCTAACACAAATTCGTGAAGAACAGACTCTCTAGGTCTGATGATAACCAGAGACGACGCAATTGCTCCTTCTGAGAGACTCCCAACACTTGCACACTTTCCGAGAGACCCACGAAGGCAGAACAGAATATCTTCTTTGCGAATCTTGCCGCTTCCCAATAAATCGAATCGTTCTCTAGGAATGTAGTTCAGGTTATCAATGTCGATTCCACTGTCAGTCAAATGTCCTGCATTGATAAATGGGATACCAGACTCAGTTCGGGCTGATTTAGACGGGTAATTTGTTCCTCTGTCGCCATTCTCAAATAGGCAAACATCACCCAAAGTTTTTGTCTCCCACCCCGCCTTCATAACAACCCCCGAATGTTCGCTAGAACCTCCGCGCTCTCGGCGTCCAACGCGGCGATTTCATCCATGATGTCTTGCGGGCGGCGGTGTATCACCACTTCGCCGCCGTCCGGGTTCTTCACGGAAAGGTCAAAGGTCGTCGGGTCAATGCTGGCGGCGTCCACGCGCCAACTCTTGGGCGAATCGGCGTGCGTCTTTTGCAGTTCAACAAACTCGGCCAGATCGGCGTCGTTGAGCGGGTTGGTCTTGCCCAGGTTGCGGCCGGGGTCGAGTTGGTAATACCAAATCTGGCGCGCCTGCCCTGAGTGCCCTGAGCTTGTCGAAGGGCGAAGGGTCGGTGCGCCTCCTTCGACTGCGCTCAGGACAGGCTTTTCAAAGAACAGCACCACAGTCTTCACGCCCGCGCCCTGAAACGTGCCGCCGGGGCAATCGAGCACGGTGTGCAGGTTGCAGCTTTCCAGTAGGAGCTTGCGCAGGCTCACCGAGGCGTTGTCGGTGTTGGAGAG
>CAYSIV010000482.1:0-3256 GCA_964431175.1 uncultured Anaerolineales bacterium
GCGTGCCCCTATCTTACTCCCATCCCTGTCCCTCCCAAAACTTTGACGGGCACTCTCCCCTGCTTTCTGTCTTCCGCTTTCTGCCTTCTGGACATATACTCGAATGGTCAGGGTCCCGCCCTCCGGCATCGCATCGCTGGCGTTGGTGAATAGATTCAGAAACAGTTGCCGCAACTGCTGGCGGTCGGCCTGGATCAGCGGCACGTCCGGCGCGAATTCTTGCGCTACCGTGATCCGGCGATTACGCAGGTGGTAATGAATCAGTTCCAGGGTGTTGGCGATCTCCTGGCGCACGTCCACGGTTGAGATTTGCGGCTGGGCGCGGCGGCTGAATTGGAGCAGGTTGGCAACCAGCGCGCCCATGCGTTCGCTTTCTTGCTCCATGATCTCCAGTGGCCGCCGCGCGGGGTCATCGGTCGGAAGTTGCGCCAACAGCGACTCGAGCCGCAAACTCACCGTCGCCAGCGGGTTATTGAGTTCGTGAGCGATGCTGGCCGCCAATTCGCCCATCGTCGCCAGTTTGGCCGCTTGCCAGAGTTGCTGAGACATGGCTTTGAGCTCGTCGTTCTTGGCGGCCAGCGCCTCTTCCGCCTGCTTGCGCTCGGTGATGTCGCGGACAATCGCCTGCAGGCGTCCATCCGACAGCATCTTGACGCTCGCTTCGACGGGGAGCAGCGCGCCGTCTTTGCGTTTGAGCCGCCGCTCGTTCACAATAGCTTTCCCGGCCTGCAGTTCGTCCAGCCGCAAAGGCGCGGCGGCGAGGTCTTCGGCGGCAACCAGCTCGGTGAGGTGCAGGCGGAGAATCTCTTCGCGCGAATAGCCGAGCATCACACACCCGCGGGTATTCACGTCAACGTGGTTGCCTTTTGCATCCGTCACAAAGATGCCATCGGAGGCCTGTTCGACAAGGGTCCGATAGCGCTCTTCGCTTTGCTGAATGGCTTCTTCCGCCAGAACTCGCTCGGTGGTGTCGCGGATGATGCTCAAGACGATTGAACTCTCTCCCGTCTCCAACGGCCCCAGGGTGATGTCCACCGGGAACTCACTGCCATCCTTGCGCCGGCCATAAAGCTCTAAACCGGCGCCCATTTGGCGCGTGCGCGGGTTGGCCGCGTAGCCCGCGCGATGTCCCACATGCCGTTGGGTGAAACGCTCCGGTAGCAGTATCTCGACGGGTTGGCCGTGCAATTCCTCCCGGCGATAGCCAAACATCGTCTCCGTCTGGGCGTTGACGCGCACGATGTTCCCCTCGCCATTCACCGCCACGATGGCATCCGGCGCGAATTCAAACAGCGCCTGAAACATGGCCTCGCTCTCACGCAGCGTTTGGTCCGCCCGCTTGCGCTCGACGGCGTAGCGGATGGCGCGGGACAGCACGTCGCCCGTCACCTGTGCTTTGACCAAATAGTCCTGCGCCCCGGCCCGCACCGCCTGCCCGGCCAGCGTCTCATCGGCGAGATGGGTCAGGACCAGGCAGGGAACACCCGGAGCCTGATTGTGTACTTTGACGAAGGTCTCCAACCCCTGACTGTCCGGGAGTCCCAGGTCTAACAGCACCGCGTCAAAGCGCGCCTCGGCCAGGCGCCCGAGTCCTTCGGAGAGCCGTTCGACGGCGGCCACCACGAACGGCGCGGCGGCCTCCGCCAGCGCCTCCTGCACCAGCAGCGCGTCGGTGGGGTTGTCCTCAATCAGCAGCACGTGGAGGATTTGATCAAGCATGGGGCTTCCCCGGCGGCAGGGTCACCACGGTGAACCAGAACTCTTGAATGGTGCGCACGACATCCGCGAACCGACTAAAGTCCATCGGCTTGGTGACGTAGCAGTTGGCGTGCAGGCCGTAGGCTTTGAAAACGTCCTCCTCGGCTTGGGAGGTGGTGAGGACCACGACCGGGATGAGTTTCAGGTTTTCGTCGGCCTTGATCTCGGCCAGCACCTCGCGCCCGTCTTTCTTGGGCAGGTTCAGGTCGAGCAGGATGACGTCGGGCCTGGAGGCGTTTGCATACCGGCCCTGCCGCCGCAGGTACGCCAGCGCCTCCACGCCGTCGGTGAGGACGTGTATGTGGTTGCGCACTTTCGCCTCGCGCAGGGCTTCCTGCGCCAGGCGCACGTCGCCGGGGTTGTCTTCCACCATCAGAATTTCTATCGGCTGACCGCTCATGTCGGCTCTCCTTTCGTGTGGCAAGTGACGAGTGTCGCGCCACTCGCCGCCCGTCACTTGCCACGCTTGGGCAACGTGAAGTAAAATGTCGCTCCCTCCCCCGGCTGCGACTCGACCCAGATGCGCCCGCCGTGGCGCTCGACGATCTTCTTGCAAATCGCCAGGCCGATGCCGGTGCCGGGATACTCCCGCCGCGTGTGCAGACGTTGAAAGACGCCGTAGATGCGGTCGAAATACTGCCGCTCAATGCCGATGCCGTTGTCGCGCACCGAAAAGACCCACTCGTCCGCGCTGCGCTCCGCGCCGACGTGAATTTCCGGGGGCCGCTCACTGCGAAACTTGATCCCGTTGCTGATGAGGTTCTGGAGCAGTTGCGTTATTTGGGTGGGGTCCGCCATCACGGTCGGCAGGGCGTCATAGGTCACCACCGCATGGCTCTCCCGGATGGCGGCAGCCAGGTTGGCGAGCACGGACGTCAGAATCGTGGAGGCGTCGGCCGGCTGGAGGGGCTGGCCCCGGGTGCCCACCCGAGAAAAGGCGAGCACGTCGTTGATCAACGCCTGCATCCGCGCGGCCCCCTCCACCGCATGGGTGATGAACTCGTCGGCGCGGGCGTCAAGTTTGCCCTGGTAGCGCTGTCGCAGAAGTTGGACCATGCCGGTCACTGCCCGCAATGGCTCCTGCAGGTCGTGCGAGGCCACGTAGGCGAACTGTTCCAACTCGGCATTGGAGCGGCGCAGTTCTTCGGCCTGCTGCGCTAACGCCTCTTCCGCCCGCTTGCGTTGGGTGATGTCGCGGACGATGCTCAAGACGATTGAGCTCTCGCCCGTCTCCGACGGCCCCAGGGTGATGTCCACCGGGAACTCACTGCCGTCCTGACGCCGGCCATAAAGCTCCAAGCCGGCGCCCATTTGGCGCGTGCGCGGGTTGGCCACGTAGCCCGCGCGATGTCCCACGTGCCGTTGGGTGAAGCGCTCCGGCAGCAGTATCTCGATGGGTTGGCCGTGCAATTCGTCGCGGCGATAGCCGAACATCGTCTCGGCCTGGGCGTTGACGCGCACGATGTTCCCCTCGCCATTCACCGCCACGATGGCATCC
>CAYSIV010000483.1:0-3214 GCA_964431175.1 uncultured Anaerolineales bacterium
TGGCCCATGCAACTCTTCGTCGAACTCACCGCCACGCGCTCGAGGTGCCCGCCCATCACCGCCCGCAACGCCGCGCACTCGCTGCGGTCGTTCATCTGCGTGGAAGTGCCGTGGGCATTGACGTAATCCACTTCCTCCGGCTGCGCGCCCGCATCCGCCAGCGCCTGGCGGATGGCTTGAATCGGCCCGTCGCCATCGGGCGGAGAATCCGTGATGCGATAGCTGCTCAAGCTATTTCCATCGCCGGCCAGTTCAGCGTAAATTTTCGCGCCGCGTTTCTGCGCCGCATTCCAATCTTCGAGCACCAGGAAACCCGCGCCCTCGCCGAGCACGAAACCGTTGCGCGTGGCGTCGAACGGACGGCTCGCTTGTTCCGGCGTGTCGTTGTCCGAAGAGAGCGCGCCGAGCAGACAGAACGATGAAAGCCCAATCGGGTTAAGCATCGAATCAAATCCGCCGGCCAGCATGAAATCCACCGTGCCGCGCCGCATCACCTTGAGCGCCGTGCCAAGCGCCTGACCGCCGGAGGCGCAGGCGGTGTGGACGGCGGTGGCGTAGCCGCGCGTGCCGAAATGCTGGGTGAGCAATCCCAAGCCCGCGTTGGTCTGGGTGCGGCAGAAGGAAACGGGGTCGTTCGGGAAATTCGGATCGAGAAATCCGTCCGGCTGAAGCTCGCCGTCCGCGTTGGTGCAGAGCCGCTGAACGGTCTCCAACTCCGAATAACTCACGCTCATCATGCCCGCACCAACGCTGAAGCCCCAGCGTGCGGCGTTCTCCGGCTGCGGACGAATGCCCGCGTCCGTCAGCGCTTCCTCAGCCGCGGCGAGCGCGAACCGATGCGAGCGCGAGGCGAACTTGACATGCTTCGAGTTCGCGAGCGCGGCGGGCAGCTCAAAGTTTTTCACCTCGCCACCGATGCGAACGGGAAACCCGCTCGCGTCGAAATACTGGATGACGCCTGCACCGCTCTTGCCGGCGCGCAGATTCGCCCAGGTGGTGGGCGTGTCGTTGCCCACGGGCGTGACCATGCCGAGGCCCGTGATGGCGATGCGACGCTTCGGTTTCATGTGGGGAAACGATGGCGGGAGAAACGGCGTGAGGAAAGCGAAAGTTCTCCCGCCGTCGCTCTTTGTCAGTCGGGGCGCAACTTTGCACAGTCACGGGCGCAGTTCATTTTCTTGCACAGCGCTGAACCGAATTCTGACTCCGATTCAGTTTGCGCCGTTCTCGCTCACCCTGGCCCTCTCCCGCTGGGAGAGGGAACAGCTTTCGTCCGCCCTCAGTCGCTCTCGAGTCCCCGAGCGTTGCTCCGTCGCCGGATTGCGCGGCAGACGGTGGATGATTCTCCCTCTCCCAGCGGGAGAGGGCCGGGGTGAGGGAGAGTCGTCCGGCCAACCGTCGCTTCCGAATCCACACCCGCCACCGCTGCCAAACTGGCAAGCAACTGAGAGGCGATCGCCATAGTCAGCAAAACGGCGCTCGGGACTTTCCAGCTTGCGGGATTTCCAGTTTTAATGAATCCTTAAAGGCGATGAAAGAACTGGACACGTTGACGGTGACAAAGGTCGGCCAGGGCACGTTGCCCAAGTGGTGGCGGGACGCCGCCGGGCTGCAAAACGGCGGCGTGGTGGAGGTCCGGCCCGTGCGTGATGGGCGCAACAGTCTCATTCTGACGCCGCGCGTGAAAAAGAAGACCGGGGCCAAGGGACTGTTGTCCGCATTCGGCAACTGTCCGTTCCCGCTGCCCGCCCCGCGGCGACACACGCTGCCCGCGAAATGAGTTTTTTGGTTGATACCGATTTGCTTTCACTTCTGGAGCGGAAGCCTGTCCCGCCCAAACTCGTCGCCTGGGTTAGGGCGAACGACGGAGATATTTTCCTGAGCGTCGTCTCGCTGGCTGAGATTCAATATGGCGTCAACTCGGCGCCCCTCACCCGTCAACCCGCGCTCGCCGCGTGGCTGACGGGCGTGCGCCGGGATTTTGCGGCGGCAACAGAGCCGCTGGATGAACCGGTGCTGGTTCGCTGGAAGGAATTGCTCCAGGACTTGAAGACCAGGAACCGCACGATGACTTGCGAAGACTCGTTGATTGCGGCAACGGCGCTGCACCATGGGCACACACTGGCCACCCACAACACCCGGCACTTTTCCCCGGTTGGCGTTGCGCTCGTGGACCCGTTGATTTGACCGCGCGGATTGCCGCCGCGCTTCCCCTACTCGCACGCCGTGAGCAAAACGGTCGCCGCGCCCGCCAGGCGTTTGCCGCGACGGGATTCAACGGAGATTGTCGCATGGTCTCCTTCACTCGCGGTCAGCCTTGCTTCCAACTCGAGCAATTCGCCGGGTTCGATGAACGCACGCAGTTTCATGTCCGAAACGGTTTTCAATTTCCACGCCGCGGATTTTTCCGGCACCGGAATTTCCGCGGCCAAAGCGGCGACGAGTTGCAGCTTGGAGCGCATCAGCAGCGTGCCGGGGAAAACCGGTTTGCGCGGAAAATGGTCACCAAAGAACGGCGCCTCCGTCGGGACTTGCAGGTTCGCGCGAATGGACTTGCCAGGCTCGCCGCTGAGGCGCTCGCAAGGCAAATCCGGCACGCCGCCAAATCCACCGGGCTTGGCGCCCGCACCGCAAAGCAGCGCGTAGTGCTCGCGCAACGCCTGCGGATCGTCGAACCCTTCCACGGGCAGCATCGGCCCGACGCAGTGATGCAACCGGAGCACGGGCGAGCCGTTGACGCTGGCCGTGCCGCCGTAGGCGATGGCGTCAGGGTCCACACTCTCGATTTCCGCGGCGAGTTCGAGCGAGTCGCCAGGGCGCACGGGCCCGAGCATTTCGACAAGCCGGGCGATGCCGGCGACGGGTCGCGATTTGAAATCCACCGCGGCAAGCGCGGACCACGCAGCGAGTTGACCGGTGGCTTCCGCCACAAGTGAAAGGGAAAATTCATTGAGCGCGGCGGGAATCGCGTAAGTGCCGCGCGCGCGGACGCCCGCTCGCACCGCGGTGATGCGGTCAACGAAGGTGTAGGCGCGAAAGTGGTGGGACATGACTTAGTCGTGGCGGCCGGCATCCAGCCTGCCGCAGCGCCGGGCTTCGGCTGTCTTCGACGTAGCGCAGGCTTCCAAGCCTGCTGTATCGCAAGTTTCCAAACTTGCGCGGCATACAACGTCGCACGCCCTGCCGATTTGGAAATCGGCGACACAGCAGGTTG
>CAYSIV010000484.1:0-3179 GCA_964431175.1 uncultured Anaerolineales bacterium
CTCGCCCAACAACGCTCTCGGTAGGTATCACCTCGGAGTCGAGCGTTTGAAAATTGGCTATGATCCGAGTCAGCGCTTCAAATACAGAGAGCATCCGTAATAGCCGCCCGATTTTTATTGTTCAACCGGGCAATCTGTTGGCATTATATCACCCCTGTCAAGCATATTTCTTGGTCAAATATCACTTGCGGTAAGTTACAATCTGCTTAGAATTAGGGTCATGGTCGACGAGCGCAAACTGGTGTTGAGCATTGAAGACGATCAAGACATGGCCGGTTTGATCCGCCTTGTCCTGCGGCATGCGCCACTCACTCTCATCCACACCGCCAGCGGAATCGAAGCCTGGCCCATTTTGGAGAAGCAGAGTCCCGATCTGATTTTGCTTGATATGATGTTGCCCGGGCTCACCGGCTTGGACTTTCTGGCCCAGATGCGGCAGAACCCCAGGTACGCCGCCATCCCGGTCATGATCATCTCGGTTCAGGCTGAAACTGCCTACCGGAACCGGGCTCAGGCGTTGGGCGTGGTGCGATACCTGCTCAAGCCGTTCTCGCCCGCCATCCTGCGGCAGGAAATTCAACAGGTCCTCAAAATCACCTGGCCCGAGTCGGGCCGCCTATCCGGGCTTCCACCGGCGAATGTCTAGCACGTTCGGCAACTGCTCAATGCGGTTCATGATCCGCGTCAGTTGAACCAGATCGCTCACCTGCAACGTGACCAGCATGTTGGCAATGTTCTCTTCCACGCCCGACATGTTGAAGCGGGTCATATTCACTTTTTCGTCAGACACAATCGTCGAAACGTCACGCAGTAAGCCTTCACGGTCGTAAGCCTGAATCCGGATCGGCACCGAGTAAGTCTGCTCGGCCGCCCCGCCCCAGTTCACTTGAATCAATCGTTCCATCTCGCGCGTTCCGTGCGCGTTCGGGCAATCCTGGCGGTGAATGGTGATGCCCCGCCCGCGCGTGGTAAAGCCGATAATGGGGTCGCCCTTCACCGGCTTGCAACAGTTGGCCAGGTGCGTCAGCAGACCGCCCGTGCCCTGAATGGTAATCTCATCAGAGGTCAGTTCCACCGCGCGGCGCTCAGCCACCGGCGGTGGCAGGGTTTCTTTATCTTCCTGCTTCTGCTCGCGCAGATACATCACGATCCGGTTGACCACGGTTTGGGTGTGAATGTCGCCACACCCCAGCGCCACCAGAAAATCATCGGTCTTGTCGAATTCAAACAGGGCGGCGATCTTGTCGTAGGTCAGGTCGTCAATGCCCAGCCGCTTGACTTCGCGCTCAAGCAGATTCCGCCCAGTGGAGACGTTCAGGTCGCGGTCTTGCCGCTTGAGCCAGCCCCTGATCTTTTCGCGGGCGCGGGCCGATTTGACGAAGCCGAGATCGGCGTTGAGCCAGTCGCGGCTGGGGCCGCCGCGTTTGGCGGTGATGATTTCCACCTGATCACCGGTTTTGAGCGCGGTGTTGAGGGAAACCAGCCTGCCGTTGACTCGCGCCCCACGACAGCGTTCGCCGATGGAAGTGTGAACGTGGTAGGCAAAGTCAATGGGAGTGGCTTCGGTGGGCAGGTCAACAATGTCGCCGCGCGGGGTGAGAGCGTACACCCGATCTTGAAAGACATCGGTCTTGAGCGCTTCGACGAATTCCTGCCCTTCAGTTACATCCTTCTGCCATTCCATCAGGCGGCGCAAATAGGCAATGCGCTTCTCAAAAGCTTCGTCCCGTTTCTTGGCGCCCTCTTTGTACCGCCAGTGCGCGGCAATGCCATACTCGGCATTCTCGTGCATGTCAGGGGTGCGGATTTGCACCTCGAGCGGCTTGCCATCGCCGTAGACCACTGCCGTGTGCAGAGATTGGTAGAAGTTTTCTTTAGGGGTGGCGATGTAATCGTCGAACTCGCCCTGTTTGGGAGTCCACCGCCCGTGAATGACGCCCAGAGTCACGTAACAGGTGGGGATGTCCTTGACAATGACGCGCACAGCGCGCACGTCGTAAATCCGATCGAAGGTGGAGTCTTTGCGGGCCATCTTCTTCCAGATTGAGTAGATATGCTTGGGCCGCCCTTTTACTTCGATGGCTTCGATGCGATTCTCGGCCAGCACGCCTTTGATCTGCTCGATGATGGCTGACATGGTCGACTCGCGCGAGAGGTGGCGCTCGTCGAGCAGGCCGGCAATTTCTCGGTATTTTGCCGGGTCGACGTACCGGAATCCCAGGTCTTCAAGTTCCCACTTGATGCGCCAGATGCCGAGCCGGTTGGCCAGCGGGGCAAAAATGTCCAGCGTCTCGCGGGCGATGCGGCGTTGTTTCTCTGGCTTGAGATGTTTGAGCGTCCGCATGTTATGCACCCGGTCAGCCAGCTTGATGAGCACTACCCGCACGTCTTCGCCCATTGCCAGAAATGTCTTGCGGATGGTTTCGGCGTCGCGATCCCGTGTCCGCTGGCCGATGCGCGCTTCAGGCTGTTCGGGCGTTGAATCTTCGGGTGGGGGCGCGCCAACAGTGTGAGGCTTGTCGTGGCGGGAGACCCGCGGCAGGTTGGTCAACTTGGTAACGCCGTCCACCAGTTTGGCAATCTCATCGCCAAAGTCGCGGCGCAAATCATCTAACGTCACCGCAGTGTCTTCAACCGTATCATGCAACAACCCGGCGGCGATGACGGGCGCAGGCAGGTGCATTTCGGCGAGAATTTTAGCGACAGCAACACAGTGGGTGAGATAGGGCTCGCCGGAGGCGCGGGTTTGGCCGACGTGGGCCCGCTCGGCCAGTTGATAGGCGCGCTCGATGAGCAATCGATCCTGCGGGCTGAATGTGGCCGGAAATTGATCTCGAAAATCTTCAAATTTCATAGTCCAGAAGTATAACGAGAGGCGCGCCTGTTGTCCAACAGGTGTACTCAATCCGCCGATAGAGCCACTCGCCTTTTCGATTACAATCCCGCTTGACCGCAGTTTGGCGGCGGAGTGGCTGGCCGGGGCGAGCGTGCCTGTTGGGGCTGAGTGAGGCCGTAGGCTGACAACCCTACAGCCTTTTTGTTTGCTTGTATCTGATAAGCGGCTATAATCGGCGCTATGGGCATGTCCGAGGCCGACACTCGCGCTGAATTGCCCATGAGACTATGGCTCATGTGTAATCTGTGTGCAAAGCCGCAAGAGCGGCAATGAACTCGGGCGA
>CAYSIV010000485.1:0-3178 GCA_964431175.1 uncultured Anaerolineales bacterium
GTTTGTCCTTCGTCGCCGGCATGATGGGCCTGGGCGTGGCCTTCATCGCCACGCCGATGTTGGGGCTGTTCGGCTTTGAATTGAAGCACGTCATCATGCCGTGGTCGTTGTGGCTCAATGGGCTGACAGCCATCTCCGGCGCGATTGCCTTTGCGCGCGCCAAGATGATCGACTGGCGCACCGCCATCCCGCTGCTCATCATCACCACGATCGCCGCGCCGGGCGGCGTGTGGCTGTTGCAGTTCGCGCCGACGAATGTAGTGTGGTGGATCTATGTGGGTGTGTTGTTCTTCCTCGCGTATCGCATGGCGTTTCCGCCGAAGATGGATGACAGCGAAGCGCCGATCATAACCGATCAGACACGCGCGAAGAGTGGCGTGCTGAGTGCCGCGATCGGCATCTTTGCTGGCTTCCTCGGCGTGGGGCCGGGCTTCCTGCTGATGCCGACGCTGGTTATGTTGGGTTACACGGCCCGATTGGCGGCGGCGACGAACAGCGTGATCGTCACGCTGCCGTCGTTCTCCGCTTTTGCCAGCCACCTCGCCAACGCGCAGTTCGATGGGCTGATGTTGGGCCTCACGTCTGTGACAGCGGTGATTGGCGCGTGGCTGGGTGCGCGCTTCATGGCGAAGCGCGTCAAGTCGCTCACACTCAGCCGCATCTTTGCCGCGGCACTGGTGCTACTGGCGATTCAGCGCGCCGTGATTCTACTGTCTGTGTGAGGTGATGCCTGTCAGTGCGGGCGTGTTTAGCGGAAGTGGATAACGATGTGGTCGGATGCAGCGCGAAAGGAGGAGCGCCATGCTGATCGAACATTACGACCTCGAAGTCTTCACCCCGCCCTGCGAGCCGGGGGCGGAACGCTATTCGGCAGTAGCGCGGCTCACCACCGACATCTCCGAAGCCCTGCCCTATCTCAACACCACTCTGCGCGGCGCGGTCTATCATCGCGCGGCCAATGCGCTGATCTGGAAGAAGGGCGGGCACAACATCGCTTTCCACGCTTACCAGATCGCCACGAGCAACGTCGAGGATCAAGAGGCGGCGAAGAAAGAGATCGAGGGACTGATTGCGTTGGTCAATCGGACGTGGGAGCGCCGATCAGAAATCGCGCCCGATTATGAAACACACCAGCGCCCGACCCCGATGGTAGTGTACAAACTCCTGCCGCAGATTAACTGCAAGCAATGCGGCGAACCGACCTGCTTCACTTTCGCGCTCAAACTGGCCGCCTCGCAAAGGAAAATCGCCGATTGCCCGCCGTTGTTTGAGCCGGCGTATGCGGAGAGACTCGCGGCGCTGCAGGCCATAGTCATCGAAGCGCCAGCTATCGGCTAGGGGAGGTGCTATGAAGAAGGCCATGAACTTGGTTCTGGAAGAAGAAGAGATCATCGAATTGATGCGCATCCTGATGGACGATGACGCCGAGGGTGCGCTGGCTTTTCTCAAAACGCATTTCAAAGGCAAGGCCCGCGAATTGCTCGAAGGCGGTTGAAAGGTGATGATTGAAGTGCCCGGTGCGGGCATTACCCAAATGACCGGCAACATCTTTAAGCCCTGAAGTTCAGCAGATCGAACGATGAGCGGCGTGACGTGTTGCGACTTCGATGACTTTGTGAAGGCGATGGCCGACGAGACGCGCCAGCGCATCCTAGCACTCTTGCGGGAGCGCGAGATGAGCGTGGGCGAACTGACGGAGCACTTCACCGTGACCCAGCCGACCATCTCCCATCATCTCGCCATTCTGCGCCGCGCCAATCTCGTCATCCCGCGCCACGAGGGGCGGCAGACCTTTTACCGTGCAAATCCGGCGTGCGTGGCGCAGTGTTGCCGTGAGATTCTGACACGATTCAACATCGCCCGGCAGGAAATGTGATCAAATGCTCATTAGCCACGATCCACAACGCGACAGGGGCGTGGCTCAACGATTTGCCTGCCACACCTGACAAAATGCTGGCGGCGCTCAAAACCCGTGGTGGATGATGTATCTCGACTCAATTGCCCTCACTCACACCCTGCCTTGCCTGGCCGAGCCGGGTAAGATTATCGTGATCGGCAAACCCAACCAGCCCCTCGACGACGTGTTGCCCTACATGGCTACCCTGCCCGGCATCATCGCCTACAACCCCGACGCGCGCACGCTCACCTTTCGCCGCACACCGGGCTTTCTCACGCTGTACTCGGACAAGGTATACATCACACAAGTTAGAGATGTTGAGGAGGGATTGGAACTGCTGACCGCGCTCAAAGACGCCATCAACACGACGTGGGAACACCGGCATGAACTCGTGGCCGTGACGGCCCGCCGCCGCGCGCCGCGCCCGCTCGACGTGTGGTCGCTCCTGCCGCAGACAAACTGCAAGCAGTGCGGCGAAGCGACGTGCATGGCTTTTGCGGTGGGCCTGCTTCAACAGACACGGGCGCTGGTCGAATGTCTGCTATTGCAGACCAACGGCGACTTTGCCGACCGGCGCGCGGCACTGGAGGCAATGTTATGAACAGGCGATTGCTGGAAATGGAAAGAACCACGACTCTCACCGAGATCGCGCTCGAAAAAGCCCAGACCATTTTGGGAAGTGAATGCAGCCCCATCGGGCTGATGGCCTCTCCCGAAGGCTACCCCCACGTCTGGGCGCGCGACAGCGTCATCACTTCGCTCGGCGCCTTGCTGTCACCCGGCCACGAGACCTGTCTGCGCCTTTCACTTCAGACGCTCGCCGGACAGCAATCGGAACTGGGCGCGATCCCCAATAATGTCAGTGTGGCAACCGGGCGGCTCGATCACACCAACGCCGGATCGGTGGACTCCAATCTCTGGTTCATCCTCGGCCACGCTTTCCAGCATCGCGCGTCAGGCGACTCGGACTTTCTACGTGCGCAATGGCCCGCACTGGAGAAAGCGCTACTCTGGCTGCGCTACCAGGACTCTAACGGTTGCGGCCTGCTCGAGGTCCACGAAGCCGCCGACTGGGCCGACCTGCTTGCCAATCGCTTCAATGTCCTCTACGACAATGTGCTGTGGTACGCGGCCCTGCGCGCGATGGCCGAGATGGCGCGCGTCGTGGGCGTGGATGGCAAGCACTACGACGACATGGCCGACGATGTGCGCCACAAAATCCGCATTGTGCTGTGGGTGGGGCCGGAGAACGAGGGCGAGTGGGGGCCGAACTGCCCCGGC
>CAYSIV010000486.1:0-3163 GCA_964431175.1 uncultured Anaerolineales bacterium
GCCAGCAGGGGCTGTGGCCCAAGGAGGTGGCGGGCCGCGATCCCGACACCGAGCCGAGGGCGTTCGACGCGTTTTGTCCGGCGCGCAACGTGACCAAGGACTATCCGCCGACGATGCTGTTGCACGGCGATGCAGACACCGATGTGCCTTTTGCGCAGTCCGAGCAGATGGCCGGGGAGTTGGAGCACCACGGGGTCCGGCACCAGTTCATCCGGATCCCAGGCGGGCCACACGGCTTCGACGGGAACCTCAAGAACCCGCGGGCGGTGGAGGCACTGGACGCGGTGATCGCCTTCCTCAAAGAGCGCCTCCGGTAGGACAGGCCTCCGGCCTGTCCTTGGCGTTTCTACTCTCTCAGGCACACGTAGTGCGAAGGGGATTTACCGAGAGGCATCGGCTCACGCGGGCCATTCTCCGGTAGGGGCGTTATGAGGCAGGTTGAATACGACGATGACGGCGCACCTGCTGCCGCGGCTCGGTGTGGTCGTGACCGGACCTCCGGGTATTCATAAGCAGAGACCGCGTGAGCCCCGGCGACTCACCAGATTGGTCGCGTGCTGATATGGGGATTGGAAACAGTCATGTCCGAAGAACGCGTAAGAGGATGGTGTGTGCACTATAGTGCACTATAAGTGGCGTTAACGGTTTTGGATGATTCCTTCGCGTTCAAGGACCAGCCGAATGTCTTCAAAGGCAGCTCTGATGTTTCCTCTTGGGAAGGGAATATGGGTCAGTCCGTGAATATTCGAGAACTCAGCACATCCCTCCTCGAGGAGAACGATTGCACGTTCGAAACCGAGGCGCCCTTGAAACAGACCTGCCTCATGAATGACGTTCTCCCGAGCGTGTGGCTTGCCATCCGCGTGCACGTCTTCCGCCGTCATTACTAAGAATGCGAACTGGGCTTGTTCGAGCATGGTCCGCAAGCGGCCTACGGTTGCAACACCCGCGGCAGATTCGTCATTGAACTCGTCACAGTCTACCTTCAGCCGGTCCGTCAAGAAGTTTTTTAACACCAGCCAAGCTTCCGATCCACCATGGCCGATAAAAACCTTCGTGCCCACTGGACCCGGGTCGCGTGATTTGGGCCCACCCCTGAACGAAGTCAACTCCTCCGCATCTCTCGCTCCTTCTGATGCCCGTACTGCTTGCGGCCCTCCAGTGCCTCGACCGCTAAGAGTATCGAAGCTTAGAGCTCGGAACAGATCCAACAGACCTGCACCTTGGTCGGCAGACTGGCGGCCAAGGCTCATGGCTGTATTCAGAAAGATCTCCTTAATTCGGTTAGGATCTCCTCTTAAGTCGGTATGTACGGAAAGAAAGGCGGCGATTGCACCGGAGACGTGGGCTGCCGCGAAACTAGTTCCACTCTTCTCTTCGTAATCGTACCTACACGACGCATCGGGATGATCAAAGTTTAGCGAACAAGAGATTATGGCCTCTCCTGGCGCCACAAGATCAGGCTTTTGGCGGCCATCTCTAGTAGGTCCTCTGGATGAGAAGTAGGAGACCCCGTAGGTCTTGGGCTCCGACTTGTGCACGGAACCCACCGAGATTGCTTCCTCGGTGCTCGCCGGGTCGGTGATCGAACGCGAGCGGATCGGTTCCTCACTCCCTCCGTCACTCAGCCGAATGGTTTCGTAACCGGCGTTCCCACACGAAGTTACAATGATGATGCCTGAATTGACCGCTCTCCGGACTTCCCCGCACAACGGGGTGTGGCCGCCCACAGGCCACTTTGGGTCGATCGGGTATCCGAGACTTAGGTTGGCGCCATCGATCCGAATCCTGGTGCTCCCCTGGTTCAGCTTGCGGATGTATTCGAGCCCGAGAATTACTGTGGACGCGGAGCCCATGCCGTCGTCATCGAGGACTTTGACGTTCACCAACTTGGTCATAGGCGCAATGCCGGAAGGCAGCCCATCTAGGTGGTTGATCATCGGATGACGTTCGTCTTCAAGATACGTGGCAACCCGAAACGGCAAATCGCTGTCCTTCCGAGTGGCGCAGCCGGCAATGATTCCCGACACGTGCGTTCCGTGTCCATTTACGTCTTCATCCTGCGGTGAAGAAGAGAAATTCTTGCTCAATTGCCGGACGATCGTGCTGTAACGCTGAAAATGCGGGTGGTCGTAGCGGATACCAGTGTCCAGAACCGCCCAGGTAATCCCCTCTCCTTGCGCGTCGAAAGCCTTCCAACTCTTCTTGGCACCGACAGTCTTGACCGAATCCAGCAATTGAACGGCACACCGTGCATCCGACCAGATGCCCGTGACCCACTCTGTTAGCGCCGCTAGCTGCCTTATATCGGATGCCGACACAGAAGCAAATAGATAATATTCACTCTCTCCGAAAACATAACCGCGCTCGTCTAGAAATCTCCTAATGAAGACTTTCGATTCGCCCACCCCCAAATGGCCAATCCTTTCAGATTCGCGAGCGGCGATAATCACGGCGTACACGCGGTCGGGCTCGGCCTCAATATAGAAGCGTAAATCTCCGGCAATCAAAGACTTGGACATCTCTTCTTCTCTTTCTGCACAACGGCTAAAGACTACCATACAACCGAGTCCGGGTCCCGTCAACCTCCTGCTAACACCGGTTAACCTGCTAGAACCTGCTAGACCCCCCTTCCCTCGACCCGAACTGCGGGCGCTAGACACCCGCTAGACGTGCTAGAGGCGACGAGTGGAACATGCTGGACACTTGAATCATCTCGCGCCCGCAGGATACCGTGGGAGCAGGCCATGCCGCCGTTGCCCGGCGGTCACTCCGGCCCGGTGGCACTGGTCCCGTAGTCGGCTACCCGTCTCTGGGCCTAGAGAGATCCAAGACAACGCCCAGCGCCAGTCTCTTGAGCGTACAGCCGAAGCGGGACTGGCGGGCCCCGGTTAAACTGAACAGGAGACATACTGCCATGTCCATGACTGCCACGTTCGTCCAGGTAGACGAAGCGGAGCTGTCCCGGCTCCAAGCACATCCGTCGCTGGTGGAAGCCCTCTTCAGCCGGGAGCGGGTCGCCCAGCATATCGAGCGCGTCGAGCACCCGCGTTACATTGGCGGCGAGGGAGCGTTCCCGCCACCAGCAGAATCGCGATCCAGCGCATGCTTCACCTCCGGTCCAGACCATGCTATTGTAATGCCGCTATGATGGCAGCGGGGA
>CAYSIV010000487.1:0-3089 GCA_964431175.1 uncultured Anaerolineales bacterium
GGTGCTGATGACAACAGCCCTTGTCTTGAGGAGCCGTGTGAGGCGAAAGCATGCCCTGAGCTTGTCGAAGGGTCTCAAGCACGGTTCTGAAACGGCGGCGAGGGGAGCGATCCCCTCGCCGACCGCAACTTAGACCGCGCGCTGAGCTCGTAGAGAGCGCCTGCCCCTTTTGCTCGTTGCCAGACTTGGCAGTTCATTGACTTGCCCTAACCATCGACTCAGCGCCAAAGATTCTTTTGAGAGCACAAACCTGTTTTTGCTTCCAAAACTAAACTTGCATAAGCAATTGACCCGAGCTGCCCCCGCACCAGCGGGCTAACGGTTTGCGTTACTGGCGCTGGGGCGGGCGTGGACAATGTTTGGGAGCAGGAAAAACCTGAAGCGAGGAAAATGCTTGAAAATGCCGCAGAATCCCCAGCGTCCAGTGCACCCATGAATATCGCACGCGATCATTTTATACAAGAGAAACAAGGGCGCAATGTGTCTCGACACGCTTCGCTCGACAACCAGCGACAGTATACCAGCGACAGTATACTCCAACTGGCAAGCACGCAAGCCGTACAAAGCAATGGAGAGCGCGCAAAGCGACTCCCGCAGTGCACCCCTTCGGCTACGCTCAGGGCAGGCAGTGGTTTCCGGTCAAATTGATTTAAATACTGGCGGCGCGCGGTCAAGTTTTTTTTGACCCAAGCGACCCCGATGAGAAAGCTAATCCCCCCAAGTGACTGGGCTTGCCAAAAAATCTTTTCGACAAAGGAGTAAATTGAAATGAGAAAAAAAGGCAAGCGCACCCCCGGACTCGAAGAAGCGCACCCGTTTGCGGGGATGAGTAAAGTGAATCCCAACGCGGCGGGCGTGGATATTGGCGCCGTGGAGATTATTGCCTGTGTACCCTACGGGCATGATATGGCGGGAGATGAGACCACGCAAATCGTGAAAGCGTTTGGCAACTACACGGTGGACTTGCAAGCCATTGGGAAGTGGTTGCATGAACATCAGATAAAGACCGTTGCGATGGAAAGCACGGGGGTGTATTGGATTCCGTTGTTTGAAGAATTGGAACGGCAGGGCTTGGAATGTCTGCTGATTAGTTCGCGTTCGTTGCGAAGAGTGGCGGGACGCAAGAGCGACATCCTGGACGCGCAATGGATTCAAACTTTGCACAATTACGGATTGTTGGAAAGTTCGTTTCGCCCGCAAGCAGAATTGATCGCATTGCGGACGCTGTTGCGGCATCGCGCCCAACTGCTAGAACATCGCGCGCCGCATATTCAACATATCCAAAAGGCGTTGTTGCAAATGAACGTTCAACTCTCGCAGGCGTTAAGCGACGTGACGGGCGAGACGGGGCAAGCCATCATCCGTGCTATCGTGGCAGGCGAGCGTGACCCGCAGAAGTTGGCGGCGTTGCGCGATCGACGTTGCAAAAAAAGCGCGGAAGAAATCGGCAAAGCGTTGACGGGGACATGGCGCGAAGAACATCTCTTCATCGTCAAGCAATCGCTGGAGATGTACGATTTTTACACGAAGCAAATCGCACTCTGCGACGTGGAGATTGACCGCCTGTACGCGGTGGTGCGCCCCGATTGGAAAGTAGACGACTTGCCGCCGCTTCCGCCGAAGAAGCGCAACTCGCACAGCAAGAACGCGCCGCAAAATGCGGCGGACATTCGTCAGCATTTGAAGCGCATCAGTGGCGTGGATATTTCGGTCGTGCATGGGTTTGGGGTGTCGTTGGCGCAGACGGTCATCATGGAATGCGGAACGGACATGAGTAAGTTTCCGACTGAGGGGAATTACTGTTCGTGGTTGGGGCTGGCGCCGAAGCATGAAATTTCGGGTGGAAAAGTGTTGAAGAACAAAACTTTGAAAACGAAGAACCGCGCCGGACAAGCCTTTCGGATGGCGGCGCAATCGGTGAAGCAGGCCGATTGCGCATTTGGCGCACTCTATCGGCGATTGAAAGCGCGGCTGGGACCGGCGCAAGCTACGGTGGCGACGGCGCATGCCATCGCCCGTGTGGTATATCGCATGTTGAAGTATCAAGTGGAATACGAACCATTGAGCGTGAATGAGTACGAGAAGAAATACAAAGAACAACAAATCAAGTACATGACGAAGAAAGCCGCGAAACTTGGCTTTCAACTCGTGCCGGTTGTCTCTGCTTGAGCGCGACAGGTTGAGATAAAAAAAGGGCGTCCTCAAAATGAGAACGCCTTGTTTGCGTTTAATCGTTTGCGTGATTTTTGTTGATTTTTTGCGTCGCGCTTGACATTCCGCGCGAAATGACGAGTCCGAAGATAAGATCAGAGTCGCTCGTGGTGATGTTGTTTCTGAGAACGCTTTGGTGCGACCCGTTCGCTCGAAACTATACGCAAGTATAGGGGCTGAGCGGCAAAGTGCAAGTGTACTTTGACAACTGAATGTCCATGTAGGTGTAACCCCTATCCTTGAAGTGGTCAGGAGACAGCATCTCCCTACGGCGTGCGACTGGTTATCAACCCTTCGGCTTCGCTCAGGGCTGGAGTGCAAGGGAGAAAAGGCGGTAAGCGCGAGCCAGACGTGACGATCCCGCCAAGCAAGTGACTATGGGTAACGCAAGTGAAGGTGTATTGAGGCATCGTCATGCACAACCAGCCTACATTGGCTAACAGGCTGGCCCAAACGGGAACTGGTATCAGGTTACGTAGCCTCTGCGTACGTAACACCGCTCGTCAGATACCCGGTGTAAAGCACCACCCTATCGTCACAACAAATGGACATTCGGAACGGGGCAATCTTCAGTGGTTCTCGCAAGAGTAGGCAACCAACCATAAGCCATTGAAGAGAAGGATGCCTCAAGAAGCAAAGGCCTTGAGTAACGTCAAGGATATGCTGACGTGAGGCCGGGACAAGGGAAGGTCAAGGAACTGGCGGAGACCGGGCTTTATGACAGGCATCTTTGATGCACTGAAAGCCAGAGAGGAAACTCTCTACCTCCAACATGACATTGACCAAGTCGCTGTGAGACTTGTTTTACTCGCAGGGGTGCTGATGACAACAGCCCTTGTCTTGAGGAGCCGTGTGAGGCGAAAGCATGCCCTGAGCTT
>CAYSIV010000488.1:0-3089 GCA_964431175.1 uncultured Anaerolineales bacterium
TGATCCTCGGGCAGTGCTGCGCTGGCAACTCGATCCCCAAACGCAAGTACCGTAAAGGTTAAGATAATGTAAATCGCCATCGTCAAATAGATGCCGGGTTTGAAAAACAGGTTCTTTTTATTCATTTTCACCTCATATGCACATCTTATGCCGCTCACCGCGCCAGTCCTGGAAACGATCTTATCCGGTTTGCATTGCCGCTCTCGCTCTACACTTTGCTGGCTAATACTCTGGCTGCTTGCCTGAAGTTCAAATTAACTTTCGCGGATCGGAGTTCCGGTAGAATATTATTCGTTGCCATAAGAGCGAGAATCCTGTGGCGGCAATAACTGACACAAGTGGCATCACAACAACAATGAAACGAAGCCGGCTGATAACGGCCATATAGGATGCGGAAATGACGATGATGCTCAACGCCAACGGCCAGGCGCGCCATTTTAGCCGGGATAAGCCAATTAAAGCTAGAATAAGCAAAGCGCCTTGCTGGATGCTGTCAACAAAGCCTGTCAGGCCGGAACGGTATCCATAGGCTTCCTCTACCTTCCAGTCGAACCAAAGCGGCAGAAATCGATAGGCTGACAGAAGCAAATAACGCCCTGGTTCGGCGGCTATTATCTTAAGAGCCTCCTCTTTATATACCCTGTCCATTTGCGCTTCATTTTCTGCGCCGCGTAAATCTGCGCGTTGAGCTATTAGTTTATCGATAGCCTGCCGCCCCTCAATGCCATTGATAAAACGCAGGTAATTGTTGGTCGTCAGCATATAGTTCTCACGATACATATTATAACCAGTCAGTGTTGAGCCAATCACTATCTGGTCAAAAGCGAAGTAATTGCGCAGCACCCAAGGTGATATCGTTAGCGAGACTGCTGAGGCGAAAAGTATAAATGGCCGCAGGCGGCTAACTGAAAATCTTTTGCTCCCCATCTTAATAAGTTGTCGCCAAGGGAGCAGGGTGATAGCCAATACTCCAGCTATAATCAGGGCCACTGACCGTGACAGACTTCCGATAGCCATTAACACTCCGGCCAGGAGCCAGTCGCTCGCTTTCATAGTTCGTTTGGCGCGCAAAAAGAGAAACATCCCCCAAGCGATACCGAATGTTCCTAATAAATCCCCTGAGACTTGTGACAACAACTCTAGAGCCGGGAGGTAGATCGCCCAAATCAGCGCGGCCAGGGGGGCCACCGATGAATCAACTAGCTCATAGGCCATGAAATAGACAGCCGCCACAATTGCTGAATTGATCAAGATCTCCAAGCCGGTAGCAGCAGGTAACGACCCATTCGTGAGCATCGCAATACCGGCATACAGCAACACTGGCACTGGCTCACGCTGGGCAGTCGTTTCATTCGTTGGCCCGCAAAAAGGGAAATATGCTGTTTCGCAAAAAACATATCCTCTGCCTTGGGCCACATTCATTGCTATCGGCCACCAGTGGCTCGTTTCGCCCATATCAAAGGCGGGTGGATAGCGGATGATCCAACTCGCACTGAGGATCCAAGACAGACCTATAATAAAAAACAGCCAGAGTGAAGGATGGGCTTTAAATATCTTTATGCCCGGTTGTGATTTCACGAGTGTGCTTTCCATTAATAGCTTTCGGATTCTAGTTGGCAACAAAATTAGTGAGCTTCTCGTTGTTGCATGGCAACTGTAACCATACGGAATAAAATCTGTGCATCCAGCCGTAGGCAACACTACTTCAATGTGTAAATGCGGTTACATCAAGCTCGAGATTCTCAAAGGCATGCTGATTTGCTCTTCGAAGAGCAAATCAGCATCACGCCCTGGGCGTTCGGCGCCGCCCACGATTGGCCCGAATCAGCGGCACCATAACCCCTCCCAGCCCCAGTAACACGCCTACCCCTATAACCCCCAAAACAAGCCTGCTGGCCTCCTCGGAAATTGGTTGGGTGCGTGGCTGGTATTTTTCAGGGATGCTTGAGGGAGCCACGAGCGCGACGGGAACAGGGGTAGGAGTAGGCGTACTCTCGACAGGCGTTTCCCCACCGGACACGCTGGCGATGGCTTCGGGCACAGTGGCGCTGGTCAGATCGGCGGAATGAATCGCCTCAATTGTATCCTTATAGACGAAGACGACGTCGCCATCAACCTGATCGAGCAAATCTCTGTTAGTGATTGTGTCAAGCGCCCAAGCCAGCCCTTCAGCAGTGATGCCAGTAACAACCGTTACCCCAGAGTCCGGGTTCCAAGGGGAAGGCGCTACCTCGATGATGCCCAGACTGAAGCCCTGCGGCAGTTGATAGGTGATGTTGCCGGCCCCTTGCCGCAAGGTGGTTTGACCTGGCACAAAGGGTTGGGGAAGTGCATCATTGACCAAAGCGATCATGGGGTTAGTGCCGGGTTGACCTATCGCCACGACATGGTAGGACTCGTAGCCCTCCGGATCGGGCAGGGTTTGGAATGTGACGCGAGGGCCCGACAAGGATTTATGTCGCTGGTTGCCTATGATTAGGCTCAATTGCGCCAGGCCTTTCAGTTCATCTGCCGAGGGCTGAGGAGGCAGTGAGAACCAGATGGGCTTCGCTTCGGTGGTTGTGAAGAGGTAAGAGACGGGGTCGAGATACTGAACATTATCAGCGCCGGTCCTAACAGTGTGAGGCAGATACAACAGTGACGTGCTCCGCAAACGCAGCCAAATTGCGTTCGACTGAAAAGACCCGCACTGGTTGGGGGCCTGTATGATCATACTAAATGCCAGCTGGTTATTTTGCCCGACCAAAATATCTTCGGCCGGGATAGGGATTGAAACCTTTTGCTCGCCCTGTTGAGTGGTATCAATCGGCGCACTCCCAATAGGCTTACCGTTCAGCTCAACCGTCAGCCCGGAGGTATCGGGATCGAGACGGACCGAGTGCATGTACGATACGACAATGCGGGGGTCCGGCCCAACGTTCCAGGTCCACGGCGCAAAGAATGACACAAACCGCTTTTGCGTCCGAATGCCATAAATGGTGGCGTCCGACAGGCCGAGATCGGCTAGTGTAAAAGTATTGGGGTCTGATTTTACGCTCGGCTCATCCAGCGCTCCGGTAATTACCGCAACATTGCCACGCAACCCATAA
>CAYSIV010000489.1:0-3079 GCA_964431175.1 uncultured Anaerolineales bacterium
CTGGATTCCCGCCTACGCGGGAATGACACCAGAGCGGTTTGCGTAAGATGAGTTAGTTTTGATATTTGACAGTTCATTGAAACTGGATAGAATGTGGCTTGCCTCACTTATGCCGGAGTGGCGGAATTGGCAGACGCGCTACGTTCAGGGCGTAGTGACCGAAAGGTCGTGTGGGTTCGACTCCCACCTTCGGCACAAAATCCCGGTTGGGTCACAACCGGGATTTTTTGTTGAGTTGCGCCGATTCGCGGCTGACAGTATTATTCAGGCACACTTTTTGCAGAGCTATACAAGATTGAGGGTCCAAGAATGGCAACGGAAGCCAAACCAAGAGACCGCAGACGCGGATTGAACATTTCACTGCCGCAGGTGTTGGTGGTGGTCGGGTTAATCATCGGGCTGTCGGTCATCATCGACTTCAACCGCCGCATTCAGGCCGAACAACGAATCGCCGCCGAATCGAATCAGCTTCGGGCTGAGGTGACGGCGCTGGCCGCTACTCAGTCGGCGCTGGCGACGGAAGTGGCTTTTGCCGCCTCCGATGCCTATGTGGCCCAGTGGGCGCATGGCGAAGGCCGCTACGTTCAACCGGGCGAGGTGCTGGTAGTGCCGGTGGCGCCACTCGGGGCCGTCACCACGCCCGCCCCGACAGTGACCGTTGAACCGACACCGCCCAGTAATTTTGAGATCTGGTGGTCGCTCTTCTTTGAAAGCGCGTCCGGTTCTTGACCGGCCTCAGGCCAGATGCTATAATCCCGCCCAATGAAACGAGTTTTGGTTGTTGATGACGCGAACCTGAATAATAACGATGACCCCAACCGGGGGCTCCGTTTTGTTCTGTTCGCCGTGTGATTGCCTGCTCTAACAGACTCATGAAGCCGCCCGGTCACTCAGCCGGGCGGCTTTTTATTTATTGGACCTTATCGGAAATAAGCTCATAGCCCGCGTCCTCGCGGGCCCCTTCGGGCAACCGCGAGGACGCGGTTGGGGAGCGTCATAATGTTATTCCCGATAATGTCTATTATCAGGAGGATTCCATGCTCAAGACACATACTTGCGGAGAATTACGCGCTGAACATGCCGGCCAGACGGTGACACTGGCCGGGTGGGTGCACCGCCGCCGTGATCACGGCGGCCTGACCTTTGTTGATTTGCGCGATCGTTGGGGCCTGACTCAGGTGGTGGCCGACCCCAAGAACGCCGCCGCCCACGCCGCCATTGGCGACTTACGAAACGAATACGTGGTTCAAGTGACGGGCCGGGTGCGCCCGCGCCCGGCCGGAAGCGAGAACCCGAACCTGGCGACGGGCGCGATTGAAGTTGAGGCCCTCGAAGTTAAACTACTAAACGCCGCCAAGCCAACACCGTTCTATATCAACGAAGAAGTGGCGGTGGATGAAAGCTTGCGCCTGAAGTACCGCTATCTCGACCTGCGGCGCGAGCGCATGCGCCGCAACCTGGTCCTGCGCCACAACGTTTCCACATTTATCCGCAAGTATCTGGACGAAAAGGGTTTTATCGAAGTCGAAACGCCGATCCTCTTCAAGACCACGCCCGAGGGCGCGCGCGACTACCTCGTGCCCAGCCGCGTGCACCCTGGCGAATTTTATGCCCTGCCGCAGTCGCCCCAGCAACTCAAACAACTGCTGATGGTGGCCGGGGTCGAGCGTTACTTCCAGATCGCCCGCTGTTTCCGCGACGAGGATCAACGGGGCGACCGCCAGCCCGAGTTCACCCAGTTGGACATGGAAATGTCCTTCGTTCAACGCGACGATGTGATGAATCTGGTGGAAGGGTTGATCACGGCCCTGGCCGAGAGCGTGGGCGACAAGAAAATTCTGCAGAAGCCGTGGCCGCGCTTCTCGTATCACGAGGCCATGGAGCGTTTTGGCGACGACAAGTTCGACATCCGTTTTGGCATGGAATTGCAGAACGTCACCGATCTGGCCAAAGGCCACGGCTTCAAAGTCTTCGACGAGGCCGAGCAGGTCAAGGCCATTGTCACGCCGGGTTGCGCGGGCTACAGCCGCAAGCAAATTGACGAGCTGACTGAGCTTGCCAAAACGTTTGGGGCCAAAGGGCTGTTGTGGGTGGCGGTGGGCGACGAAGTGCGCTCGTCGTTCAGCAAGTTTGTGACTGAAGACAAGATGAAGGCCATTTTGGAAAAGGTCGGCGCCAAACAGGGCGACCTGGTTCTGCTGGTGGCCGACAAACCGGCGATTGTGGCGACAGCCCTTAACCGTTTGCGCACCGAACTGGGAACCCGCCTCAACCTGGCCGACCCGAATGTGCTGGCCTTCTGCTGGGTCATCGAGTTCCCGCTCTTTACCTGGAGCGAAGAAGAAAAACGCTGGGACCCAAATCACCACCTCTTCACCTCGCCGATGCCGGAAGACATTTCACTGCTGGACACCGACCCCGGCAAAGTGCGCGGCGCGCAGTACGATATGGTGTGCAACAACTACGAAGTCGCGGGCGGCTCAATCAGAATCCACGACCGCAAACTGCAAGAGAAGATATTCGACCTGATCGGCTTACCGCGCGATGTGGCTCAGGAGCGGTTCGGCCATATGCTGGAAGCGTTCGAGTTTGGCACACCGCCGCACGGCGGCATCGCTCCCGGCATCGATCGCTTGACGATGCTATTGGCCGGTGAACCGAACATCCGCGAAGTGATCGCCTTCCCCAAGTCGCAACAAGCCGCCGACTTAATGGCTGGCGCCCCGTCTCCGGCAGAGCCGCACCAGTTGCAGGAACTGCACATTCAAGTGGTGAGTTGACGGCAATTGGGTTGGAGTCAACTCTTGCACAATCATTCAGGTCGTGGTATAAGGCACTTAACCCTGCTGTGTTCGTGATGCCGCACCCCCGGTTTTGAGCCAACACTTTTGTGACGAGGGTCAACTTACCAACGGAATGCGATAGGCCTTGAGCCAAGGCAAACCGCCGGAGACGATTCCTATCCCTGCCTCGGCAGGCACAAAACCCCGCGGACACACGGCATGGTGGGGCTTTTTGATCAAAAGACTCTATCGGAAATAGCGGCCTTCGACAGGCTCAGGCCGCGTATGACAGGCTC
>CAYSIV010000490.1:0-3068 GCA_964431175.1 uncultured Anaerolineales bacterium
CGCCTGCTTGGCGCGGAGCTGGTTGCGGCGGTCTTCGACGTCATGGCCGGCCATCTCGCCGCCGTGCTGGGCGGCGCCCAGGGTCGCCTCGGCCTGGGTGACCAGGCTGCGGGTGGACTCGTCGGTGAGCGGTACGTTGGCCGTGGCGTTCTCGAGGTCGCCCTTGGCCGCCGCGGCCGCCGCGCGCGCCTGGGCGAGCGCCACCTCGTAGTCGCGCGGGTCGAGGCGCATCAGGACATCGTCGGCCTTCACGTCCTGGTTGTCGTTGACCAGCACCTGGAGCACGGTGCCCGGCACGCGGGCGCTCACCGGCGCGATGTGCCCGGCAATGTAGGCGTCGTCGGTGGAGACATGGATGCGCGAGTGCCACCAGAGGTAGCCGCCGTAGGCCAACGCGGCGAGGACCAGCGCCGCCACCGCGCCGGCGGCGTGGCGGCGGCGTGGCGGCGCCTGCTGATAGGTCTGGAAGCGCGTGCGCACGCGGCCGGAGAATTCGTGCAGGATATCGGCCATGGGTTTGCGCTTATAATGGCGGCGCCCTTCTGGCCCGTCAAGCGCCCATGGCCGACGACACCGCGCCCGCCCCGCCCGCCGCCGAGCCCGCCGAATGGCGGCCGCGCTACAACCCGTGGCTCATCGCCGCCTCGGTCATGCTCGGCACCTTCATGGAGGTGCTCGACACCTCGGTGGCCAACGTGGCGCTGCCCCACATCGCGGGCAGCATGTCGGCCACGCCGGAGGAAGCCACCTGGGTGCTCACGAGCTACCTCGTCTCCAACGCCATCGTCCTGCCGGCCGCGGCGTGGTTCAGCGGGGTCTTCGGCCGCAAGCGCTTCCTCATCGGCTGCATCGTGCTGTTCACCGCCTCGTCGGCGCTCTGCGGCGCCGCCGGCAGCCTGGGGCTGCTCATCGGGGCGCGCGTGCTCCAGGGCGCCGGGGGCGGCGCGCTCCAGCCGCTGGCCCAGGCCATCCTGCTCGAGAGCTTCCCGCCCGAGCGCCGCGGCGTGGCCATGGGCGCCTATGCGATGGGCGTGATCGTGGCGCCCATCCTGGGGCCGACGGTGGGCGGCTGGATCACCGACAACTATTCTTGGCGGTGGGTGTTCTACATCAATTTGCCGGTGGGACTGGTGGCGGCCCTGATGGCGCAGGCTTTTCTCGAGGACCCGCCCTACGCCCGGGCCGCGGGGCGCCGGCGCATCGACTACCTGGGCTTCGGGCTCATGATCGTGTGGCTGGCCACGCTGCAGATCATGCTCGACAAGGGCCAGGAGGACGACTGGCTGGCCGCGACGTGGATCCGCTGGTTCCTGGTGATCTCGGCCGTCTCCATGGTCGCGTTCATCGTCCGCGAGCTGCGCGCCGACTCGCCCATCGTCAACCTCCAGGTGCTGGGCAACCGCAACTTCGCCCTGGGCACGCTCCTGATCACCGCCATGGGCATGGTGCTCTACGCCACCACCGCCCTGCTGCCCCTGTTCCTCCAGACCCTGCTGGGCTACCCCGCGCTCCAGGCGGGGCTCGCCATCAGCCCGCGCGGCGTGGGCGCCCTGCTGGCGGCGAGCGTGGTCGGGCGGCTGGTGGGGCTCATCGACAGCCGGGTGATGATCGGCGCCGGCTTCGGGCTGCTGGCCCTGTCGGGCATGTGGCTGAGCCGCCTCACCTTCAACATCGCGCAGTCCAACGTCGCCTGGGTGACCTTCCTCAACGGGCTGGCGACGCCCACGATCTTCATCCCGCTCTCGACGACGGCTCTGGGGACGCTGCGCAACGAGCAGATGGGCAACGCGGCGGGCATCTTCAACCTCATGCGCAATCTCGGCGGCAGCCTGGGCATCTCCGCCGCGGCCACGCTTCTGGCGCGGCGCGCGCAGGTGCACCAGGCGACTCTGGTCACGCACCTCACGCCCTACGACCCCGCCTACCAGCGCTGGCTCGACTCGCTCCGCCGCGGGCTCGCCGTGCGCGTGGGCCCGATGGCCGCGGCCACGCAGTCCATGGGCGTGCTCTACCGCCAGCTCGTCGCCCAGGCGACCTTGCTGGCCTTCATGGACATCTTCCGGCTGATGAGCCTGATGGCCCTCGCCTGCGTGCCGCTGGTGCTGCTGTTCAGGCGCGTGCGCGCGCGCAAGGCGCCGTCCGCCCCCTGAGCGCGGGACGGCGCCGGGTTGAGATTGACCTGTATTACATAATTGTCTTACAATACAGATCAGGAAGACCGCCATGACGACCACCGTTCGTCTCGACCGGGATACGGAGCGCATGCTGCGCCACCTGACTGCGAAGCGGCGCGAGAGCAAGTCGCAGCTTATTCGCCGGGCCATCCGGAGCCTGGCTGACGCCGAATTGCGCGCCGACAAGCCCGTGACTGCCCACGAGGCCCTGGGGCGGCTGATCGGGCGCGTCGACAGTCATGGGGCCCAGCTCTCCAAGCGGACCGGCGAGCGGTTCACCGCGCTGCTGATCGAGCACCGCCGTGCACGCCGTTCTCGCTGACACCGGACCGATCGTGGCAATGCTGGACCGATCGGACCATGGACACGAGGCCTGCGTCAGGGCCTTGAAGGGGCTGCCGTCGACGCTGTTCACGGTCTGGCCCGTTGTGACCGAGGCAATGTACCTGCTCGGCGCCGTCTCCTGGAAGGCGCAGCGGGTCCTGTGGGACGTGCTCGACGCCCGGCACATTATGATCCTCGACCTGACGGAAGCCGACATGGGACGGATGCGCGCCCTGATGGAGAAGTACCGCGACCGGCCGATGGATCTTGCGGACGCCGCCTTGGTGGCCGTAGCCGAACGAGAGGGAATCAGGCACATCTTCACGCTCGACCGAACCGACTTCTCGATCTATCGGCCGGCGAAGCTCGGCCGCTTCTCGATCACTCCGTAAGGGCAGGCGCCCGAACGGCGACCTGCTTCCCCGCCGGCACGCCGCGGATTATACTGGCGCCCCATGTTCCATCCCGCGGTCGACAACTGGTTCCGCCGCCGCTTCGCCGAGCCCACGCCCGTGCAGGCCCTGGGCTGGCCGGCCATCGCGGCCGGGCGCGACGCGCTCCTGGCCGCGC
>CAYSIV010000491.1:0-2701 GCA_964431175.1 uncultured Anaerolineales bacterium
TTGTAATACTAGCCGAACCGGCCTTTCGGGGGCGACTGTACGTAGCCACTTATTTGAATCGACGCGAATATTTTCGCCTGACTCTGGCAACCATTGCCCAGGCGCTGACTGTTGCAGGAGGCGAGAAGTATGAAGCCACTATCAGGATTGATGGTTTGCCGAGAGCGCAAGAGCGGGTCGCCACGCTTGAACTGCGGCGGATGGGAGTGGGCGGCGGAAAAGTGAAAGGGATTTGCAAAGACGAAAATGATGCTCTGATTCGGTTAGCGGATGCGGTGTGTGGCCTGAGCCGGGCGGCGCGGGAAGGCCAACCGGAGATGCAAGCCTTATGGGATCGGGCAATTCGTGCTGGAGTTTTGCGCGAGTTGAAGTAAACAAAAATCCCCCATCACGCCGGAGCGTTAGGGGGTTTTGGCCTAGCTCTTTTCAGAGCACCCACCCATACGGGCAGATTTCAGCTACGGGCGCATTATACCATGAGACGGGCGGATTCCTGCTTCGCGTGCCGTTGCCGGCCACTAAATGAAACCAAGAAATAATTGCGGTTTTGAATCGCAAAAAACGGCCAGAATCTCGGCGAATTTTGCAGGTTCATGCGCCTCAAAACCGTAGCAATTAGTTGGTTTCATATAGCCCACACTACCCAATCTAAAGCAGTGCCCAGTTCGATGGTCGAAACATGGACCGAACCGGGATACAGATCGGCCAAATCGTCCACAAGGCGCGGCGAAAGATTTTGGTCGAAGAGCAACAATTTCACAGTCGGACAGCCACCATTAATCGCTCACGCTGGGCGGCGAAACTTAGACAGGCTAGAATATCCTCTTTTGTAAGATAGGGGAAGCTATTTAGGATTTCCGGCTGGGTCATTCCGGAGGCCAGGTATTCCAGGACATCGTAAACCGTAATCCGCATACCCCGAATACACGGCTTGCCGCCTCGCTTGCCCGGCTCAATGGTGATAATGTCTTTGTATTGCATGGCGCTCTCCCGACTCTAGGCAACCGCTCGTCATCGAAGGTTGGCTAATATATTATACGATGGAATGGAACGCCGACCGGATCATCGCCCTGCGCCAGGGCAAGATTATCGAAGAGGGCACGCACAACTCACTGCTGGCCGACGGCGGCCACTACGCCGAGTTGTACAACACCTACTTCCGGCATCAGTCTTTGGAGGCGATCAACGAAGCGGGGAAGTACAAGGCGGCGTTGCCGGTGAGCTGAACCGGGCCGCTGGCTGAGTCCGGCGGCCTTTTTATTTGAGCGAGACTAAAAGTGCATTGCGGCGGGATTGAGTTGGGCTATACTTGGCGGGGAGAGATTGCGGCGAAACGATTGCGGCATTTTGGGCTTGTGGGGGTGATTTTGCCGCAAAGACTGGCCGCCTACTAATATGTTGGGCCGCTTGTCTTGAAAAACCTGGCAGGCAACAATTGAGGATCTACAAATGACAAAACAACCCGACCCACTCGCTTCAAATGACAAAAAAAACGATTTCCTCAAGAGCGTCATTCTGGCAGCAGAAAAGCGACGAGACGCGGTGGAAAGTAAGGCCTCTATTCTCCTCGGAGCAAACGCCGTGCTGTTGACAGCCATTAGCGCATTGGGTTTGCCAACTCCTACACCTCTCGCCTCATCCGCCTGGACCTTCTTTAGATTCGGCCTGCTGATCGTTTCCTTAGCCGGCATTGTAACTTCGAGCCTGTCTGCTATTCAAGTCTTAGCACCTTTTGGAGCCCACAAACGCAAGCAGGTCATGAAAGTTTCTGACAGCGAGTTCAATGTCTATTGGTCAGGCAAGATCTCCGAATTCGAAAACTCAAAAGCATATTCAAATGCAATAGAATCGCTCACAGAGCATCAGATACTTGAGCAACTCACAAATGAAGCCTATAACATCTCTTGCCTCGTAATGGACCGATACAAATGGATTCAACGCGCTCAAAGAGCGATCACCCTAAGCATTCTTGCATTCATAGGCCTAGCGGCCAGCGGAATAATCTAGCCGCCGTCAATGATCAGGCGGCCCAACACACATGTAGCCGACTCACGCTACACGCTCGAAAAACTGGCCGGTCTTGCTTGCAAGCGTTCGGGTTTGCAAGCGATTCGCCCAGACCCGCGCGAGCGGGCGATGTTCACGTTGGGTAGCTTATCCCAGTCAGGCAAAACCACATGAAACTGGAAGATTTCATCAGACGAGCAGACGAACTGATTCAAGTAGCACAAGGAGTGCTTAAAACGCGGAGATCGTCGGATGGATGGGTATTTGTCGACACAACGCAATTTCAAGTATTTCGTTCTGCCTCTCTATCATTCCTGCTGAAATCATTTGACAAGGATCATCCATATTACGTGGAATTTAGCAAACAGGTTGAACACGAACGACCTGAGGATGTGGAAAAGGGCCTGGGAATTCTACAGGCAGCACGCGATGAAATGGCGGGGGGTTGGACCACGACAGTCAAGGCTATCGCCTCCGCAGAGATATTCTCAGACTTCTTGGATATGGCATCTTACCTTCTGGCAGAAGGATACAAAGACCCAGCAGCTGTTATGGTAGGAAGCGTTTTGGAAGAACATCTGCGACAACTATGTCGGAAAAATGGTATCCCTACTGAAATGACCAAACCATCAGGTGACATAGTGCCTAAGAAAGCTAACGCTCTCAATGCCGAATTAGCAAAGCAAAGAGTATA
>CAYSIV010000491.1:2711-3026 GCA_964431175.1 uncultured Anaerolineales bacterium
ACGTGACCGCCTGGCTAGACCTGAGAAACAAAGCGGCTCACGGGAATTATAGTGAATATACAAAGGAGCAAGTGAGTTTGATGTATCAAGGAGTGGCAGAATTCATAGCTCGTATAGGAGTTTAGGGTGCCACCCAACATTTATGGCACTCAAGCGCGCTACGCGCGTGACTCGCGGCGGCTCTATGAGCCTTATCAAAGAATGGCAATGGGATCGCTCCAGGACGGGCGGAAGCGGCGTCATCCTCTACAGCGATCATCTGGTCTGGTATTACGAGAACTGGGCCGCGCCCTTCACCGACATGGGCGCCGAGCA
>CAYSIV010000492.1:0-3026 GCA_964431175.1 uncultured Anaerolineales bacterium
GACTCGCCGCCACCGGCAACGCCGCGAACCGCCCCTCCGCCTTGAGCAACGCCAGGTCATTGGCCGCATCCACCTTCACCACCCTGGCGGAAATAAAACCCGCGCCTGTGACCAAACGAATTTGCGCGGCGTCCCTGACCACATGCTCGCTCGTAACCAGAAATCCATTCGCCGTAATGAGAAAACCGTCCAGGTGCTGCCGAAGTCAAATGAAATTCTGCGGCAGCAAAAATATTTGAATCTGCGGGACCGACCCGGGACTGACCCCGTTCCGTGCTGCGGCTGGTCTGCGACACAGCCGCGCTCCAATTCATTTGCCGATGCTCGTGCGCAAATCTTTTTCCAGACGGGCGACGATTTCAGGCATGCTGAGACACTTGTTGATGCGTGCCAACTTTGCTCCGACGAACGGACGCCCAGCCAAAAATCTTTCCGCTGCGTAATAATTCTCCTTCCCGTTGCGACTAATCAGTTAAAGGCTCAGGACATTGAATCCGCCGCCAGACGAACAACAGTTTTTGGCTCTGATCAACGGGAATCGCCCCAGGATTCTCAAGGTCTGCCGTGTTTATGCGTGGAGCGCCGCCGACCGGGACGACTTGTATCAGGAAATCCTGTTTCAAATCTGGCGGGCATTGCCGGGCCTGAAACAAGACACTTATGCAAACACCTGGCTTTACCGGATTGCCATCAACACTTCGATCAGCTTCGTCCGCAGGCGCGCGGCCCGCGGCGGTCCGGCCGTGCCGCTCGATCACGAACAGCTCACGCACCACATTGAATCACGCCAGACGCATGACGACGGCGCGGAGGAACAACTCGCGCGGCTTTACGACGCCATCGCACAACTCAACGAAGTGGAGAAGGCGTTGGTCACGCTTTTTCTGGAGGACTTTTCCTACGATGAAATGGCCGAGGTGCTCGGCCTCAGCGCGAGCAACGTGGGCGTGATGTTGCATCGCGCGAAAAAGAAACTTTTCACCCTTATGAAGGAGGCTCCATGAACGACGACGCCTTAAAAAAGTTATGGAAAGGGCAACCCTTCGAGGCCCTGCCCGCGCTTCCCGACGAAGCGCACATCGCCGCCATGAAAACGAGGATGAAATGCTTCGACAAGACCATCAGTTGGCGGGACTACGGCGAAGTCGCGGCGTGTATTTTCATCATCATCTTTTTCGGCTGGAATTTGATCTTTAGGAACAATTCCCTGCTGACTCAAGCTGGCTGCGTTGTCCTCATCGCCAGCGCTATCTTCATCGGCTGGAAGTTGATCGCGAGTAAACGCCGATTGCCAAAAGCGGAACCCAACGCGCCCATATTCGATGCAGTGAAGGTTGAACTGCAAAAAGTAGAGAACCAGATCGGCCTGCTCAAATCCGTAGCCTGGTGGTATCTGCTGCCGCTCTTTGTGGGCGTGATGCTGCATTATTGGGGATCGTCAGTAAGTTTTGGATCCAAACTTATCTATTTCGCCGCCGTGTTCCTGGTTTACGTCTTTATTTATTGGCTCAACCAGCGTGCTGTGAAGAGAAACCTGCTGCCGTTGAAACGGGAACTGGCATCGCTGCTCCATTCGGCCGAAACCGGCGAGCCGTTCGATCAAACGCATATCGCCAGTCTGCGCCGAATTGCCCTCTCAATGACGGCCGCCGAGCAGGTTAAACCTGTCGAATTTAAGGTCGCCTTTTGGCAGATCGCCCTTTACGGCGAAATCGGATTTGTTGGAATCTGGTTCTTTGGGATGCTCGCTTGGACTAATTTCAATGTGCCCCGAATGTTCATTCCGCAGCATCTGATTTGGATCGTGCCTTTCTTCCTTGCTGGGCTGTTATATTCCTGGGTGCTGCAGAAAATGACCGAGCGAGCCGTGGGGGTCAGCGCTCTGGGAGTTCATTTGCATAAAGGGTTAAACCTTGTTCTTTGGGACGAAATAAAAGACGTTCGGCCACTTAGGATTCTGAATATTCGATCTCTCTGGTTAATCAGTGAATCAGGTGAAAAGACGATCATGCCTTGGACTGGTCTGGAACGACATTCTGATCTGAAGGCGGCGGTTGAAAACTTTGCCCCGGCAACCCATCCAATACGTAAATACCTGTCTCTGTTGCAACCAAAGAAAAACATCATGACGAAAATAATCCTCATTGGAATTGTGCTGATCTCGCTTGGCGCGATTGTGTTCGTTCGCGGGAGAGACCCTAAACCTCCGGCGATTGAATATTCCGATCCCGTTTCACAAATGCTCGAAAACATTCGCGAGAAACACAACTTTCCCGCGCTGGCCGCCGCCGTGGTCGTGGATGGGAAAATTGTTGTGACCAACGCGGTTGGCTTTCGCAAAATCGGCGGCACGGAAAAAGTCACGGTTGACGACAAGTTCCACCTTGGTTCCGTCACGAAATCAATGACGGCCACGGTCGCTGCGATGCTGGTCGAGCAGGGGAAAATTTCCTGGACGACGACCATTGGCGAAGCCTTTCCAGAATTAAAAAGCGAGATCCATCCCGGCTATCTGGGCGTCACTTTGGAACAGCTTTTGTCCCACCGCAGCGGCGCTCCCGGAGAGGCTCCGGGCGATTTATGGCGCCAAGCCTGGGCCGCGACCGGCACGGCGGCGGAGCAACGACTGGCTTTCATCAAAGGGATTTTAGCGCGCAAACCGGAAGCGAAACCGGGGACGAAATTTATTTATTCCAATCAGGGCTACACCATCGCCGGGGTGATGCTGGAGAAAGCCACCGGCAAAACGTGGGAAGATTTGCTGCGCTCGAGGTTGTTTGAACCGCTCGGTATGACCACGGCCGGATTCGGTGCGCCCGCCTCGGTTGGCAAAGGCGATCAGCCCTGGGGTCACACAAAGAAAATGTTTTCTGGCAGCGAACCGGTTCCGCCCGGCCCAATTGCGGACAATCCATTGGTGATCAGCCCAGCGGGTGCGGTCCATTGCTCGATGGGCGATCTGGCGAAATACGCGGCGTTCCATCTCGCCGGAGAACGAGGCAAGAGCGAATTGCTCACTGCGGAAT
>CAYSIV010000493.1:0-2988 GCA_964431175.1 uncultured Anaerolineales bacterium
TCTATCATGTCCTGGAGCTGTCTGGGATACCGAACCCTCTGTACGCCCACTATTCGCCGGGTAAGGCGCTCTCGCTGGTGGAGCGGGAGAGCCTCAGGCAGGTCTCGGCGCAGGCGCTTGAAGACCTTGTGCCCCAGGGGCTCCGCAACCAGGGGACTCCTCGAAGCGAGGTGCGAGTGGTCGAGGTGCAAGGCCCGGTCTACGAGGCAATCTGCAGGGAGGCGAGTGCTCTCGGCGTTGACCTCATCGTGATGGCCTCTCATGGCCATTCTGGGCTGACCCGTCTGTTCCTTGGCTCCGTGGCAGAGGGTGTTCTACGGTCAACGGATCGCCCGGTCCTCATTGTTAAAGCCAGCCAGCACTGTGCTTAGCCGTGCGTGCCTTCTTGGCGGGCTACCCGTGTCCGGCTTACTCCTATGGGCGAGGGGAGCCAGGAGTTGCCGATGGAGCACATGACAAGGGTCCTGTTTGACATCTTTCTGATCTTCGCCTCGGCCAAGCTGCTGGGCGAACTCTTCGAGCGACTCCGGCAGCCCGCCGTGGTCGGCGAGGTCCTGGCCGGTCTCCTCCTTGGTCCATACCTCCTCGGAATCGTTTCCCATTCCCCCATCTATGAGGGGATCGCCGAAATCGGAGTGATCTTCCTCCTTTTCACCGTTGGCCTTGAAACAAAGCCCAGCGACATCATGACAGTCGGACTCGTCGCCACAAAGGTAGGACTGTTAGGCATCGTCCTGCCATTCGTGCTCGGCTTCGGCCTTATCGCCTACCTTGGCCATCCAACCCTCGAAGCGTTGTTTATCGGCACCGCACTGGTTGCCACCTCGGTGGGGATTACCGCGCGCGTTCTGGGTGATATGGGCCTGATCCAGGAAATCGAAAGTCGTATTATCCTGGGGGCGGCAGTCATCGACGACATCGTCGGGATGATCTTGCTGGCGGTGGTCAGCGGCCTTGGGGAAGGGGCCCTCTCTTGGATCAGGATCGCCGTGGTGGTCGTCGAGGCTATCGGGTTCACGCTTTTTCTGGCCCTGGTCGGGGGCCGGGTCATCAACCGATACGGCAGATGGATAGAGAAAATCAAGACCCCGGATGCCGCGTTCGTGTTCAGTATCCTTCTCTGCCTGGGCCTCTCCGCCCTGTCCAGCGCGATCGGGATGGCAGCCATCATCGGGGCGTTCATGGCAGGGATGGTCCTGGCGGAGTTCAGCGAGGAGTACCACCTGGTGGAAAAGGCGGAAGCAATCTATGCGTTCCTGGTGCCGTTCTTCTTCTTCGTGATGGGGAGCCACATCAATCTCGCCGTCATCGGTAACTGGGAGATCCTTGGGCTGGCGATTGCCATAACCGCTCTCGCGATCGCGGGGAAGCTGCTCGGCTGCGGGCTAGGGGCCTGGTCCCTCGGGCGAGCTGGGGCCATCATTGTCGGGGTCGGGATGGTCCCAAGGGGAGAAGTGGGGATCATCGTGGCGATGCTGGGCCTCCGGCTTCACGCTATTCCGGAGAGCATGTACGCCCTGGTGATCTTCATGTCAGTGGCGACGACACTTGCGGTTCCCCCCGTGCTCCGGGTACTCTTTCGAGACCGGCTGCAGCGCAGTGCGACAGTTCAGGGTTCACAGTTGACAGTTCACGGTTAAACTCGTATCTCCCTTTTAGGCGACTCGACCCGGTGACACCTGAGGGAAACAGATGATTTGGCTTTGGGCTGCGTTCATCGGCTTTGTAGTGCTGATGCTTGCCTTGGACCTGGGGGTTTTTCACCGCCGAGCCCATGTGGTATCCGTGAAAGAGGCCCTTGTGTGGTCCGCCGTGTGGGCCATACTCGGGCTGGCCTTCGCCGCGTTCGTCTACCGCGGGTGTGAGGCCCATTGGTTCGGTCTATGTAGTGCGCTCGACGCAGTCGACGGGTTGGTCAACGATGGCCCGGCGGCAACCGTCAAGTATCTGACCGGCTTCGTCGTCGAGAAGTCGTTGAGTATTGATAACCTCTTCGTGATCGCCATGATCTTCGATTTCTTCGCGGTCCCAGCAATCTACCAGCATCGGGTACTATTCTGGGGCATCTTGGGTGCTATGGTGATGCGCGGCCTGATGATCGCAGCCGGTGCCCTGCTCATCGCGAAGTTCCACTGGATCCTCTACATCTTCGGTGTCTTCCTGATGGTCACGGCGATTAAGATGCTCCTTCTCAAGACCGATCACTCGGACCCGAACAGGAACATCGTCGTACGGTTGACGCGCCGATTCTTCCCGGTGACGGCGCGGTTCCACGGAGAGCACTTCGTCGTACGGGCCGGATCGGCGGCCTCCAACGAGGCCGAACATCCCGGTGCTGTCGCGCTCGCGGATGAGGCCGTTGCGCAGGCCAAGGCGGGCACGCTGATGCTTACGCCCTTGGCGCTGGCTCTGATCATGGTCGAGTCTGCGGACCTGATTTTCGCAGTCGACTCGATCCCGGCAATTTTCGCGATTACGGCCGATCCGTTCCTCGTGTTCACGAGCAACGTGTTTGCCATCCTCGGCCTGCGGTCGCTCTATTTCGCTTTGGCGGGCATGTTGAGCAAGTTCAGGTACCTCAAGGTGTCCCTCGCCTTGGTCTTGGTGCTCGTTGGGGTAAAGATGTTGACAGCCGAGTGGCTCAGGGAAACGCTAGGCAGCTACTTAAACTTTTATTTACTGGGGTTGGTGCTCGTGATCCTTGGCGCCGGCGTGGTGGCGTCCATGATTGCAGGGCGCCCCAGGGAAAGCTGGCTAACAGGCCCATGAAGCGGACGCGTGTAATGTCTCTTGCTGAGGTCGGATGCCGGGGCGCGCACGACTTATGGGCAAAGCGTTATCAGCGATGAACTATCAACGCGTTTCGCTTATTATCAGCAGGTTGCTGGTGGAGGACCGAAAATTAGCGAAAACGGAATAACCGGGAGGCGACAATGAATCAGCTCTATCTCATACTCTTTTTGGTACTGGCGGTGGCGATTGCAACCT
>CAYSIV010000494.1:0-2986 GCA_964431175.1 uncultured Anaerolineales bacterium
AGAGGTGATTGATAAAATGGGAGGTTTGGATTCGGTAGCGGGCAACCTAGAGACCACAGCGCTGGCATTGCGCTTGACCCGGGTGAACGAAGCAATGGAGTCGGCGGCGAAAATCCCCAAATCGCTGGAACGAGCCAGACCAGCATTGGAAGCGGCGGCGGCGATTCGCCCATTCAGCTTGCTGGCCAATGAAATTCAACGAGCCTTGCAACCGCTGGCATTTGACTCGCCGAACGACCCCACACAGGTTGTACAAACGCTCATGACACAGCGGCAGATGATTGTGTGGTATGTGGAAAAGCAACAGTTGGTGCAGGCGATTACGCTGGCCCGCGAGTGGCTGGTGAGCTGGGCAATGGCGCATTTGGGGCAAACGGCTTTGCTGGATAAAGACTTGCGCGAAACGGTGACGACTACCCTGAACAGTGAGGCCCGGCGTTGGCGTGAATTGAGCGACAAACAACAATTCAGGCCATTGTGGTTCACAAGTGTTGCTCAGTTACCCCAAGCTCTGGCAGTTTGGAATGAGTTGGCTGACACGCGCAACGATATCGATCATGCGGGAATGCGCGCCCAACCGCTTTCGGCAAATGATCTGGCTCGACGAGTGCGCGATCAGTGCGCCCGATTAGAGGCGCTGAACTTGCCCGCGTTGTGAGAAGTTGTCTCTATGATCCTCCTCTCCCTCGTCGGCGAACAACCCCTGCCTTCCCTCCTCGTCTCGCGGGCCTTGAAGCCGGCGCGGACGATCCTGCTTCACACCACCACCACCGAGCGCGTGGCGCGCAACCTGGCAAAGATGATTACCGGTGCGGAGTTGAAATGCGTTGACGCTTATGATTTTGTGGAGAGTCTGGCCCAAATCAAAGCGTTAATAGCAGGCGAGGCGGTGATGAATTTGACGGGCGGCACCAAGCCGATGGCGCTGGCGGCTTACGAGGCGGCCCGCGCTCGCGGAGCGGCGGTGGTGTATTTGGAGAGCGAGATGAAGCAAAGCCTGTTGTATCGGTATGCGTTTGCCGGAAATGAATCGCCTCGCCTGGTTGAAAAGACAATTTTGCCGCCGCTGATTGACATTGACGATTATTTGCGCGTCCACGGATTGCGGGCGCCAGCCGAGCAAAGCCCGAAAAACCCGCAGGAGGCCGGGCTGGGGGCCTGGCTGAAGACACAGGTGGACGAGTGCCGCCGCAATCTGGTCTTTGATGGTTTCGAGTTGGATTTTGTTCTGCGGCGCGGAAATCAGGTGGCGATTATGGAAGCGAAGATGGCCCAGAAGGGCAGCCGGGCCGGCATTGACCAGTTGAACACGGCCGGCGGGCAGACGTATCTTGGCACGTATACCGGAAAGATTTTGGTGACCAGCCGCTCGCCGGGACCGCAATTGGCGGCGCTGGCCGAGGCGCGGCGTATCCGCGCCGTGACGGTCATTGGGCAGGTGGAGCGGCGCACCGGGCGTTCGATGTTCGATGCGGCCAGCCGTTCGCGCCTGTTGCGAACATTGGAACAGGTACTAGGCCCGAAATGATTCTCCTCAACTTCTCTCACCCTCTCACTCCCGACCAACTAGAGGCCGTGGCCCGGCTGACGGGCCAGACGGTGGAGCGCGTGCTCGCCCTGCCGGCCCAATTCGATCATCAGCAAGCCTATGAGCCGCAGTTGGCGGCCCTGATGGCGCCTACGATCGCGTTGCCGCCTGAGGAATGGCAGACGGCGTCCATCCTGGTGAATCCCCCATCGTTGAATTTCATTGCCGCCCTGGTGCTGGCCGAGCTTCACGGGCGCATGGGTTACTTCCCGCCCATCATTCGTTTGCGCCCCATTAAAGATGCCCTGCCGCCGCGCTACGAAGTGGCCGAGATTTTGAATTTGCAAACGGTGCGCGACGCGGCCAGAACGAAGCGATTTTAGATCGCGGATATCGGATCGGGGGTTGTGGATCGAAAATCCACACTCCGAGATCCACAATTTGAGGAGTGGGTGATGGGCGAAAGCTTTTGGGGCGACCCGATTGCGAGGAATAGCAATCGCGGCGACGGCGACGCCGATAAGTGGGACGGTTTGCTGGGTGACGGCCTGCTGTTGGCGATGAGCCGTCTTCGCGACAAGTATTTGCGCGGCGAGCCGATGACGCGCGAAGAAGCCGAGGCGCTTGGCGTTGAATGGCAACAAGCCGAAGAGGAAGCCGAGAAAGAGGGCGATGACGGCCAAGACGATGAGGAGCTTGAGGACGAGGCCGGGCTTTTCGACGAAGAATTGATGGCCGACGAGGATGAGTGGGATGGCAACGATGACGACGATTGAACCGGCGTTGGTGAGTGCGATGCTGACGATGGCCCTGGCCCCAGCCCCCATCCCTACCCCCACCCCCAGCCCCCGCTTGCGCGCCGTTTTGGAAGAGCGCCAAAACAAGGGAGGGGAGAAAGGCCGGGAAGGGTATGGCCGGGCGGCGCATGCGGTGTTGTTGGACGCCCTGCGGCAGGCCGACCCGGGGCTGGCTCAGGAGTTGCACGATGCCAACGGCCTCAAGCCGTTTACGGCGTCCGATTTGATTGGCTATTCGCCGAGGCGCGGCCCTTCGACAAGCTTCGCGTCAGGGCGCGGCCTGGACGCGGGCCGAAAGTATAGCTTGCGGTTTACGGGGATGACGGCCCCGGTGGCGCGGGCCATTCAGTGGGCGGCGACCCGTGGCCTGTTGTCAGTGGGGCAGACGATTCGGTTGGCGGAGGATGAGTTCGCCGTTGAGGCAGTGGATTTGGGATCGCAGAGCGAAAACCCCAAATCCCAAACTCCAAAATCCCAATGGGCGGCGGCGACGGATTACGAGTCGCTTTCGGCGCCGTGGTTGCTGGGCCGGGCCCAGCCTGCGCCGCGCATCGCCTTCCAGTTTGTCAGTCCCACGGCCTTCAAGTCGCAGGAGAAGCACGTGCCGGTTCCGCTCCCGGCCTGGGTGTTTGGCAGTTTGCTGGAGAAGTGGAACGCGTTT
>CAYSIV010000495.1:0-2986 GCA_964431175.1 uncultured Anaerolineales bacterium
GACGCGGCCGAGATCCCGATGGACGACCACTCCGGGCGCATCGCGATCCCTGCCGTTCGAAGACGGGCACCACACATGAACTGCGTCACCAGCAGCGGCCAGTGATGAGGCAACGAGCTGGGTGTAGTCGCTCACGCCCCCGAGCTGCGGCGGATACTCGCTAGTGATCAGGTGCCATTCTGACACGACCCATCGCCCTCTTCGCCGGTTTGTCCCAAACCGCCCGCGAGCACGCTCGTTTGTACGCCACCAGATAACAGGCTATTCGTCATGGGCACCTCGGTTGTATTGGAACCAATCTCGAAGGGCGGAAAAACATGCTGGGCCATTGCGAGATTCAACATCGCAGCGAGCCAATTGGCCCATAGATGCCAGATCCCTGCGACGGCGAATGGCATCCTCGAGAGCAGCAGCCAAGGCTTCTGCTTGACCAACCGGTACAACCCAACCAGTCTGGCCGGGCCGAACCAAATCGGCCGACCCACAGCTGTCAGTGACAATCACTGGCAGGCCACAGGCCATTGCCTCAGCCACCACGAAACCAAAGCCATCGTGCAGGCTCGGCAGTACGAACACCTCCCCACGGTGGTAGGCGGGAATCGGGTCACCTGGGGCACACTTGATCATTAAGCCATCTCGCTCGCGTTCCATCAGACGCCGGAACCATCGGTCGCCGGTTGCGCCCACTACTTCCAAGCTTATCCGATCAGCCCCAATCATCCTTATTGCCCGCAGGAGGTAGATGAACCCTTTGCCAAGATTCATACTACCCACATAGCAGACTCGCAATGGGCCGCTTGATGGCATCCGATTTGCCACTAAGTGGAATCGCAGTAAGTTCAGCGGCAGGGGAACCACATGAATTTTGCTTGCCGGCACCCCCCTGGCTGTCATCGAGGCTTTGGCCCACTCCGAAGATACGCGAATAATGTCAGCCAGATGATATTCTTCCTCCACCCGCTCGACCATCGCCCCACTCGGGTGGCCCCAATAGGCTCTCCCACACCAACGAAGCGACTCCCTCTGGCATACTTCGCGATAGGCACGGATGTGACCGTTGGGATTATCTAGGACAGCAGGAACCTCCCAACGTCGAGCCCACTTCAGCGTCTCTAATCCAACCTGGGTGAATACATAGCAGGTTTGAGGCTGCAACTGTTCCACTTGGGCGGCTGCCCAGCGGCCTAAATGCGAGTCATGCAGAAGCTGGAGCTGTCCCTGAGACCAACGGAGCCAAGTCCAACGAGCTGCCCACGATGGAACGAAGTGAGGTGACTTATGCTCGTTGACAACGGGAACCGCTCCCGACAAAGGCCAGTCACCTATGCGACCAGGTCCGAATGCATGGACTACCCCTTCACCGCCGGCTATTCCAGCGAGAACGGTGGCTGCATGAAGCCCAAGGCCACCTTCGCCGGCCCTCACGCCGTAAACAACGGCTACCTGGGATCGCACTCTCGCTCGCCGCATCATCGTCACAGAGGGCCAATGGTAAGGCCTCGATGAGATTCTAGTCATCTTCAAATTGGGTTTAAGGCAGCTTTCCTTAATAGGAAAAGGAGCCCATACGCGTACTCAGGATATCTTGTCATCCATCGGTCGATGGTTTGCCTCACACGGATCCCCGCTCCTCCACTCACTGCATGAAGAATCGACCAACCCCTCACATCCTCAACCGCGAGCGAGTGGGCCTTAAAGAGCGCATCCCACTCTCTTCGCGTTGTGATACGGATGTGATTAAGGTCCACCATCAGATCTGCTCTCACCGTCGAGGAGGCTCCCGGATAGCTCCAAGGCTGCTTACCGAGCAAGAACCGTATACGCGATAACCAGAAAGCTAGGTTGGGAGTCGTTATGACGATTCGTCCTTCTGGGCGCAGGATCCGACGCAACTCATTGACGAACAGGTCGGTGTCGATAATGTGCTCAATCACGTCCGCCGCAACAACTACATCGAACTCTTCATCAACAGCAGGACAGCGCTCCTTTCCGGCCATCCAATTACGCGCTTCGATGCCACAGGCGGCCGCGCGTGCAAGCGCCTCCTCACACATATCAAAGCCAACGGCTCGCTCAAAGCCCCTCGCGCGGTAGAGCAATGTCGCGGAGCCGGTGAAGCAACCGACGTCTGCGAGAATGCCATGAGGGTTCAACCCACGCAGGATATTCTGAACAAGCGCGACCTTCGCCGATTGCCAACGAAGCTGTTCCTGCTCGTCATTGACAAGGGCTGCCATCTCGGTGTTACGACGTACATGACTATCTATCATGCTCCTCGCTCGCGTTTGAGGTCTTAAGAATTGGGGCACTCAATGAAGCAACCATCATGATCGAGTAAGAAATCGGAGTAAACGGACTTAGAGCGATTCACCCCAGATCGCTTGAACTCAAAGCTTCGACGAATTTTATCTGTGTCGGAGTGAGACGAGGGCGGAGGTATTTTCCCAGTGGTGACCGCAGCGTCATCGGAAGCATCACCACAGAGTAAACCACAATGCTCAAAGTAGCGGTCACTGCGACAGAAAGGAAGGTGTTTGGCACCCACGCTCTCGCGACAACACCCGCAGTGGCAACAAGGATCAGAAATCGCCAGAACCACGTCCAAAGCGACATTATTAGGGTTGCAACCGACACCCCGCTTTCGAGAGCAAGAGCCGATAAGTTTCCAGGTAAGCTAATGAGGCAGACCCCCAAAATCGAGCCAGCCGGTGCTCCTATTGGCCCGAATAGCCAGACCAATACGATTGATCCGCCCACAGTTACGAGACCATCGAGCAGCGTCGTCAAGGATATCCGTCTCTCGTAGCCAAAGCAGAAAATGGCATAAACCGCAGTGCTGTTCCAGTGGCGAAGAAACATGCTCAGCAGCAGCAAGGCGGTAAGCCCAAACCCGCTGTACAGATCCACGCCGACCCACCAACCGACGAATCCTTGATTGACAGTGAGGACGATGCAAACAATTGCGCCGCTGACCATGAGCGTAGCC
>CAYSIV010000496.1:0-2985 GCA_964431175.1 uncultured Anaerolineales bacterium
CTCTGTGCGCTCTGTGGTAAGACGGGGTTTTGCCCCACTTAATCCCAAAGAGCCGCTTTTTACACGATCTGATCATATAATTCGAGGCAACACTCAAACACTTGATAAGGAGTCCCTATGTCCAAATATGTTGAATTTCCACTTGAAGGCGGCGGCACGATCTTGATTGAAGCCGAAGACGAAAACAAGACGACGAGCGGCTTCGTTCGATCCGGGGCTGGCGACGCGGCGAAGGAGGCCGTCGAGCAGGCCAAGCAATCGTTCGATGCCTCCATCGAGAACGTGCGCAAGTCGGCCAATTTGCTGGTGACAAAACTGCGCGACCTGAGCGAGCCGCCGGACGAAATGGAAGTGACGTTCAGCCTCAAGGCTTCCGGCGAGCTGGGCAACATTGCCGTTGGCAAGGCCGGGGCCGAGGCGAATTACAGTGTGAGGTTGAAGTGGAAGAAGGAAGAGAAAGACGACAAGAGCAAGGAAGAGAAGGAAAAAGAGAAGAAGGAGTAATGAGGGGCGTGTGCAGTATCCGATAAACCCTTAGGGTCTTGCCAAGAGCCTATCCGAAAGACCCTTAGGGTCCGCTTCGCGAAACCCTAAGGGTCTTTCCGGTTATTCGGATAAGCACTAAGTGGCTCCACTGAAAAAAGCCCATTTGAACCGCGAAGACGCCAAGAACGCGAAGGAAAACAAGGGCGAATCCTTTGCGCTCTTCGCGCCTTCGCGGTGAGATCGTGGTTTTTGCAGTAGAGTCACTAAATGTAACCCGGCCCGCTTCATGGGCCGCCGCCAACCACTACCACCGCCGTTATCGGAAATGGCCTTTCGCGCGGCCCAACAGCCTCCTCGCTGTTGGGCCGCCTGTGAGGGGCGGGCCAGGAGTTCGTTTCCGATAAAGCCTAATGTCCCAAATCGTACCCTATTCGTCGCGAATGATCCGGCAAGGCACTGAGTCGTGTCTACGGCAATATGTGACAATGTACTGTGCAGAATCCAACCTGCTCAGACGCAACGCCCTGGCTCCAACCATATCTCCCCTAAAATAAACTCTGTCATCGAAAGTTGTAACGAACGTCATCGTGACAATGTAACGTGACACCTTAAATGGCCGGTACAAATCTCCTACGGAATCTTCTTGCCATCCTCTCCTTAACATTACCAAATCCTGACAATCTGCCTCTATCTTTTTCTGATAGCACATCACTCACGAATTGAAACCCGGATTTGGAATCACCTTTGTCGGTGTGCCAGCAGACATTAGCAGAGAAGCGGGTCGGGGCAAGCAACACAACTACCACAAATTAATAACGCAGCAATAAACAACAACCTAACCTTGGGACGTGGAGCAATGAGCCAAGGGGTTATTGGGTCACTAAAACAAGGCAGCGCTGCAACTGGCATCCGATCCCTGCTCGATCTCGATTCGCCAGCGCGAGGCCTGAAGGGAATTGGGTTACTCAGTCATCAAGTTCCCGTTGTCGAGCAGTGCTCAGCCGAGGCGCAGTCGCCACCTGTGCGCGCAGAGCCGGAGGCCAGGCGGGTCCTGAAGCGGCTCAACACCGCGCAGGGTTTGTCGTAAGCGCGGAACGAGAGAGCATAGGTGTGTGCTAATCAAAGTGAGGGGTCGGTGAACTGCGAACGGTTGACCAAACTGTTGGGGAAGAGGCGCTATGGAGCTTAAAGTCTATCTCGCTATTCTTTGGCGGCGAAAGTGGGTGATTGCGGTCACAGTTGCGGTGACAATGATAGTCGTTGTCACTGGCACTCTGCTGATGCCTCCCAGCTATACGGCGTCAACCGTATTGCGCGTGGCGACGGTCCCGGAAGGGTCCCTTGATTATTTGAGCTACGACGTTCAGTACGCCGATCGGTTGCTGAACACTTACGTCCAAATGGCCACCAACGGTCTCGTGATAACAGAGCTGGAGAAGCGGTTCGATCTCACGGATCGCCCGAACGTCAAAGCGGAAATCCTCGCTGGCACTGAATTGATTAGGATCACGGTCGAGGATCGGGACCCGGCCCGGGCAGCACAGATGGCGGACACCCTGGCTGGAATCCTCATAACTCAAGTTGCCGCGCCAGGCGCCGGAGACGGCACGACGGCGGCGGAGGTCCTCAGTCAGCAATTGGTTCAGATCGAGGATGAACTAAACCAGGCCCAGCAAGAATATGACAGCCTGGTCACTCAGTCCCCGGAAGACTCGGAGCGCATTCTCGCCGCCCGGCGAACGATTGATTTGAAACAAGCGACCTACGCGACGCTGTTGAAGCAGCAGGAACAAGCTCGCTTGAGGGCAGCGTTGCGGGCTAATTCTGTCTCCATTATTGAACCGGCCGTTGTGCCTGAGGCCCCGTCCAAACCACGCAAGGAACTCAATATTGCCCTGGGGTTCCTCGTCGCTTTAGCAGGCGGCACAGGCTTAGCTTTCCTCTTCGAGAATCTCGATACCAGACTCTACACGGCGGAGCAGATCGAGGGAATCCCCGAATTATCTATGCTCGGGACGTTACCCACGGCCAAGCAGCAGGACCAACTCACGTTCTTCGGCGGTGATTCCGCCCAAGAGGAGGCCTTCCGTCGCCTGCGCACCAATCTCTTCACCCAGGATCCAGAGGCGCCTCTCAAGACACTCATGGTCACGAGCGCCACAGAGGGAGAGGGCAAGTCAACTGTCGTGGCGAATCTGGCCCTGGCCGTGGCCCAATCCAAGCGAAAGGTCGTCGTCGTAGATAGTGATTTGCGGCTGCCGACCCTGCACACTCTCTTTAATCTGCCCAACGAAATAGGCCTGAGCACCGTCCTTAAGCAGGGGGCGACACTGGACGAGGCGATCCAGACCAGCCGCCTCCCCAGACTCCACGTGCTCACCAGCGGGCCGTTGCCGTCCAACCCCGCGGAGCTGCTGGGATCAGCTCAGATGACGGCTGTGCTCGGTGAGCTGGCACAGCGGTTCGACGTGGTTTTGCTCGACACACCCGCGCTCCTGC
>CAYSIV010000497.1:0-2972 GCA_964431175.1 uncultured Anaerolineales bacterium
TTCGCTCGTCGGCGGCCAGAGCCACGCTTTGATCCTGAGCGGAGACAGTGGCCGAGCCTTCGCGCACGGCGACCTCGGTGCCTTTGTCGGTGACCTCGACCGAATAACTGCCGGGGTGATCCAATTGGACAACACCGTGCGGGGTGGTGAGGGTGATCATCACCTGACGGGCCACGTCCGGGGCCAGGTTCACCCGCGCCCGCCCGCTTTGCAATTCGACGGTCATGTGATGCGGCAGTGAACTCCAGTTGAAGCGCGGCGAACTCATGGTGTTCAATGTCACGCGCGTGCCGCCATAAATTTGCATAGAACCGAGAACGGTTGTTTTGTCGGGCGCAAAGAAAGACAGGGCCGCCTGCGCGCCCGGATCGCTTTCGATTTGGGCGCCGGTACTGAGGCCGGGGATGGTTTCGACGACGGCTTCGGGCCGCGCCGCACCCGGCGCCAGAATGAACACCGTGCCCGACACCAGGGTAATGGAGGCTTCCTGTGAGGTTTCGGTGGTGAGCAGATACCAGCGGGCGGTGAGCGGGGCCGAGATGGCAAGCACACAGAAGGTGACGAAGGAGGCGATCAGAATCGACCAGGCAGTACGTTCGACTTGGTAATAATTGTTTTCCATGGCGGAGGATCAGCGAACGTGGAACCCGGTGAATTCACCAGTGGCGGCTTCCCATTCCGAATCCACTTGCTCAACCCGGGCCTGGGCTGGGCCAACACGCAGAAAATCCAATAGAGACTCCAGCGCCGGGCGCAAACCTTCGGCAGTCACTTCCACCGAACCGTTCGGCAGATTGCGCACCCAGCCGGTAAGGCCGAGCGACCGGGCCGTTTGCCGGGTGGTGTCGCGAAAATAAACGCCCTGAACGAGGCCGTGGATACGAGCATGAAGGCGGGTGGTGTTTGTAGCAGGATTAGCCATACTCAGAGCAAATAGGCAGTTGGCACAATGCAGTGGGCAGTGTCGAAAGACTACTATATGTTAGCAGAAGTCTTCCACCGGTTGTCGCCCTGAGCGGAGCGAAGGGTCTCCGGCCCCACAGAGAGATGCTTCGCTTTGCTCAGCATGACAAACCGGCGAGGGGTTTCCGCCGGGGTGTACTACCTTCTGCCGACTGCCTTCCGAATTCTACCATTTGACCGGCACCAGCTTGGCCCGCCCGAACTTGTCGCGATATTTGAGGTGTTTGTTCTGCCGGCCGTATTCGTACAACTCGCGAGTCACTTGCACATCCTGGCGGCAGTAGTCGAGCACTTTTTGCGCCTGGCCGGCCCTGAACCACTCAACGGCCAGCACGCCGTCGGCGGTTTTGCGGTGGCCGAGGGTGGCGCCGGCAACCGCGTCCAGCGAGAGACGGAAGCCCAGTGTCTGGTAGATGTTTTCCAGCAGATCGAGGGTGGGGAGTTGAAGCGGTTGCCCCGCGTAAGGCCGCAGAACTTCGTAATCGAAGCGGCGAATGTTGAAGCCGATGACCAGGCTGGCGGCGTGAAGATCGGCCAATAGTTTTTCCACATCCGCTTCAAGATAGTCGGCGAATTCGCCGGTCGTCAGGTTGCACGTCACCGCGCAGGCCAGCTTCATTTTGGCGATGTTGTTCCAGCCGCCCACTTCATCGGCGAGGAACTGGGTTTCGAGGTCGAAGACGAGGATGGGAGCAGAGGGGGTCATGACGAATTTGAACCACGAAAATTTTTCTTTGCGTCCGCCTGCCCCGCTTCTTTTTGCGGGGTTGCGACTTCGCGGTGAATTATTTCCTGCGCCGGGGCGCGAAGACGAGGGCGGCGATGACGATGGCCGGAAGGCCGAAGACGGCCAGAGCCGGAATCGTGTCGTGCAGGAATTTAGTGAATGGGCTGGCCTCAAGCACGTCATTCTGCCAGTCAGCTTGCAGTTCGGCCAGACTCACGTTGAGCGCGCGTTGCGCGCCGCCTTCGCAGGACGCGCCGTCGCGGTAAGCGAGAAGCAATTCGTTCATCTGGCCCGGCCCCCAACGATCCAGAATGTAGCGCACCACCGATTTGCTTTGGGCATACGACAGAATGGCAGTGTCGGACTCAATGGCGAACGGCGCGCACAAGACTCGAAGCGTGATCAGGCTGTCCGTCTTCGCCGCCTGGTTCAGGGCCAGCGTTAAATCGGAGCGGGGTTGCAGTTCGTTGTTCACCGCCAGCCCTTCGTCCAGCCAGCGTGGCATTTTATCGTAGCCCGGGCCGACGACTTGATAGACCATCACGTGCGTCAACTCATGGGGCAGGTCGCGTTCCAGATCAACCCCCGCCCCCAGGCCGGGGGCGGCGGCGACCAGCACCACCCCCAGGGCCGGGTCGGCGTGGCCGGCCACCCATTCCCGCCCGCCGAGCCGCAGGCCCGATTGCAGATCGGCAATGTTCGCGTACACGTAAATGTTGACTTCCGGCGGCGGCGGCGCGGCGATGAAGCGGCTGACCTGGTTGAGGGCCTGGTAGCCAATGTCGGCGGCGGCCTGTCCAAAAGCTAAATCGCCGTTATACCAGTGGGCGTTGATGGCGCCCCGCCCAGCCGATTGCCAGGTGAAGCGGTTGTCTTCATAGAGTTGTGTTTGTTCCTGAGTGACAAAGATGTGGCCGTCGGCGTCCTCGAGCCGCCACGAATAGTAGACGGGCGCGAAGGGCGGAATGGGATCGGCTTGCAGGTCGCGGGTGTATTTCGTTTCGATGCGCTGGGCGGGGGTGATGGGCGCTTCGATGACGTCGGTGCGGTCGGCGTCGCCCACGCGCACCAGCAGGATAGCCGAGGTAATGTTGGACTCGCTGTGGGCAACCAGAGTAAAGATCATCTGGCCGCCGAAGGTGTAGATCACGTCTTTAGAGTCATCGACAATGCCGACTTGAGCCTGGGCGGGGAGGACGGCTAGGACGACGGCCACGAATAAGATGGCTAGTACACCCCGACGGAAATCCCTCGCCGGTTTGTCATGCTGAGCGAAGCGAAG
>CAYSIV010000498.1:0-2964 GCA_964431175.1 uncultured Anaerolineales bacterium
GCTTGAGTTTGTCGCCAGTCAAAGGTAAGCTTATGGCATGTTGACCATTACCCCCGAGCTGGCCATTGAGGAAAGCGAACTCGAAGAGAGATTTGTTCGCGCCTCCGGCCCCGGCGGACAAAACGTAAACAAAGTTGCCACGGCGGTTCAATTACGATTCGATGTCCGGCATTCGTCTTTACCGGACGCGATCCGGGAACGTTTGTTGCGCCTGGCCGCTCATCGCGCCTCAGCCGATGGCATTCTTATTATTGAAGCCCGCCGGTTCCGAACCCAGGAGCAAAATCGCCAGGATGCCCGCCAACGCCTGGCGGCTTTGATCCGTAAAGCGGCCGACGTCCCAAAACCGCGGCGCTCTACCAGGCCGACTCTGGCGGCCAAACGCCGTCGTATGGAAGGAAAGCGCAACCGTGGGCAACTCAAACGACTGCGCCGCGCTACTTCGGATACGAGCGAGTAATTCAACAGTCGCCGGACAAGCTCCATTTCCCGTTGGCCTATTTCGTTTTGGTCCGGGCTGTCACAACGCAAATTCATTCACGAGCTGAACTGGAATACCGATTCCGAATAAAGCGGGCCCCAATCTCGTATGATAAGTAACAAGTAGAAAGGATCGCCAAACTGTGGCCGCATTGGCCGCCTCGACCATTTCAAAGGAACTGGGTTGGATCACCTGCGCTCAGCAAGGCGACCGTCAGGCGTTCGGCGAACTGGTCGAACTGCACCGACCGGGCGTGCTCAACGTGGTGTACCGCATGTGCGGCGACCCGCTGTTGGCGGAGGAGGCCGCCCAGGAAGCCTTTATCCGCGCCTGGCAGAACATCCGGGGCTATAACCCGCGCTTTGTCTTTCGCAACTGGGTCTACCGCATCGCCCTCAACGCCGCCACCGACGTTTTGCGCCGAAGGACGGAAACTATCGTCGTCGAGGCCGAGCCTCTGACAGCGGACGTAGATGGCCCAGAAGCGTCGATGGAGCGAAACGAACAGATCGAGCAGGTGCGGCAGGCGGTGCTAAGCCTGCCCCCGGCCAGCCGGGCGGCGCTGATATTGCGAGAGTATGAGGGAATGACTTACCAGGAGATTGCAGACGCACTGGACATTCCAATCGGAACCGTGATGTCCCGCTTGAATTACGCCCGCAGCCAGATTCGTCAGATCCTGCGCCGCTATTTGGAGGAGACATGAGCGAGCACGTAACTGCCTGGATTACCGCCTATCACGACGACGAATTGTACGGCGCCAGGCTATTCCAGGTTGAGACTCATTTGCGAGATTGTCCCGCCTGCCGGGCCGAGCTGGAGGCGCTGAAAACTCTCTCGACGCTGTTGCAAAAAAGTCCTGCCATGCCAGTGCGCACATCCCCCGAACGTTTTGTGGCCCAGGTGCGTCTGCGAACCCGGCCTCATTTCACCTCCCCTGCCTCACTGCGGACGCGGCAGGCCGGTTGGCTATTCGTGCCGCTGAGCCTGTTAGGCATATGGGCCTTCTTGCAAGCCGTTCTACTGTTGAGCCATCTGGCGCTGATGGCGCTCCCGCTGTTCGGCGGCCTGCCGGGTGCCCAGGCCGAGTGGTTCCCCGGCCAGAGAGCCGCCCAATTATTTGCGCTCGACGCGGCTCTCACCGCCGTACTGGCCGCTCTGCTTTGGGGCTGGCTGGCTGGTTGGTGGGTGGCTCGCTCAAAACATAATCGTTCAGCCGGCGAAACTGCCGGGTGATTTCGTTGAAAGGAGATAGCAATGGATCACTTCAAAATTCTAAAACGCGCGTTTTCGATTACCCTGGATTATCGAGCGCTGTGGGTGTTTGGCATTCTGTTGGTTCTCACCACCGCCGGGAGTGGCGGCGGCAGCAACGGCGGCGGCGACGGCTACAACGGCCCTTCATCAGGAGGCTGGCCTGATATCCCTCCAGGGGTGATCAGCGCCTTAATCATTGCCGGGATCGTCCTGCTCTTCGTGGTGCTGGTGTTGGCCGTGGTCGGCGCGATGGCGCGCTATGTCTCCGAGACGGCCTTGATCCGTATGGTGGATCAGCACGAAGGCGCCGGCGAGAAGCTTGGGGTGCGCCAGGGATTTCGTCTGGGCTGGTCGCGGCCGGCCCTGCGCATCTTCCTGATGGACTTGCTCCTCGGGGTGAGTATCACAGTTGTTTTCCTGCTGTTACTGCTCATTTCAGCCGCCCCCTTGCTGGTCTGGCTGACCGACAGCGTACCCGCCCGCGTCCTCGGCACCGCGCTAACGGTTGGGTTGGCAATGCTGGTGATCTTCGCCGGGATCGCCGTGGGCATCGTGCTGTCACTGCTCTTGCAGTTCTTCCGCCGGGCAGTCGTACTGGAGAATCTAGGGGTGATGGCAGGCATGCGCCGCGGACTGCAACTCGTTCGTCAGCGCCTGGGTGATGTGATCGTGATGGGCCTGATCCTGTTCGGCCTGGGACTGGCCTGGGTGATTGTGATGATCCCGCTGGTCATCGTGTTGCTGATAGCGGCATTAGTGTTGGGTGGATTGCCGGCACTGCTGGTGGGGATGATCGTCAGCTTGTTCACCGAAGGCCCCATGCCCTGGATCGTCGCCGCCGTTGTAGGTGCCCCGATCTTTCTTCTGGTCATCGGCGCGCCACTGCTATTCCTGAACGGCCTGACCGAAACTTTCCAATCCAGCGCCTGGACACTGACTTATCGAGAACTGCTGGCGCTGGAGAGTGCCCGGCCAGCGCCCACCGCCGGCAACGACTCTCAACCGGAGCCTCCGGCTTAAGACTAAACTACCTTGACCTGTTCGGCGGCGCAACCGCCATCGTCAGCGTCCACAAAAGATGATCCGGATCTAACCCAAAAGCCGTCTCCCACCAGGAGGCGGCTTTTTTGTTGTCTGTCCGGCATGGGCGTTGACCAGGCGCCTACGAGACACAGCAATTCTCAATCTGAAAGATCTAAGCCAGGAGGGATGTCGATTTCGAGGCC
>CAYSIV010000499.1:0-2931 GCA_964431175.1 uncultured Anaerolineales bacterium
GCCTCCTCCGGCTTCATCGCATCCAGGCTCTTCGACTTCAGACCGGGCAGGTGAAAATGGTTGCGCGAGGTGACGAGCAAAAAGCAGGAGGCGGGCGGCTTGAGCAGGGCCACCTGGGCCGCGTCTCTGGCGTTGTCCATCAACAGCAGGGCGCGTTTGCCGTCCAGCACCGAGAGATAAAGCGCCCTCAGTTCGGCTTCGGAGTCCGGCAGTTTGTTGAGCGGGTAGTAGGCGCGAATGACGTGAGCCATCGCCTCGGCGGGCGACAGGGGCGAGTCGCCCGGCCCGCGCAGGTCGAGGAAGAATTGGGCGTCGGGGTAGCGGTCTTTGATCTGCTCGGCCAGTTTGAGGGCCAGCGCCGTCTTGCCCACGCCGCCGATGCCGTGCAGGCCGGAGAGGGTCACGCCCTGCCCGAAACCCAGCAGGGCCAGCAGGTCGGCCAGTTCTTCGACGCGCCCGGTGAAGTCGGGCGGGGGTGGCGGGAGTTGATGCGGGGAGAGGGCGGTAAAGGCGGCGTCCCCCCCATAGTAGTTAGCGATGTTGGTGATCTTGTCGCGCCCGGTAATGTCGCCACTGCCGAGTGTGATGCCGCCTTCGTTCTTGACGCCTCCTTGCGAGATGTTCGTCGTCTCGTCCATCTCCACGATTATAATGGCGTTTCAAAAAATGCCGACGAAGGGCAATGGGCGAATGACGAAGGTCTCATCGGTCGTCATCCGTCTGTCGTCCATCGTCTTTCACGGAGACTTCGCCATGACCCATCACTTCACCACCCTCGCCCTGCACGCCGGTTACGACCCGACGGCTGGCGGCGGCATCTTCCCGCCCCTGCACATGGCCGTCGCCTATCCTTACGACTCCGCCGAGCGGGGCCGCCTGATGTGCCTGGGCGAAGACCCCGGCTTCACCTACAGCCGGGTGGCGAACCCGACCAATGACATTTTGGAGAAGCGGCTGGCGGCGATGGAAGGCGGCGAGGCCGGGCTGGCCACCTCATCCGGGTTAGCCGCAGTGTTCATGGCCGTGTTAGAGTTCGTTCAGCACAAGCCGAACGCCGAAGTGGTGTGCTCAAGCCGAGTCTACGGCAACACCAAGAATCAACTGCGCCTGACGTGGACTCGACTCGGCGTGACTCCGCGCTTTGTGGATCTGCCTGACGATCTGGCCGCCTGGGAAGCCGCCATCACCGAGAAGACTGCCGTCGTCTACGTCGAGTCGCCCAGCAACCCGGACGTGTTTGTGGCCGACGTGAAAGGGCTGGCTGATCTCGCTCACAGACACAACTTGCCGCTGATGATTGACAGCACGCTGGCGACACCCGCCATCCTGCGCCCGCTGGCCCTTGGCGCGGATGTTGTCGTTCACTCGACAACCAAGTATCTCAGCGGCCACTCGGCGGCGTTGGGCGGGGCCATCATTGGCAAACGCGATTATGTAGAGAGCATTCGCAACGGGCACTATCACTTCACCGGCCCGACGATGAGCGCCTTCAATGCCTGGCTGACGTTACTGGGTGTGGAGACGCTTGGCCTGCGCATGGCTCGCGCGGTGAGCAGTGCCCAAAAGGTTGCCGAGCATCTGGCTCAACATCCAAAAGTGAAGAGCGTGAACTACCCCGGCCTGCCGAGTCACCCACAACACAAATTGGCAATGGAACAGATGGGAAGCGGCGGCACGTCGCTGATGTCCTTCGTCCTCGACGGCGGCACGCCCGAAGCGTGGAGGGTGTTGGAGGCGCTCAAGGTGATCTTGCAGGCCACGCATTTGGGAAGCAATCAATCGGTGGCGGTTCACCCGGCGACGACGACTCACGTCCGCCAGCCGGCCGAAATGCGAGTCGCGGCGGGTGTGGTGGACGGCATGATTCGACTGTCGGTTGGATTGGAAGAACCGGATGACCTGATTGGGGATTTGGATCAGGCGTTGAAAAACGTGTAGAGGCGCGGTGACCGCGCCCCTGTTTGAAGCATTAGCCCGGCATCGGCACGGCGCCGACTTGCTGGAGCACGCCCAGGAAATCCATATCGGCCCAATGCTCGACGATTTTGCCGTCTTTGATCCGGTAAATGCTAATGCCGGTTGTAGTAATGCGCTTGCCGCTCGGCGGGATGTTGCCGATAAAGAAGGGTCCGCCGGTGTGAGTCTGAGTCTGCGTCCAGCGCTCCACTACCAGATCGCCCTCGGCAATCAGGTCTTCAGTGGTGGTGTGCAAATCCGGGAAGATGGATTTGGTCATCAGGTGAATCTGCCTCGCCGACTCGAGGCCATTCCAGGGCACGCCCGGCATGGTGGCGTGGGGTTTCAAATCGGGCGATAACACCTCTTCCAATTTATCCAACTGGCTGGCGTTGTAAATTTCGCGGTAGCGGCGGACGGTGGCTTTGTTGGTTTCAGACATGGGAGGGTTCTCCTTTTTGCAATATTGAAATACGATGTTTAGGGCGATGCAGTTATAAGCCCTGGGGCGGCATCAGCTGTTGCATCATACCGGCCTGATCGGCGTTACCCCAGTGCTCGACTACCTGGCCGTTGGCGAAACGAAGGATATGAGTCTCGGTCCATGTCACCTGCTTGCCAGTGCCGGGAATGCCCATGAACTCGCCCTGATGAGTGCCCCGTGCGGTTGCTTTGTGCACCACCTTATCTCCGTCCGCTATCTCCAAATCAAGCGAGTAGGTCAGGTCGGGGAAAGCAGTGCGCAACGCGGGAACGAACATCTTGTAGCCGTCACGGCCGGGCGGGAAGCCGGGAGGCGGAAAGTGGTCAATCATCTCAACGGCCACTATTTCGTCGAACACGGTAACGTTGCCTTTGTTATAGGCTTCGAGCGGCAAGCGGCGGGCCTGGGTTTTGTTTGTTTCAATTGACATGGCTTAGTTTCCTTTCGAAGAGCAGGTCAGGATTATCATTGTCGGGCCTTTTCAAGAGCGG
>CAYSIV010000500.1:0-2922 GCA_964431175.1 uncultured Anaerolineales bacterium
CGCCCGAGTTCATTGCCGCTCTTGCGGCTTTGCACACAGATTACACATGAGCCGAAAACTTATTGCCCTCCGGGTCTTCACCGTCGCACACCCACACGCCTGGCGCGGCGGAGCTGAATTCACTGCGGGTGAAGCGGAGTTGGGTGACAAGGGGATGGGTCATGATGAATCGGAGATGGCGCGCATCCTTCGACTACGTGCGGACCCTTCGACACTCCCTACGGTCGTCAGGGCGCCGCACTCCGCTCAGGATGCTTATCGTAAATTGATGAGGATCCGTTTTTTGGCTTTATTTGGATTGCGTCGCCCACCATTGTTTGATCCAGCCAATGTGATCGGGGTAGTGGCCGTATACATCACCTTCGAGCATCTGCCAGACCAGTGAGGGGCCGGGTGCGCCTTCAAAAGTTTGGGGTTGGATGAGGAAGGCTTCACTTTGGGCGGCAACGCCCTGCATCAATTTCTCATGGGCGGCGCGCGACTCGGCCAGCACTTCGGCTAAGGGTTGATCGCGGTGCTAATCATAGATCACCACATTTTGTTCCTCGAAGGGCATCATATCGAGCGGGGTGGGGGTATAGCGAACGCCATGCAGAGCCTCATCGATCCGGTCGGCGTACCAGCGTTCGAAATGGGTCATATGGGCGATGTTATCCTTGACGCTCCAGTGACCGGCGACACCGGGCTGGGTCATCTTGTCCGGCGGGATTTGAGCCAGGAGGGCGTCCCATTCGGCGCGGGCGGTGCGCAAGAGGTCTAATAATTTGGCTTTGGTCATTTCTTCAGTCATGCTAAATTCTCCCAGGGTTAATAGGTTTACCGCAGAGTACGCGGAGGGCGCTGAGAAATGCAAATGTATCTCTGCGAACTCGGCGGTAGATTGAGAGTTCGAGTGGAAATCATGACCTTATCATATATGGGAACGTTGCCAACAGTCTGTCAGCATTGAGGAGTGATTGTGAATCGTTTTGACCGCGCACTAGCTATTTTATTACTCTTACAGAGTGGAGGCAAGCTTTCAGCGGCGGAGTTGGCGCGCCGGTTGGAGGTCTCGAAGCGGACGATTTACCGCGATATTGAGACGTTGAGTGCGGTGGGCGTGCCGGTTTACGCGGAGCCAGGGCGGGAAGGGGGCTTTAAATTGGTAGAGGGCTACTTTATGCCGCCGGTGGCTTTTTCGGTGGGCGAGGCGACATCGCTATTGATCGGGCTGGTGCTGCTCGAACGGCTGCGGGTAAAACCTTTTGCTGCCGACCTGGAGACAGCACAGCGCAAGTTGTTGGCGGCGGTGCCAGACCATTTGCAAACAATACTGGCGCAAGCGCGGGCGTTGATCGGCTTTGAGGCCCTACCGCGCGACACCTTTCACCAAGAACGAGAAAGCCAGCCGGTGACTGAACACCAAGCCAATGAGGCTAAGGTGATTACGACTTTTTTGCAGGGCATCTTCAACCAGGAGGCGGTGCGGCTAGAATACTTTTCACCTTATGGCCGGACACGTAAGGAGCATCTGTTGTGGCCACAGGGGTTAATCTGGGACCGAGACCAATGGTATTTGTTGGCAAAGCGGGTTAATTTCGAAGAACAAGGCTGCGGCGCAGGTGCAATTGCAGACCACCTGGTCGGGGGCTGATTCGCCCCAGTGCCAGACGTTTGAACTGGATGCAACCGACTCGGGTTGGGCAATTACACGCTTCGATATGCCTCAGGCATGTACTTAATGGCTGTTTGTGAGATACCGAGACTAACCCGGGCAGCAGAATGCCGGGTACATTAGGTGCACGGCGCTGACGAATCCCAAAAGCAATCTGCGAAACGAGCGCGGATTGGCCAGGCCAACGCAAGTAGCGATGTCCTACAAAGGAAATCCACTGAGGCGGGCTCAAGATGCTTTACTAATGTAGGCATAGCGCGCTCGCCTAACACTGGATCGGGTACTACGATATCTCCCTCAACTGGGCGCCTAAAGCTCGTCTGTTGAAGTGCCCAGGGATGCGCGTGTGCGACTGCAGAAAGCATACGATAAACCGGCTCTTCATTGAGTGTCTGACCGATTATTTCCGTAGCCGATGGCATTATCTGTCCCAAACCAATACGATCGCCATGTCGGTTCACGACCTCTTGATAACCTATAGCAATAGCTCGGGCAACAACTGTTTCTAACCGCTGATTTGTTTGTGCAAGCGCCTGGCCCATTCCACCAGAACGGGCAAACTTTATTTGTTGCGATAGGCCCTCATAGCGAAATGCAAAGCTGCGCTGGACGCGAATTCGCCCGTCAATATTGGGGTCTAGTAACCATGATGCTAGTGCTGCCGATTGCACTCTGCCAAAACTCTACCGAGCGGCCTAACGGACTGGAGCTAAGTTGCGTGGCGACGTTGTTACGCGGCCGCGTCGTTTTGAAATGCTGATCTAGTGATGAATCGTATGTTCTCGTCTCGTTTCGCGACAATTCCCGGAAAATCGCGGCCGCGGTCGCCACGTCAACTTGAGCGACTGGTTAGGCCGCGGTGGATACTCGTAAGGTGGCGACATTATTGCCCGGCTGGTGGTTCCCAGAGTTCCACCTTGTTTCCATCCGGATCTATTACCCAGGCGAACTTCCCGTACTCTGACTCATCAATCTTGTCGAGCACATTGCAGCCTTCGGTCCTCAAGACCTTGACCAGCGCGTGAAGATCTGCGACTCGATAGTTGACCATAAACGGTGCGGTACTCGGAGCAAAGTAATTGCTTGTTGCGTCACCGACAGTCCAAATGGTAGTTCCCGCTGTCGGCTTTCCTTCCGAATCTGTCCATGTAAATGCGGTTCCACCCCAATCCTGCACGTCGATTCCAAGATGCTCTTTGTACCAGGCCCTAAGTCTCAATAGTCACGACATCGTGCGCGGTTCATCCATAATTCTTCCTTCTAGGAGG
>CAYSIV010000501.1:0-2910 GCA_964431175.1 uncultured Anaerolineales bacterium
GTCGGTGATCACACCCGCAAGCTGTCCCTTGGCATTGACCACCGTGGTCATGCCGAGTTTTTTCGACGTCATTTCACGAATCGCATCCCGGGCAGACGCGGTTGTGGAGACGCGCGGCAACGCGCTCCCCTCGTGCATGAGATCGCGAACTTTGAACAGCAGGCGCCGGCCCAGCGTGCCGCCCGGATGGAATTGCGCGAAGTCCTCTTCCTTGAAGCCTCGTTTTTGTAACAGCGCAATCGCCAGGGCGTCTCCCATGGCCAGCGCTGCCGTGGTGCTCGAGGTTGGTGCAAGCCCCAACGGACAGGCTTCCTCGGAGACGGAAACATCCAACACCACATCGCTGTTCTTGGCAAGCGTGGACTGTGTCCGGCCCGTGAGGGCAATAATGGGAAGGTTCAACCGTTTCATGAACGGCAGGAGCTTGAGCACTTCTTCCGTTTCTCCGCTGTTCGAAATGGCTAGGAGCGCATCCTGCTTGGCCAGCATGCCCAAATCCCCGTGAATGCCGTCGGCGGGATGGACGAAGAACGCCGGGGTGCCCGTGCTGGCCAAGGTCGAGGCGATCTTTTGGCCGATCAGACCGGACTTTCCCATTCCCGAAACGACCACTTTGCCGGTGCAGCGGTGCAGCAGGTCGATGGCTTTGGCGAACCGATCATCCAGCCGGTCCACCAGCGCCGCGATCGCGCGCGCCTCGATTTCCAGTACCCGCTTCCCCTGCTGGATACTCATCGGTCGCTTTCCGCGCCCTTGCCGGCAGCCTGGCAGATCCGCATCAGCCGCTCCAGGAGTTGTTTGAGGTCATGCAAAGGCACCATATTGGGGCCGTCGGAAAGCGCATGATCCGGATCGGGATGGACTTCCATGAAGAACCCGTCGCAGCCGGCCGCGGCCGCGGCGCAGGCCAGCGGCGTGACGAACTCGCGCTGGCCGGCTGATTTTGTCCCTCCCCCGCCTGGTAACTGCACGCTGTGGGTGGCGTCGAAGACCACCGGGTAGCCGAATTTCCGCATGATCGGCAGGGCCCGCATGTCCACCACCAGGTTGTTGTACCCGAACGTGGTGCCCCGTTCGGTCAGGATGATCCGGCGGGTGCCGCTCTCTTCCAGCTTGGCGACGGCGTTTGCCATCTCGCCCGGCGACAGGAACTGGCCTTTCTTGACGTTCACCACCTTCCCCGTTTTGGCAGCGGCAATCAGCAGATCGGTCTGCCGACAGAGAAAGGCTGGAATTTGGAGCACGTCTACAACCGTCCCCGCTTCCGTGGCCTCGTCCTCGCTGTGTACATCGGTCAACACAGGCACACCGATCTGGTCTTTGACTTTTTTGAGAATGGCCAGACCGTCTTTGAGTCCGGGCCCGCGAAACGAAGTCCCTGAGCTTCGGTTCGCCTTGTCGTAGGACGATTTGAAGATGTACGGAATATTAAGCGCACGTGCGATCTCCGCGATGCGCTGTGCGGTTTCCAAAGCCAGCCGCTCGCTTTCGAGCACGCAGGGGCCGGCGATTAAGAAGTGGCGGTGGGCCGCCCCGACCTTGAAGGAGCCGATCTGAACCTCATGCGACATGACGCGCTCCCCTACCGCCCGCATTTCCGCCGCAGGGCCGCGCCGGCGAAGGCGCTGAAGAGTGGATGGGGACGGTGCGGCCGCGAACAGTATTCCGGGTGGAACTGCGTGCCCAGGAACCAAGGGTGCCCCTTGAGCTCCACGATTTCGACGAGCTCGCCGTCCGGCGACAGACCGCTCAGGACGAGCCCGTGTGCCGCCAGCCGGTCGCGATAGGCGTTGTTGAATTCGTACCGGTGTCGGTGCCGCTCTTTGACTTCCAGGACGCCGTAGGCCTTGTGGGCGAGACTGCCGTCCAGCAGGCGGCAGGGATAGGCTCCGAGCCGCATGGTCCCGCCCTTCTCGTGGACGGATTTCTGATGTTCCATGAGATGGATGACCGGATGCGGCGAGTTGGGATCGAACTCCGAGCTGTTGGCCCCTGCGAGGCCTGCCGCGTTCCTGGCCAACTCGATCACGGCGCACTGCATGCCGAGACAGAGACCCAGGAACGGGATGCCGCCTTCCCTGGCGAAGCGGATCGTCTGAATCTTGCCTTCGATGCCGCGCACGCCGAAGCCGCCCGGGATCAAAATGCCGTCGGCGTCCCGCAAGGTCTGCTCGGCGCCCCGCCGCTCGATGTCTTCAGACTCGATCCAATTGATATTGACGCGGGTCTCGTGATCCACGCCGCCGTGCACCAGGGCCTCCGCCAGGCTTTTGTAGGACTCTTTCAGCCCGATGTATTTGCCGACCAGCGCCACGGAAATTTCGTGCTTGGGCCGCTTGATTTTCTGCACCATGGCGTCCCATTCGCGCAAGTTCGGCGGACCCGTCTCCAGCTTGAGCTGGCGGACGATCAGCTCATCGAGCCCTTCCTTCCGGAAAACGATCGGCACTTCGTATACCGTTTCCACGTCTTTGGCCGTGATCACGGCGCCTTTTTCCACGTTGCAGAAGAGCGCGATCTTGTCCTTGAGGTCGGGCGGCAGATAGCGATCTGTGCGGCACAGGAGAATGTTCGGCTGGATACCGATTTCGCGCAGCTTGTTGACGGAGTGCTGGGTCGGTTTCGTTTTCAATTCCCCGGACGCGACGATGTACGGCACGAGCGTCAAGTGGATATATAGGACGTTCTCACGCCCGACGTCATAGGGCATCTGCCGGATGGCTTCCAGAAACGGCAGGCTCTCGATGTCGCCGACTGTCCCGCCGATCTCGACAATGGCGACGTCGGTGTCTTTGGCCACGTTCCGAATGCACTGTTTGATCTCGTCGGTGATGTGCGGTACGACCTGAACGGTCCCGCCAAGGTAATCGCCACGCCGTTCTTTGGTAATGACCGAATTATAGATGCGGC
>CAYSIV010000502.1:0-2908 GCA_964431175.1 uncultured Anaerolineales bacterium
CGGCATTAACCTGGTCGTGGCTCAGGAAGCGGTGGTGGATTTGACGCTGGAAGTAGGAAACGTCGTCGAGCAAATAACGGTGAACGGGGAGGCCCCCCTCGTGAACACGACGCCAGCCTCCACCTCCGGATTAGTGAGCGAGCAGCAGATCAAAGACATGCCGCTGAACGGGCGCAGCTTCGACCAGCTTCTGACGCTCAACACCGGCACGGTCAATAACAGCTCGAATATCAACAACGCTAACTCGACCTCTTTCTCCGTGGCGGGCAAGCGGCCGGAAACAAACCGATTTATGATCAACGGGGTTGACTACGTTGGCGGGGGGGGGGTCGGCCCGTTCATTTCGCCGTCCGGGTCCAGCGGGCAGTTGCTCGGGGTGGAAGCGGTGCGGGAATACAACGTCCTCCAGCACACCTATGGCGCTGAGTATGGCAAGCGGGCCGGCGGGCAGATCAGCATTGTGACCTCTTCGGGGACGAACCAGTTGCATGGAGACGTGTTCGAGTATCTGCGCAACAGCGTTTTGGACGCCCGGAACTTTTTCGACTATCCGGATGGATTGCGCATTCCGCCGTTCAAGCGGAATCAGTTTGGAGGAGCGCTGGGAGGGCCGCTGAAGAAGGACAAGGCGTTCCTGTTCGGAAATTATGAAGGGTTTCGGGACCGGTTAGGGCTGAGCCTCGCCGGAAATGTGCCGTCTACGTTCGCTCGCCAGGGTCTTCTGCCTTGCAACGTTTTGCCCAGCCCCAAGACTTGTTCCGGTTCGGATCTGGTAAACGTAAACACGGAGCCACGCATGCTGCCGTATGCTAAATACTTCTGGCCTGAGCCGAATGGTCCCGAGTTACTCGTGAACGGATTGCCATCCGGAGCCGCCCGGAACTTCAGTAACCCCGTGCGGAAGATTCGGGAAGAATTTGGCCTGGTCCGCTTTGACTATACCCTGTCCGGGAACGATTCCTTCTCGGCAAACTACACCATTGACGATGGGGAAAGAAACCAGCCGAACGGCCCCATTTTTTTCAATATGAGCACGCAACGCGCCCAAACACTCGGCTTGCAGGAAACGCATGTTTTCTCCCCCAGCGTCCTGAATGTCGTGATCTTGGGGTACACTCGTTCGTTTGGAACCATGGTAACTGCTCCCGCAGTGCCGATCCCCGCAAACCTGGTGTTTCTTACTGGGGGCAATCCCGGCACGATCATCATTGGAGGCGGGATGGGCAGCGGCCTCCAGTCTGCCATCACGCCGGCAGGCGGCAACAACCCCGTTCGCGGTACAAAAATGTACTTCACCGGGTCCGATGATGTGCGCTACCAAAGAGGCAACCATTCTTTCAGCGCAGGCTTCTGGATTCAGCGGATACAGCAAAACAACTTTGGAGCGCCTCAGGGTTCCGCCGGCAACATCAGCTATCCGACGTTGCTGGCCTTTCTCCAGGATCGCCCGAGCCAGTTTACTGCGGTCCCCAATGCGGTTCCGGTGGGCTTCCGCTCCACGGAAGCAGCCTGGTACATCCAGGATGAAATCAAGCTCAAACCGAATCTCACGTTGCGTCTGGGGTTGAGGGACGAGATGACGAACGGGTGGAATGAAGTGGCGGGGCGGTGTTCTAACTATCTGTTTGACCCAAACGGGGTGATCCTGACAGATCCGCGCATTGGCCCTTCCTGCCTGACTGAGAACAACGCCAAAGCGTTGTGGCAGCCCCGCGTCGGTTTGGCCTGGGACCCGACCGGCACGGGAACGTGGGCGGTGCGGGCCGGCTTTGGGATTCACAATGATCTCCAGGATAGCCTCGGTGTCGTGACCTACGCCAATCCGCCCTTCAACGGGCGCCTGACGTTGGCGGGCCCGCTGCTTTCTATTGTGCCGATCCCCAGGGGAACGCAAGCCCCGCCCAGTTGCCATGCGCCCGGAGAAACGAACTGCTCGATCTTCCAACCTGCGGGAGTGGAACCCAACATGCACACCCCCACTATCCAGCAATGGAGCTTTACGGTAGAACGGGGGATTACGAAAGACCTCATGCTTCAAGTAGGCTATGTGGGCTTTCAGAATTACCACATTCCGACCGCTATGAACGTGAATGTGGCCCACTCCCAGGTGTGTTCAGACCCCCAGGGGTGCCTGTCCGGCGGTACTCTCCTCTCCGGCGCTCCTCTCCCCTTGAGTCAACAAGTCCGTGTGCCCCAGGGAACTACTTACATTCCGCCGCAAGCGCGTCCAAATCCCTTTGTGTCCAGCACCAATTCATCGTTCTATCTCGGTACCGCCAGCTACCATTCGCTGAATGTCTCGCTGGTCAAGCGCGCCACCCGCGGACTGACGTTCAAAACGAACTACACTTTTTCGAAACTGATGGACATCAACTCCGCGATCCGCCCCCCTGCCGGCACCAATGAGCCAGCGGCGATTTTGAATCCTTTTGATCTCAAGCTGAGCAGGGGGGTAGGGTCCTACAGCCTCAAGCACCAGTTCAACGGCAACTTCAGCTATCAGTTGCCGTTGGGGAAAGGGCAGCGCTTCGGCAGCGGATCGAGCGGGTTGGCAGACAAGCTGATCGGCGGCTGGCAGTGGAATGGCATCCTCACGGCTCAGAGCGGTTTCCCCTTCACGCCTCTGGTGGGCTCCAATCCTTCTGGGACCGGCGACCCCACTCAATCCGACGTGCCCAACCGGATCAATGGTTCAATCCGAATGCTTTCCTGGTGCCAACTGTCGGGACCTTCGGGAACGTGGCGCGCGGGTCCTTCATTGGCCCGACCCTGACCACATTCGATACTTCGCTGTTCAAGAAGATCAGCATCAATGAGAGATATAGTTTGCAGTTTCGCGCGGAAGTTTTCAATCTGTTCAATCACACGACCTTTGGGGAACCGAACGCGATCGTCTTCTCGGGCAATG
>CAYSIV010000503.1:0-2907 GCA_964431175.1 uncultured Anaerolineales bacterium
GCGGAACAAGCGCAAGGCCTCTTCGTAACTGACCAGCGCCGCGTCCGTTTCTTTACGGAACTGTTGCACGTCGCCGATGGCCTGAAGCACGTTGGCTTCGCCCAGCTTGTCCCCGACAGAGCGGAACAAGCGCAAGGCCTCTTCGTAACTGACCAGCGCCGCGTCCGTTTCTTTACGGAACTGTTGTACGTCGCCGATGGCCTGAAGCACGTTGGCTTTCAGCCCTTGATCCTCGATGCCTAATTCCAGAGAGTAAGTCAGCCAAATAATCCACTCAGTCCAAGCGTTGTCAAAAACGACATACAGCCAGTTGCGTGGTTTGGTTGCCAATAATGCCAGAGTCGTCCCGTCGTTTTGAGTCGTTGCCCATTTGGCGGCGGCGCGAAGGTTATCCAGTTCAAAGACTACTTCGGGGGCGGTGGTGGGATCATTAGAATAGTGTTCGCCGAAAAGGCCAATCAAAAACTCGGCCTGGGCGCGGCGGGCGGCGCTATCATCGCCAGCTTTCTGCAATTTGTCGGCGGCATACTCGTCCAGCAAATCATGCAATCGGTAGCGCTCGGTTTGGCCGGGCACGACTTTGAGCAGTGACAAATTGAGCAGGCGGGCTACGGCGGAACCGGCTTCGTCGGGCGCGCCGCCCCAAACGTGGGCCGCCGCCGGAAGGCCAAAGCCTGTGGGCGCAAAGGCCGCCAACCGGCTAAAACGTTGTTGATCGTCGGCGCTCAGGCTGTTGTAGCTCAAATCAAATACCGCAAAAATGTTTAGGCGCGGGTCGTCGCCCACCTTCAACTCCGACAGCCGCTTCTGCAATTTCTCCACAAACAATCCAACGGGCCGATTATTGCCGACCAGCAGTTGAATCCGGCGGGCGGCGATGCTCAGAGCCAGCGGGTTGAACTGGCATCTTTGCGTCAACGTCTCAACCGCCTCCGGCTCGGCCTCCAGGCGGGCCGGAGTGAGGGCCGCCTCCAGCAAGGCCCTGGCCTGCCCCGGCGTCATGCGGTCGAGTTCAAAGGTGGCGCTGAGCGGAATGGCCGCCGAGAGTTGTTGCACCCGGCTGGTGATCAGAGCGGCGCACGGCGGGCTGGGCGGCAAGAAGAAAGCCAGCGCCCCGGCGTTGGCCGGGCGCACGTCGTCCAACACAATCAGCAGACTATGACCCTGACAAAAGCGTTTGAATTCTTGGGCTTGCTGGTGATAATTGAGCGCGGGCGGCAGGTTCAAGTTGCACTGCTTCACCAGATCAGCAAGAACTTGCTCGGGCGTCTTTTCGCCTACGTCAATCCAGATCGTCGTCTCGAATTCTTCCGCCAGATCGCTGGCCGCCCTCTTAGCCAATTCGGTTTTGCCTACGCCGCCCGGAGCATGCACGCCCACAATGGTCGCAATACTTTTCTGCGCCAGACGGTCACGCACCTTCCGTTCAATCTCGCCACGCGGCACATAAACTTCCACGTTCGGCGGCGGGATGAAGCCTTGAGGGATAGGAGGCAATTCGGGCGCGGGTGGAAAAATTTGCTCTATTTTCTCGACGCGCTCAAAATACTGCGTGGTCTGAATGTTACGCCCGCCTGCGCCGGTGTTGATTTGCGGCCTGTCGCCGGGGATGTTGAAGATCGTTCCACTTGTGGGTGGCGTTACGGCGGGCGGTGGCGCAGGTGTGGCGGGCTGGTCTTTGGGCGCAGGGTCTTTGGCTTCCAGTTCCACGCCGCCGGGGCCAATTTTGATTTTGCCGTACAGCCGCACAACGAGGATGAGCAAGGCCGAGACGACTACAAATGCGCCGCACGGCAGAATGCAATAGAGAGCGATATTGGGCCACAGGTCGGTCAGATTGGGCATGGCATCCCCATGAGTAAGGATGTTGCAAGTGTAGACCAAAACGAGAGGAAGGCAAGCGAGAATAACTACGGATGTGTGGAACGCGAAGCGAACGGATCGATCCGTTAAATTCCACACATCCGAGTTCTCAACACCCGAGTTCTCACTGGCATCCCTCAACAAGCAGAGTATAATCTCCTCATGCCAGCCACCACGCCAAGCGGCCCATTAGTCATCACCAACGTCACTGTCTTTCCAGACCGCGCCCGCGTGGCCCGGACTGGCCGCCTCAGCCTCCAACCCGGCCCGCAGAGCGTGCTCATTGGCGATCTGCCGCTGGCGCTGGTGACCGACTCGGTGCGAGCCGGCGGCAAGGGCACAGCCAAAGCCAAACTGCTCGGGGTGAGCACGCATCTGGAGCAATTCGTCGAAACACCGGCCGAGGTCCCGCGCGAATTGGAAGCGAAGATTCAGGTTGTCGAGGATGCCGACGCTGACCTGGCCGCGCGGGCCGCCGTGCTGGAGAAAGAGCAGAAATCGCTCGAGGCACTGGCCGCCCAAAGTGAGATGTTCGCCCGCGGCCTGTCCCTGCGAAACCGGACGACGGAGGAGCAGGGGGCTTTGTTCGATTTCATCACCGGCCGCGCCAACCACAACCAAACCGAACTGTTGAAGATCGCCCGCGAGCGCCGCGACAAAGCCAAAGAGCTGGATGGACTGCGCCGCCAACTCAAGGCCATGCAATCGGCCCGGCCCAAACAACGCTACACGGCGGCAGTTGAGCTGGAGGTGCTGGCGGCGGGCGACCTTGATCTCGAACTGACCTATGTTGTCACCGGCGCAAACTGGAGTCCTCTTTACGATCTTCGTTACTCGGAAGCGGGTCTCGACGCAACCTATCTGGCTCAGGTATCACAGAACACGGGTGAGGATTGGCCGAACGTCGGCCTGACACTTTCTACCGCCCGGCCGGCACTGGCCCTGCTCATCCCCGAACTCGACCCGTGGTACATCCGGCCACTGCCGCCGCCACGACCCAAGATGATGGCGCGCTCCCTGCCCGTCGCCACTCCCGCCGCCTTC
>CAYSIV010000504.1:0-2886 GCA_964431175.1 uncultured Anaerolineales bacterium
ACCCTGACAAACCGCCGACGAATGCCCGCCGTCGTTTGCGCCTCTCCCGTTTTGGTATCCCCATCGAATGGGACGAAGAACCGTTTGAGTGGGTACGGCCTTACCGCTTCGGAGTCTTTCGCCGCTACCTGCAAGGGCCGGTGGCCGAGCTTCGCACTGTGGCCGAGATGACGCTCCAACCCGGCGGCGGCACGCGCCTGGTTTACGACGTTTGGGCGCGGCCTAAAAACCTGTTCGGCTTTATCGCCATTCCAGCCCAGGTCGGCCTGCTGAGTTACTACGGCTTCGACAAAGCTTTTCGTCAATACGACCAAGAGGCCGCCAAAACCAAACCGTCGGTTGTCGAACTCCCGGCCAGCCGGGTCCTGTTTGCGCCCGGTGGGCGTGAGCGACTCGCCAAACTGCGCCACGTCCTGATCGGCGCCGGCTCCCCGCCAGACATTGTTGATTTGCTGATCGAGCTGATTGAGCAAGCCGACGACATGGCCCTCTTTCGAATCCGCCCTTATGCTCTGGCCGACTTCTGGGAGAAACCCCGCCGCCAGGTGCTCACCCTCTGTTTGCAAGCGGTGCGAGCCGGGTTGTTGGATTTTCAGTGGGATCTGCTTTGCCCGCTGTGCCGGGGGCCACAGGAAAGCAATGAGTCGCTCGGCGGCCTTTCACCGCAAGTGCACTGCGACAGTTGCAACATTGACTTCACTGCCAACTTCGACCGCTCGGTGGAATTGACCTTCCGCCCCAACCCGGCAGTGCGGCCCTGCGCGCCTTTCCAGTTTTGCGTCGGCGGGCCGCAGATCACGCCGCACATCGTCGCCCAACAACTTCTCTCGCCGGGCGAGCGCCGCGAGTTGAGTCTGCCACTCGACGAGGGCCGTTATCGTTTGCGCGCTCTCGAACTGCGCGGCGGTCAATCACTCGCCGCCGCATCGCAAGGCGCGCCTAACGTTGCCTTCAAAGCCAGCGACGCCGGTTGGCCGAGCGACGAGGTTCTGCTGTCGCTCACGCCAACGCTGGCGCTGGAGAACACAACCGACCAGGAGCAACTTTTTATTCTGGAGCGCACGGCCTGGAACGATCAGGCTGTGACCGCCGCTGAGGTAACGACTCTGCAAGTGTTCCGCGATCTATTTGCCAACGAAGCCCTGCGCCCGGGCGAGAAAATTTCGGTAGGCAGTCTCACGGTGCTTTTCACCGACTTGCGCGGTTCAACCCGCCTCTATCGTGAAGATGGCGACGCGGTGGCCTTTGGCCGGGTGATGGATCACTTTGACATTCTCAAGCAAGCCATTGCCGCCGAGGATGGGGCCATTGTTAAAACAATCGGCGATGCGGTGATGGCCGCCTTTCGCCGCCCGGTGGCCGCCCTGCGCGCCGTCCTGCAGGCCCAGAAAACGTTAGCCGCCCCGCGCCCCGGCGGCCGCTTGCGCGCCTTGCAACTCAAGGCCGGGATTCATACTGGCCCGTGTGTGGCTGTCACCCTCAATGACCGGCTCGACTACTTCGGTTCAACCGTCAACATCGCCGCCCGGCTTGAAGGCCTCTCCAGCGAACGCGAAGGCGTTGTCATCTCCGCCGCCGTTTACCACGACCCGGAAGTTCAGGCCTGGCTGGCAAGCGGCGGCCTGCAGATCGAACGATTTGAAGCAAGGCTAAAAGGATTCGAGAACGAGATGTTTGAACTGTGGTCGGTGACGGCACTGAAGGAATGATGAGAGCAACATCCAACTTTCAGCACTCGCTTTTTCCTGATCTAACTACTCAGTTTCCCTCAACACGTTATCAAGGCAGCAAAGCTAAACTGGCCGCCTGGATTGGGGAGCAGATCGCCGGGCTAGATTTTCATTCCTGCCTGGACGCATTCGGTGGCACCGGCGCAGTAGCCTATCGTCTCAAGCAAGCAGGCAAAGCCGTTACTTACAATGACTTGCTTCGGTTCAATTATCAGTTTGGGCGGGCGCTTATTGAGAACAGTGATATATGCTTAAGTCGCGAAGAATTGGACTGGCTAGTAACGCCTCACGCCGAACTCGTGTATCCGCACTTTGTGCAGGATACTTTTTCGGGAATTTACTTTACCGACGACGAGAATGCCTGGATTGATCAGACGATTGCCAATATCCGCCAGCTTTCCGATCCTTATAAATTCGCGCTGGCTTTCTTTGCCCTCTCCCAGGCGTGTATTATCAAGCGCCCCTATAATCTTTTTCACCGCAAAAATCTGTATATTCGTTTGGCAGAAGTAGAGCGCTCTTTTGGAAACAAAACGACTTGGGACACATCGTTTGAAGAATGGTTCCGAGTCTTTGCGCGGGAGGCCAACCAGGCCGTGTTTAACAACGGCCAAAGCAACTGCGCGTTCAACGGCGATGCTCTGACTGTGCCCGGCAATTACGATCTGGTTTACCTTGACCCGCCCTACATCTCAGCGCAAGGCGTGGGCGTGGACTACTTGGACTTTTATCACTTTCTGGAGGGACTGACGATGTATGACGATTGGAGTCAATTTATAGACTCCAAAAGCAAGCATCATCGCCTAAAACGTCACCCGTCGGCTTGGACTGACAAGCGGCGTATTGTTTCTGCATTTGAACAAATCTTTCAACGATTTCAGGACAGTGTTATTGTTGTGTCCTATCGCAGTGACGGCATTCCGGCGGAGAGCGAATTGATTGCCCTGTTGAAGAAGTATAAGCGCCAAGTGCAAGTGGAGCACTACGGGCAATACAAGTATGTTCTCTCAACAAACTCTGAGACAAAAGAGATATTACTGATCGGGGGAGGAAGTCTTTGATGACTACTGGATGAACTATCTGACTGCAGATATGGCGCGAGCCCTGAGCAGCTAACACTTGCGCCAAGCTGGGGCGAGTCGGAATGGGCTGAGGC
>CAYSIV010000505.1:0-2822 GCA_964431175.1 uncultured Anaerolineales bacterium
TTCGCCGCGCTTGATCTCGCGGATGCCCTCAAGAATCTCTAGCCCGACATTACGCCTAGCTTTAGCCATCGATTTCCTCCTTGATCTTCTTCATAACGTGGCGAGGAATGCTCTCCGTTACATTCTTCGCCTAGATTGTCAGCATCGAAATTTGCCCTTGGCGGATCTTCGCGTAGTAGACAACGCGCACACCACCCCGCTTGCCTCGACCCGGCGCGCGCCAGCGTAGCTTTCGGACTCCGCCGGAGCCCGGTATGAGGTCACCAGCCTCTGGGTTCGCGATTAACGCCTCCTGGAGCTTGGCATACTCAGCGTCGCTCAGATACTCCAGGACGAGGCGCGAGAACAGCTTTGTCTCAATGAAGCTGAACATCGACATATTATACGGCAATGCCGTATTGCGTCAAGGGGGTGCGGAACTTGGGGTCTAACGAAAAAACTCACCGGCGGCGTTTCGCCGTCCGGTGCAGTAGGGGTTAGAAAGCAAAAGAAAACAGACCATCTTTCCACTATGCCCTCACGCTGCGCGCTCTTTAGTACTGTTCCTTAAGTTTTTGTTTTGCTATGCCTAAAAGAAGAACTAAGACTGTGATAGCTCCATCTACCTCACCCTTCGGATCAGTTTTAATGCTCAATCTCCTCTCCTTCTCCGAGGTTTCTTTTATTTCGTGAAGTATAGAGTCTATGTAGTTTACGAGTGACCTTGCATGTTTTCCATCAAGTTGGGTGAGATCCTCCTTTTCAGGGTCAGGGATTCTAATTTGCCAATCCCCTAAATCTTTTTGAAACATAACCAGATGGTAAAGACCCATTAGCAATGAGTTATAAATTTTTTTTCCGCCTTCGATTTTTTCCCACAATTCGTACGGATGCTTTCGAAGTGTGAGGTACAGCGCATTTCTTATGACAGACTTAGGATAGGGAAGGTGTCTTTCATCGTAAATACATAATGGACCCTTTCCGCTAAAGAGCTCTTCCATCACGATACCGTAGTCTTCAATGACCTTTGAAGCTTCAGTCTGGTCCAATGATATTCCTCCGAGCTAGATCAGCTATGATCGTGCTCGCTTTCTAACAAATGGCGGCTCAGCGGCGACCCGAGCGAAGCGAGGGGCGGCGAGTCCGCTGCAGCCGCGGGTTAGGCGCCATGGTTATCGGTACGCCACCATTAGCGAAATCGAGATAAGCAGGGCTACCTGGAGTACCAAAAGCCACAGAACCACCTTCTCGCGAGTTCTCACCTCTCGAAATAAGTCGTCCGCCCGCTTCTTGTCATCAGCCGACGGAGCTCGAACTTCGGTCAGGATCTGGCCGATCTTGAGAAACGTGCCTCGTGCGGCCACGAAGTTCCACACGAGCAGCCCTCCCGCCACAAGACACGTGACTAGGACGGCGGGAATGATCAGGGTTGGCTTCGGCACAAAAATGGCCAGAATGGGCGCCACTGCGAGAAAGAGGCCCTGGATCGACATCAGGGCCGCCCACAGCGCAAGCTGAGTCTCCAGTGCCTTGTCCATGTAGCGCAGTTGGAGCGGTGTGACGTCGACCATCACTTCTCCCCCGGGTTGGCACCTAACGAGCTGCGCATAACCGGCGCGCAAACAGCAAGCGCAGCGCGGCTGTTTGCGCGTCTGTGTTCATGCGCGGGTTAGGCCCGTGTTGGCTTTGGGCCTAGGGGTGCACCAAAGCAAGGCCAGCCTGGATCTCCTTCGTTTCTCTAGCTCTCACTGTTTCCAGGTAGGTCATGAAGTCGTCCCAATTGGATCTGGCGAAGAGCCGCGTCCCGAAGCGTTTGGTGAGGCCTAGGTTCTTGTCTGAAGCAAAGTCGAGCATAGAGTTGTCCAGAAACATCGCGTCCGAATACGGGGCGTAGGCGGAAACGAACTGTACGTCGTAGAAGAAGCCGCTAAGCCGTTCTTTCGCTTTGTCAAGATTCTGGTAATGCCGCTGCTTTACCCGGTCCTTGAGAACCGCGAACAAGCCAGACGATACCCACTCGCAAGGAACCTCCAGAAAATAGTCCGAGTTGAGGTACTCGACGACACGCTTCCATCGGGCTGGTGCGTCCATGTCCTCTCGGTCCCAGTGGAGCAGGCTCTCGACGATTCTAGTATCAATAGGAGAATCGAGCGTTGCCACCACGTCGCCACTGGCCAGGCGCCCGGCCATTTTGATGTAAGCCTTAAGGTATTCCCGGGCCGCCACGCGTGACTCCAGGCGGCGGTCTTCCTCGAAAGTGGTCGTGTCTTTGCGCCAATCGGGAAAGATACCAACGAGTTCGTCGACCGCTTTGAGCTTAAGCTCGCGCGTTAGCTCAACGTTTTGGGGTGGGCGAGGCACGTCGACCCAGAAGTAACTCTCCCAGTCATGAAGTTCGCGAGGGAGGGCATCATTCGTCTCTATAGGGAAAAGCGTAGTGTCGCCAGCGAGGAAGCGTTCAAATCCGTGGACGATTTGCTTTCGCTTTATCTCGTACTCCCGATGGAACTCGTGTCCACGGGAGGTACGCTTGATGAACACCCATAGCCGCTCCTGCTGCGGGTGTCTCCACTGATGAGTCTCTGTCTCATGAGTGGTGGAGTAGGGACACACGAGCAGTTGCCGGTGCGCAAGGTCCGCGATCAGCTTCGCCGCTTCAACGAACTCGGGCAGTTCAGCTCGGAAAGCGTGGGAGAGGAAGAACTGATCAAGGTACAGAACGACCTTGAACAGAGGCGGCAGATAAAACTCCTCCGAGTATTTGCAGTGCAGACATCCCCGTACCAGCACGTTTCCGGACACCATCACATTGCCGAATGCTGCCCCAGCCTTGCATCCGGGGC
>CAYSIV010000506.1:0-2818 GCA_964431175.1 uncultured Anaerolineales bacterium
GCTGCCGCCTTTGGCGCTGGCCTCGTCAGCCGCCAGCGCGCACGCTTTCATCAAGGAACTTCAAGCCAGGAAGCTGACCACCATCCGCCAGCGGATGCGAGTCCGCGAAGAGCAGACCTGGGAGGGCGCGGTCACCGCCATGCGCGGCAGCAATCTGCCACCCCATCCCAAACCGCCTGCCGGCTCGAAACCACCCATGCAAGTTGAGGTACCGTCCGAGCGATTTACGGCCCAATGGAATCTGGGGGCGTGGCATCTTTTGCGGCATTGCGAGAAGCACCCGACGAACGGTCGGCTTTGGTTCAACGACTATCCCTATGGCATCCTGGGCGCCGAAACCTACATGATCCTCGCGGCGTTGGATCTGATGGGGACGCACAAAGCGGCCGAAGACGGATTTGATCAATGGCTGTCCCTGCCGCTGGACCCCAACTCAGCCGGCCATCACAGTTGGGCGCTGCCGGACCGTCCCAACGGACTTTTCTCGGAAGGCCACGGATGCCTGACGCATGCGGTGGGTCCGAAGGGAGCTGGCGGCCACATGGATGGCATCCATGCGTTCGGGCCGGGTTCCATTGGCTGGGCGCTGACCGAGCACTGCTGGTTGACTGGCGATACCGGGTGGTTGCGTGCCGCCGCGCCGCGGATCAAAGCCAACGCCGAATGGATGCTGCGCCAACGGCGCTTGATGGCGAGTGTCGTGCCGGGTGGCGACCGGCTCTGGTGCAAGGGGCTGCAACCCGCGCTCCAAGTGACCCCGGACAGCGGCGGCTTGTGGATGCAATTTTACGAGTGCGAAGCTTACTACTGGGCGTCGGTCTCGCGCCTCGCCGTCACGTTGGCAGTGATTGATCCTCAAGCCGGCGCACAACTGGCAACGGAGGCGGAGGCGTATCGCAAAGACCTGCGGGCGGCGGTGGAGCGATCCATCGCGCTTTCACCGATCGTGCCTGTACGCGACGGCACTTTCCATTCGATCATTCCGTTCGCTTGCTACGTGCGCGGGTTGGGCACGGGGGCCTGGGGTTGGCAGCGCGATGGCTCCGGTGCGCATGTCGGCCCCCTGTATTGGGAAACGGTTCAGACAGCGGCGGCGCTGGTCAGCCCGGCGGGTTTATTGTCCCCCAACGATGTGCGAGTACAGGGGTATCTCGATGTGCTGGAGGATCGGTTGCTCCTGGAGAATCAAAACGTGGGTGATCGGGATTGGTTTCTGGCCGGCTGGCAGTATCAGGGCGGATTGGAGCGAACCTCGAACATGCACCTCGCCGGCGATGACATCCCGGTCTTCCTCCGTTCGTTCCTGAACTGTTACGCAATAGACATCCTTCCGAACGACGGCTATGTCTTCAACGAGCACGCCGTCCACGGCCCGCCGGACAAAATCTTCGAAGAAGCCGCGTTCCTCGAGCGATTCCGCAACCTGCTGGTGATGGAAGACGGCCAGAATCTGTGGCTGGCCCGCGCCACGCCCCGGGCCTGGCTGGAACAAGGCAAAAAGATTTCGGTGAAGAACGCGCCGACGCACTTCGGCCCGGTGGACTACGAGATCGTCTCCGACGTGGATCACAGCAAGATCACCGCTACCGTCAAGATGCCCGCGCGCAATTCGGCGAAAGAAGTCAGGTTGCGGCTGCGCCATCCCAAGTCCGCGCCCATCAAGAGCGTGACGGTGAACGGGAAGGGCTGGAAAGATTTCGACCCATCGAAGGAAGTCGTGAAACTGCACGGCAAGTCGGAAGCCGTGACCGTGGAAATCAAGTACTGAACATTTACAAATGCCATGAAACCAAACCAACCTTCTGGTGCGCTCTCCGTCCGGCGTGCGTTCACCCTCATCGAACTGCTGGTCGTCATTGCAATCATCGCGATTCTGGCGGCGCTGTTGCTGCCGGCCTTGAGCAAGGCGAAGGAAAAAGCCAAGGCCATCAACTGCCGGAGCAACCACAAGCAGATTGGCCTCGCCTCGGCCATGTACAGCGACGACAACCAAGGGCAGATCATTCCGCTTTATATCAACGGACTGAGCGGGAAGATTACGATCACACCCGAGTGGATCGTTCAGAACGGAGACGCTATTTTCTGGCAGGACCGGCTGAGGATGGGAGGTTACATGAAGACGTTCAGCGCGTTTGATTGCCCCTCGCTGCAAAACCTCGCCACCAAAAGCATCGGGGGCGGCTTTGCCGCCAATCACGCGCTGGGCATCGGCATCAATTATCCGGAGATCGGCACGCTGTGGCAGGACGCCAATCTGGCCGCCCGGCCGTTCAAAATGAGCAGTGTCGCCAGCCCGGCGCGGTGCATCGGCTGGGGCGACGCCGGGGCCGTGACCCTCGCGACCAAGGGCCTGGCGCCGGACAGTTGGTTGCCGGATGCAGCCTTCGACACCGTGTTGAACGCCTACTATGGCGGCGGCGCGACTTACTTTCGTTCTCCTTCGGATTCCGGCGGCTATGACTCGGGCGATGCGCGCGCAATTCCGCGTCACAATCGGCGGGTAAATTTTCTCTTCATGGACGCCCACGCCGAGTCCATGCTGAACAGCCGCGCCGGTTGGGGCTGGCCCACGCCGCGCAGCCGCACGGACGACGCCGCGTTATGGGCGCGCAATCACAAGGGCACGGATCCCAACGGACCATGAAAGCAAAATTCAGCGTTCAACATTCACTGATGAATCCCCGGGCTAGACGACAAAGCTTCGAACAAGTCTCAGACGGCGAGGAGCGACTCTCCCTCTCCCCCGCCGAGGGGGAGAGGGCTGGGGTGCGCAGCGGGCACACACATGGGTAACAAAGCGGGCATAGACATGGGTAAC
>CAYSIV010000507.1:0-2785 GCA_964431175.1 uncultured Anaerolineales bacterium
ACTGCCGATGAGTCCGATGCCGCTTTCACTGTAGGACGCAAGAAACCTCAGGCTTCTATCCTTTCACCTGAAGGCGATGTAACAATCTTATCTGGATCGTCTGTATTGCTTCAAGGCTATGGTTACGACTTTGAAGACGGCACATTGGGTGACAGTGCTTTTACATGGACATCTAACTTGGCTGGCAATTTGGGGACAGGCAGTGAGTTGCTGGTTAATTTGCCACTTGGACAACACACAATCACTTTCTCAGCAATGGATAATGATGGCAATGTCGATCAACATACAGTAATTGTCAAAGTGATAAATCCAGTATTGCCGGGCGTGCCTTCATTACTGTCTTTGGCGAATAATGCCTTGACACTGGAGTATGCACCGATACTTGATTGGAGCGATTCGGCTCCGACAGCAGATTATTATCAGGTACAGATAGACGACAGTAGCGACTTTTTTGCGCCAGTCATTGACCAATCGGCGACTTCATCCACCTTCAACATTCCCGCTCCTCTTAACCCTAATTCGCGCTACTATTGGCGCGTCCGCGCCTTCAACGCCGCCGGGCAGTTCAGTCCGTGGTCGGCCACGCGCTCCTTCCGCACCGCACTGCTCTCGCCAGAGTCATCCTCCCCCGGCGGCCTGAGCCAGCCCTCCGGCCTGCGCCCGCTCTTCGATTGGGGAAACGTCGGCGGCGCGTCGTCGTATAGCCTGCAAATTTCCACCAACCAGAACTTCACTTTGCTGGTGCTGAACCTGAACGTCACACCGTCAGCCTACGTGCCAACCGCTGATTTGCCAAAGGGGATGCTATTGTTCTGGCGGACGAGGACCAACGGGACGAACGGGCCGAGCGCCTGGTCGCGCGTTCGCCACTTCGACTCGCCCAACCCGCCGAGCGTGCCAGCCCTGCTCACGCCGGCCCACAACGCAACCGTGACCAACGGCCAGCCAACACTGGATTGGAGCGATTCGAGTCCGGGCGTGGATCACTACGAAGTGCAACTCTCCACCGACCCGTTCTTTGCCAGCACGCTCGGTCGTGGCCGGGGCGGGCGAACAGCAGTTTCGCAGTACACAGTTGAGACGGCGCTAGGGATGGGCGCTTACTACTGGCGTGTGCGGGCCGTGAACACCGCCGGGCAGTTTAGCAACTGGTCAGCAGTGCGAAGTTTCCGCGCGCCATGAGTTTCACGCCAAACCCCGAAGGATGCTCTCATCCAGTTGTGATCAGCAATTCTCAATATGAAAACAATTGACGCCGGTAGTTGCGACTTCAGTCGCTTTTTGGCCGCAAACCACGACTGAAGTCGTTACTACGAAGCCAAATTGAGAACTGCTGAGTTGTGATAAACTTGCCGTGCGGAAGGATAATAACCCATGCTTGGTTTTAACCGAATTACCTTTGACCGCCGCATCATGGCCGGGCAAGCCTGTATTCGCGGAATGCGGATTACGGCCTCGCTGATCGTTAATCTCGTAGCGCATGGCAAGCCAACGGCTGAGATACTGGAAGAGTATCCTGACCTGGAGCCGGAGGACGTTCAGCAGGCGCTGGAATATGCGTCGTGGCTGACGCGCGATCAGGTTTACGTTCGGGAGTTGGCTATGGCGATTCGGGTTCGACGTTTGCCCATCGTGTAATTTGCCCCACAAGACTCAAAAGACCCCGAAGGTCTGCTTCGTCAAACCTTCGGGGTCTTTTCGCAACTACAACGAATTCAAGGATATAACAAATTTGCCCGCGCCTTGAATTCGTTCCCTCCCCCAATTCGTTGTAGTTGTGAATATTTACCTCATCCTCCGCTTCCACTCATCCTTCAACTCCAGACTCGTCAAGTCTTTGGCTTCGAGAAAGTCGGCCACCAGGCGGCTGAACTTGGGCGGGTCGTCGAGCATGGGGAAGTGTTTGCCGTCTTCAAATGAGATGTGGTGCAGGTTGGGCTTGCCGCCGTTGAACCACTCTTCGAGCGGCGGGGTGATGGCGGCGTCTTTGTCGCCGTTCACCAGCAACGTAGGAGCATTCGTCCCGTTGAGTTCGGCCATCAGGTCGGTCGCGCCGATGTAGTCCATTGACTTCTGAATCGCCGCCGGGTCGAGCTTGTCCGTCTCGGCGATGATTTCGGCAGTGCCGGGGCCTTTGCCCACCAGCCAGTCGAGCAGTGACGGCACATCCGACGAAGCAAAACGGGGGTTGATCGAAGCCTTGGTGAACGGCGTGCCAATCGTCATCAACTTGACTACCCAGTCGGGGTGCTGGGTGGCGAAGCGCAAGGCCACCACCCCGCCCAGCCCGTGGCCGACCAGGGCCAGTTTCGCGACGCCGAGCGTGTCCATGAATTTTGCGATCAGTTCGGCCTGGGTGTCGAGGTCGTAATATTTGGGCTTCTTGCCAGAGTCGCCGAAGCCCCACAGGTCAATGGCGTAAGTGCGATAGCGGGCCGAGACGGCTTGCATCGTCGGAATCCAGTAGCGCCACGAGCCAAGCCAGCCGTGGATGAACAAGACGCCGGGGCCGCGCCCCAGCACCTCGTAATGGACTACATCATCGTTGACGACAATGGCGCTCATCGTATCCTAAAACTGTTTCGTTTAGCCAATTCTTTGCCACGAATTACACGAATTCTCGTAACTACTCAGCCTAATGCTACCTGTCATTCCCGCGTGTTTTTGGCGGGAATCCAGTCGCCTGAGCGATATAAATGGCTCATTGTCAATCTGGATGCCCGATAAAGGCACTCGGGCATGACAAGTGAGCTGGCGTTCCCTTGACTGGCTGAGTAGTTACGAA
>CAYSIV010000508.1:0-2754 GCA_964431175.1 uncultured Anaerolineales bacterium
GAGCTGGACGGTCATCTGCGTGGCGCCTGCCGGCACATCAATGCGGTATCCGAAGGACCCGAAAACGAGGGTCGGCGCGGTGACTGGTCCCAACTGAAAGGAGGCTGCCACTCCGGGCGTTAGCGTTCTGGGGAGGGCCGGCGGCACGACCAAGGTGGCCGTTACGCTGCCCGAAGCTGCCACTCCGGTGGTGAGCGACCGGAGCACGATGTAATATGTGCCGGCCCGTAAGGGCGGCGAGGAGGCCGGTGTGGCGGTGAGGCTCTCACTTCCGGCGGGCCCGGTCGAGCTGTAGTCGGTGAAAGTGATACCGGGGCCTTGGGAGGGTTCCTCGCCGAGCCGGACGTACAGATCGAGGTTCACGTTGGGAGTGGTGGTGGTGAGCTGTACGGTTAAGCTGCTGGCTCCTGCCGGAACATCGATGCGAAAGGCGTTTAATCCGCCGAGGAAGGTGGGGGTCGACACCGCGGGGAGCGTAAACGACCTCGCCGTCCCGGAGGTTAGAACCGGGCCGCCGCCTTGGAAAGTGGCGGTGAGGGTGCCAATCGGCGGGACCCCCGAGGTCATCACCCGGAGACTGACGAAGTAGAGTCCGGCCTGTAGCGGAGGGTTGCTGCTCGGGGTGATATCGATGGACTCGATCCCGCTAGGATCTTCGCCACGATAATCGGCCACCGGTTGAGCAGTTGTTGGCAGGCCCCCAACGTCCTGACCAAACCTCACGTACATGTTCACATCGACGTTGGGCGTCGTCGTCGCCAACCGGAAAGTAAGCCGCGTGGCGCCTTGGGGCGCTGTAAATTGATACGACTCAACTCCGTTATACAGCGTCGGGATGCCTTGGGACGGGAAGGAAAACGGCGCCGGCACGCCAAAGGCCAGCGGCCCCCCGGCGACTCGTGGACCCAAATCGCTGGCCTTCCATACCCTTCCCGGCTCCGCACACTGGCCCGCCACCCCCACTACCATCATCCACGCCAGTCGCCGCCGTAGTCGCCGCATGGTCTACTGTTCCTCCACCGCAGTGGCCACGAACACGGTTCGCGGTTCCTCCGAATCGCCGTCGAACAGCCACATAGTTTCGCTCGCCGGGCCCGTCAGGCGGAACACCGCCCGCCCCGCCAGCCGCTCCAGACCCTCCGGACGGCAGTCGCACACCACCAGCTTGGCCGCTCCGCTTTCCCGTTCCACCACGATCACGGTCCGCGCCTCGCCGTTGGCGATAATCACTCGCCGGCCGTCCCCGCTCCACGCCACCGCCACCGGTCCCGCCACGCCTTCCCGCTCCCCGGCCAGCGGCAGCAGCTCGCCGTCCCGCAGGATGTACACCTGGTTCCTCTCCCCGTCCGCCACCGCCACCTCGCCGCTGTCGGGCCGGAACGCGATCGCCGCCACTCTTCCCAACCCGAGCAAGAACCGCGCCGGCTCCGGCGGTGTACCCAGGTACACGCCGTCGCCGGCCGCCAGCAGGACGGCGCTCCCGTCGTCCCGCACCGCCATCGCCCCCACCAGCCCGGGCACGCCCGACACGTCCACTTCGCCGGCCACGCTCGGAGTCCCCCGCAGTCCACCTACGATCAGGATCTTGCCTTCATAGTACAGGGCCGCCGCCGCGCCGGTCGGGCTCAGCACGATCCGCTGCACGCCGGTGGGCGCTTCTGGTATCGCCACCGGGATCGCTTCTCTCCCCAAGCGCGCCAGTACCACACCCGCCGCCCCGGCGTCCGCCAGGAGGTAGTCCTGCGACACCTGTGCCCGCTCCAGCGACAGGCCCATCTCCAGCGGCCGCCCCAGCAGGCTGCTCCCGGGCATTCCCGCCAGTGTCCGCAAGCCGCCGCCGGGATCCACCACGTACCCCAACAGCGGTCCCTCCACGCGCGAGTCTTGCGCCCACGCGCCCATCGCCGCAACCAACGCCGCCCCTGCCAGCCTGCCTAACATAATCATCCTCCCTACGGAGCTCCCACCGTCGATCCGGTAACCCGAATCGTTGGGTTCGGCGTCGGTGTTGGGGTCGGTGTCGGTGTCGGTGTCGGTGTCGTGGTTCCCCCGCCGCCTCCCTTGGATCCCCCGCCCAAGCCCAACGCCGCCCCGGCTGCTCCGCCTCCCGCTACCGCCAGGATCGCAATCCATTTCGCCGAACTCCCCTTTTTCGCCACCGGCCCCGGACCGGGAGCCGGCGCTTTCGAGGGCGCTACCGGCGCCGGCGCCGCCTGGGTCGCCTGGTGGATCACCGCGCTCGCCGACTGGTCCTTATACGACACCGTCACGCGGATTTCGTACGCCCCGATCGAGCTATTGGGTTGTACCCGCACCGACGCCTGTCCCTTCTCACTCGTCGTTACCGTGGCGAGGTCGCCCCCCTCCGCAAACGTCCCACCCGCGCCGATGCCCGGCAACTGGAACAACACGATCGCCCCCGCAATCGGCTTGCGGTTCTCATCCTCGATCTGCACGATCACTTCTCGCGCCGTCCGCTGCTCCACCCGGTTGATCGCTCCCTCGCCCTCCAGGATCACGATGCGCAGCTTCGGATTATCCTGCAACGGCCGCGCCGCCGGGAGCACACCGGCCAGGGTCAAGGCCAGCCACGGTCTTATTAGTTTGAGCATGGCCCCGACTATAGCAAAGACTCCCTCACCCGCGCCACCGTATACGGCGCCTCCGGCATCACCACGACATGCCCCGCCCCCGACAAGGCCTCCTCCACCGATCCCGCCCGCGCGATCCCCGCCTTCTCCAACTCCTCCGCCG
>CAYSIV010000509.1:0-2719 GCA_964431175.1 uncultured Anaerolineales bacterium
TCTCCATCCCCACGGAGGAGTACGGGACGTGGTGGGGGCGGATCCGTAACTTCAAGGGCCACTTTCGGTTAGCTCTTGCTCCCATTCTTGGTCCGAATCGAGAAACTGTGTAGTGATTACTAGCGCTAACAGGACCGTGTTTGACGCAAGGCAACGACTCACGCCTATAGTTCTCAATGTTTTTCAGGAAGTTGACATGAGCGACATTTACATGTTGACAATACGGCACGCGAGGCAGCATCCTGCCTTCCCGGGAGGGGAAGGCCGATGCCCAAGCCTCATCCGAAGCGGCAGTTTCTCGAGGAGGTGGGTGCCTTGCATCTCCACCCCGAGCGCGTTCGAGCGGAGCTGTTCGAGCAAGATCGTTTCTTCGATCCGCTCGACAAGGTCCAGGTCAAGTACGAGATGCTTCGTGCCCACGCCGTCGAAGCACGCAGCGTGGTGACGGTGTCGGAGGAATTCGGCTTTTCGCGAGAAACCTACTACCTGGTGCTGGCCTCCTTTCGCGCACGCGGTGTGCCGGGCCTCGTGGATGGGAAGTCCGGGCGACCGGGCCCACTCAAGCTGACGGATGACGTGGTGGAGTGGATCTACGACCTCCATCGACGTCGACCGGAGTTCAGCGGGCGCGAGATCGCAGAGCGGCTGGCCGAGGAGCGGAGCGTCGAAGTCCATCGTCGGACGATCGAGCGGCTGCTGGGAGTTGCTGGAAAAAAAAACGGCTGAGCCAGGAGAACTGAAACCCTGCTCATCCGTCATGGTGGAATGGGAGCCATTCCTCTCCTCCGGAGGCACTGCACAGCGGCGGTACGAGCGTGCGCGAGCCTACATGCTCATGGAACCGTCCCAACGACCTCGCGTCAGTCCAGCCCAGTTCGACCTTCGGCGGTTCAACCGCTTCGGCATCCTTGGGCTCGTCGAGCACGAAGTTCAACGGCAGGGATCAGACAGCCTCGAGATCGAGCTCGTTCCGATCGGGGCGGAGGATGCCGAAGACCGCCTGGCTCGGCTCTGCGAGCTGCTGGCGGGGATGGTGAGGAATCCGCAAGGAGATGAAGATGCGACGTGCCGCGCTGTACGCCAGGGTTTCGACCGACCTGCAGGAGAGGGAGCAGACGATCCAGAGCCAGCTTGCTGCGATCACGCGGTACGCTGACCAGAACGGATTGCACCATTCCCCGGCCCTCACCTATGCCGACGATGGGTACAGCGGGACCCGTCTCGATCGTCCGGGGTTGGACGAGATGCGAGACCACGCCCGGGAGGGACGCTTCGACGTCGTTGTAGTGCTCTGTCCCGATCGGCTCGCCCGCCGGTACGCCTACCAAGTCTTGCTCTTGGACGAGTTGAAGCGCACGGGGGTGGAGATCCTCTTTTGCGAGCGACCGATCAACGACAATCCCGACGATCAGTTGTTGCTCCAGATCCAGGGGGCGATCGCGGAGTATGAGCGGGCCAAGATCATCGATCGATGCCGGCGTGGTCGGCTGCACCGAGCCCGGCGAGGCGAGTTGGCGCCGCCGGCCGTGCCGTACGGATACACGTACGCCGCCCGCAAGTACGGAGGCGATGGCCAGATCCGGATCCACGAGGAAGACGCCGCGCTGGTGCGACAGGTCTTCGCGTGGTACGCGGAAGAGGGCGCCACCCTGTACAGCGTTCGGAGGAAGCTCGTGGCTTCACCCTGGAAGATGAGGAGAGGGGGGAGTGGATGGTGCGGCACGATCATTCGCACAATGCTCCGTTGCGAGTGGTACATCGGGCGGGCGTACTCGAACCGCGTCGTTTGCGGGTTCCAGGAACGCCCGGAGCAGGACGGCCGACCTCGGAAGATCGTCAGATGGGAGCGACCGAGGTCGGAGTGGATCGTCGTGCCGGTGCCGCGAATCATCGACGAGGATCTCTTCGCGCGAGCGCAACAGCGGATGGAGGAGAATCGGCGTTTTGCGGAGCGCCGGCTCAAGCACAAGAGAACGTACTTGCTCAAGGGACTCCTCAAGTGCGGCCTTTGTGGGCGGTCGTATGTAGGCCATACGGTGAACACCTTCCCCAAGGCAGGAGGTTTCCCCCAACACAGCTACTACATGTGCAGTAGGTATGGCGATCCAGTCCCTGGCGAAGCTCGATGCAAGAACCGGCTTCTGGTCGCTGGGGCCGATGAGATCGTGTGGACGACGGTCCGAGATCTTCTCGTCAACAACGATGCCCTGGTCGGGCAGCTCAGGTCCTGGCTCGACCGCACGACCGCGGACCCAGCGGGCGACGAACGCCTGAGCCAGGCGACGGCTCGGCTGAACGACATGAACCGACAGCGGGAGCGGCTGATCGATGCCTACCAGACCGGGACGCTCGGCCTGGAAGATTTCGGGCCGCGGAAGGGCGTGATCGAGGAGAGGATCCTTGCGGCAGAGCAGGAATTGGCCGACCTGCGGTCTTGGGCCTCGCGACGGGAGCTCGCCGGCAGGCAGGTAGCGAGCGCGGAAGCCATCGGGGCCCAGCTGAGGACCCACCTGACTGACCCGGACTTCAAGACCAAGCAGACCATTCTTCGACTGGTCGTCGAAAAGATCGTCATTACCGGATATCGCCTTGAAATCCATCTGGCCCTGCCGGTGTCAGGTAGTTTTGATTTGACTTCGGTCTGGGGAGCCAGACCTTCGGGATTCGAACGGGACGGCTCTCCGCGCAGCTCAAACCCTCGAATCTCAACCCTTTCCCG
>CAYSIV010000510.1:0-2711 GCA_964431175.1 uncultured Anaerolineales bacterium
GTATCGTTCCATTGGCGTTGATGACAATCTACCGTGCCTGGAGCGAACAGTTTGACAAGCACAGGAGAATTGCCCGCTGGACGCTCCCGCTGTGGCTCTACGTGTCGGTGACCGGGGTGATTGTGTACTGGATGCTCTATCACCTCTACGGACCCGCCTGAGAGGGAGGGCCCAGGCGGGAGACGCTTGCTCGAAGAACCAGCCCACCGCCTGACGCCGCCGAGTTTGAAAAGATTCTCCGCTACAGAGCGTTGGAATTGACCGGCATGGCTTATCCCCTGGCCCATCTGGAGCTGGCCCGCGCCTACCAGTTCGCCGGCGACACCGCTCAGGCCCGCAAGTACTACCAGGATTTCCTCGCTCTGTGGAAAGACGCCGACGCCGACGTGCCCCTCCTCCAGCAAGCCAAAGCCGAATACGCCCAACTGAAGTAAGACGAAGCTCGAAAAACGAAAACCGGCAGCAGGGGCGGCCGGTTCGGGCCTTGCTAGGGGGCTGGGGCGCAGGGTAAGGCCTGGCGGCGATCGGGGCAGGAAGGGGCCTTGTCACCCGTGACAGGGGCATCCGTGGAAGAGGTCAGGTTAGCCTGGGAGTCGAAGCAGCTCCCCCTATTTTCTATTTTCTACGCGAGCCGGTCGAGTTGGTCGAGCCGCAGGATGGTCCGATACAAGCACTCGGCGCCGCAGGCGATCTCTTCCCAGCGCGAGCGCTCTTTGGGCGAGTGGCTGATGCCCTCTACACTGGGCACGAACATCATCCCCATCGGGCACAGCCGCGCCATGTTCTGCGCGTCGTGCCCCGCGCCCGAGGCCATCGTCAGCGCGGGGGCGCGCATTTCTTCGGCGGCCTTCTGGATGTGAAAGCGGATGCGGCGGTCGCTGAGCGCCGGCTGGTAGGTGACGATTTTCTCCAGCGAAAACGAGCAGCCGTCGGCGGCGGAGAGTTGCGCGCCGCGCTCGCGGATGCGTTCGCCCAGGTCCTCAATTTTCTCCAGTGAGAGGTCGCGCAGCTCCACCGTGAACTCGGCCCGCCCGGGAATGACATTCGGCGCGCCCGGAAACGAACGGATGATGCCAACTGTCCCTACCTGCCGGCCAGGGACCGAAGTAACAATCTCGCGCACCGCCTGGACGATTTTGGCGGCGGTCAGGAGCGCGTCGCGCCGCTGGTCCATCGGCGTGGTGCCAGCGTGGTTGGCGAAGCCCTCCACCACGGCTTTGTATTCGTTGATGCCGACGATGCCTTCGACAATCCCCAGCGGAATCTTCCGCGACCACAGCACCCCGCCCTGCTCGATGTGCAGTTCCAGGTAACAGAAGAAGGCCCCCGCCGGCGGCTCCATCGTTTCTATTAGGTCAGGGTCGCCGCCGTAGCGCCGCACCCAATCGCCCAGGTTTACCCCGTGTTCGTCCGCCAGCTCCAACTCATCCGGCGGCACCAACCCGGCCAGCGCCCGGCTGCCGAAAAGCCCGCGGCCGTAGTGCACGCCCTCTTCGTTGGAGAAAAGGATCACTTCGAGCGGGCGCTGCGTGCGGACGTTCTGCTCGTTCAGCGTGCGGATGACTTCGATGGCGCCCATCGAGCCCACGCAGCCGTCGAAGTTGCCGCCGTGCGGCACCGTGTCGGTGTGGGAGCCGAAGGCGATGGCGGGCAGGTCGTCGCGTTCGCCGGCGCGCCGCGTGCGGATGTTGGCAGCGGCGTCGATGGTGACCTCGAGCCCTTCGTCGCGCAGCAGGCCCATGGCCCAGTTGCGCGCTGCCAGGTCTTCATTGGAAAAGCCCAGCCGCGTTGTTCCGCCTTCTTCGAGGCGGCCAAACTCGCTCAGGTCCTCCAATGTGTCGCGCAGCCGGTCGGTGTTCACCAGTTGTGCCCGGCAGGCAATGGGGGACTCTTCGGGTTCTTGGGCGAGCAAGAAATGCGGGGCCACGGCCGAGGTGGCCAGGCCTCCCAGCAGCCGTCTGTTGAACTGTCGCCGCGTCAGCATCTCATCGCGTCCATTCCTACCCTTTTGAGATGTGCGTCGTCTAAGAAGGGTGGTTCCGAGGGCAGGCCCGCCTGCCTCGGGCAGGGTGTCAGGCCACGTGGAAGCCTGTCAAGCCTGCGATTACTCGTGGAAGGCTTTGCAAATCAGCGGAAAGGGCGTAAACTTGTTCTCTCCCCGCAGCGCTGCCTTTGGTTCGGCTTCGCTCCCGCCCGAGGCCCTTCGGCTCGGCTCAGGACAAGCGGGTCTGACCGACACCACAGGCGGGCAGGGACTTTGCGGTGGTGGATTGCGTAATCCTGTCTTGATCATCTACCCAGGCACCTCGATTCTTTGCTGGAAAAGCTAAAGGAGAGTCCTATGCAACGCACGATCCGATTGTCCCCCGCCCTGGCGGGCATGCTCGTCGCCGCCCTCGCCCTCACCGGCGCTGGCGCGGCCGCCTTCGGCGGCTCGGCCCCGCCCGAAGCCCAGGCGCTGGATCAGCTCTTCAGCTATCCGCCGCCGGCCCCCTCGGACGACGCCAAGAAGCCCGATGAGAAGAAGGACAAGGACAAGCCCTTCGACGAAGTCGTAAAGGATATGGAAAAGATTGAGGGGCTGTTCACCTTCTACCGGGACAAGGAGGAGAACAAGGTGATGGTCGAGCTCGGGCCCGGCCAATTCGACAAAGATTTCATCTTTTCCAGCAAGGTCGAACAGGCCACGGGCGAGAAAGGCCTCTACGGCA
>CAYSIV010000511.1:0-2707 GCA_964431175.1 uncultured Anaerolineales bacterium
CCCCCCCCCCCCCCCCCCCCCGCGGGGGGGGGGGGGGGGGGGGGGGGGGGGGGGGCCGCCTCTGGCCCTGGGGCGACGAGTGGGATCCAAATAAGTGCAACTCTGAGGAAAGCAAGTTTGGCGAGACCACGTCAGCCGGCATGTATCCCGATGGAACGTACCCGGACGGCCCGCTGGATATGGTCGGCAACGTGTGGGAGTGGTGCGCGGATTGGTGGCAAGCTGATGTGTATACGCAACGCGGGCGCGAGGGCAAAGAAGTGCGCGACCCAACCGGCCCAACTTCAGGATCGGCGCGGGTGGTGCGCGGCGGGTCGTGGAACATCAATCGAGGGGATTGCCGCGCCGCGTCTCGGAACAGGAACGACCCGGCGTACTTCCTCAATGACATCGGTTTCCGGGTGGCGCGTTCCCCCGTTTCGCGCTCTTGAATTTCTGATTCCTGGTTTCTGAATTCTGATCGCTGGATTTCCGACTCCTGATTCCTGAAGATTCGCCCCGCGCAATGCGCGGGGCGAATCGTTTTTTTGAAAAACAGGGTAGCCAGTTGAAGTAGGGCGATTTGGTAAATCGCCAGGGGGCGAGATAGCATCTCGCCCTACATTTTTGTGAAGCCATGGCGCTGGCACGGAATTTGCAACACTGATCGGCATGAAGACCTACCGCGACCTCTATCCCAAACTTTGCTCTTTTGAGAATTTGTATCTCGCCTATCGTGACGCGCGGCGGGGCAAGCGCAAACATGCCTCGGTGGCCGGGTTTGAATACGATCAGGAAAAAGAACTCCTGCTCTTGCGCGACGAACTGCAAGCGGGAACGTGGTCGCCCGGCCCGTATCACAGCTTCTACATCCACGACCCCAAGCGCCGCCTGATCTCTGCCGCCCCGTTCCGTGACCGGGTGGTGCATCACGCGCTGATCAACGTCATCGAGCCAATCTGGGAAGCGCGGTTCATTGACGACAGCTACGCCAACCGCCTCGGCAAAGGCACGCACCGGGCGCTGGATCGTTGCCAACAGTTCGCTCAGCGCTGGCCCTACGCCTTGCAGTGCGACCTCAAGCAATACTTCCCGTCCATCGATCACGCACTGTTGCGGGCCGAACTGGCGCGGCGGATTCGCGACGAGACGGCGCTGGATGCCTGCGACCGGGTGATCGCTTCCGGCGTGGGTGTGCTGTCGGAGGAGTATGACATGCAGTGGTTCCCCGGCGACGACCCTTCGACACTCCTTCCAGTCGCAGGGCAAGGCTTGCTGGCGGCCTTGCGCCCGCGCGGCCTGCCCATTGGCAACCTCACCTCGCAATTCTGGGCCAACGTCTACCTGAACGACTTCGACCACTTTGTGAAGCAGGAGTTGAAATGCAAGGGCTACGTTCGATACGTGGACGACTTTCTGCTGTTCGGCGACGACAAGGCGCAATTGTGGCAGTGGCGGTCGGCGGTCATTGACTACCTGGCCGGATTGCGTCTGCGCCTGCACGAGGATCGGGCGCAGGCTGTGCTGGCGACGAATGGCATTCCTTTTCTCGGCTTCCGGGTTTATCCCACGCACCGGCGGCTGAAGCGGCGCAACGGAGTTAACTTTCAACGGCGCTTCAAGGGGTTGGTGTTGGCCCTGGCCCGGCGCGAGATCGGGCTGGAGCAACTGCACGCCGCCGCGCGCGGCTGGATCAATCACGCCCGCTACGGCGATACCTTCGGCCTGCGCGAAGCCGTTTTGGGCCGCTGGGCCCTCACCCCCGGCCCCTCTCCCGTTCGCTAACGACGCGAACAGGAGAGGGGAGTTTAAGGTTATGAACGAGTCGCCCATCTTTTCGCGCCTTTACGACTTCCTGCTCTGGCTGTTGCCGCAAGCCGTCAAGTTCCCGCGCGCTTATCGTTTCACCCTGGCCGAGCGCCTCCAGCGGCGCGCCCTGGATTTTCAGGAGACGCTTATCGCCGCCGGTTTGCGGCGCGGGCCGGAGCGGGCGGCCCGCTTGCAGGAGGCGGATACTCAACTGGCCCAATTGCGCCAGAGTCTGCGGCTGTGCAAAGACCTGGACCTGCTGACGCTCCGGCAGTACGAACACGCCGCCGGGCTTCTCAACGAGATCGGACGGTTGCTGGGCGGCTGGCGAAAGACAGCCGCTTAACACAAAACGGGATTGGCCGATGGAACGCGGGTGGTGCGCGGCGGGTCGTGGAACAACAATCGAAGGAATTGCCGCGCCGCGTATCGGAACAGGAACGACCCGGCGAACTTCAACAATAACATCGGTTTCCGGGTGGCGCGTTCCCACGCTTTAGACTTTGCCGGCAGTGCGCGTCGTCGCCGAGCTCGACGGCGGCCGAGGCTGAAACGGCCCGGCCAACTCCCGGCCCTCGTTCGCTGAGGGCAAATATAAAACTGCCCCGCCTCTTCCAGTAAGCCCCTGTGGCCGACCGTTGGGGCGGGGCGCTTTAAGAGCCGATGTATAATGTCACTCACGATGACCCCGGCAGAATTGGCTCCTTACCGCGCCTTCTGGCGCAAGCTGGCAAAGGCCGAACTCACGCCCGAAATGCGGGCCGCCGCCGAGAAAGCGCGGCAGGAGGCCGAACGCCTGGCGAAGATTCTAGCCGACGACTTCGGCGTCGAGCGGGTCTACCTGTTTGGCTCGTTCGCCTGGGGCAACAAGGTCCGGCCCGATTCGGATATTGATCTGGCTGTGGAGGGACTGCCGCCC
>CAYSIV010000512.1:0-2689 GCA_964431175.1 uncultured Anaerolineales bacterium
GGCCGGTGCCGGTGGTGTACGAAGCCGCCCCCATCAACCTCTTCCCCAGAACCACTGAGGCACTGAACCGGATGACGGCACTGAAGATTTCCGTGACCTCCGGTGTCCCGCCGAACTTCAGGCGTCCAACATCTAACGTCCAACTTCCAACGCCGGATGTAGGCTTTTATGGCCGCGACGAAACCCTGCTCGCCCTCGACCGCGCCTTCGACCCTTCGACAAGCTCAGGGCACGCTACGCAGAGCGTGGTGCTTCTGCACGCTTACGCCGGAAGCGGCAAGACGACGACCGCCGCCGAGTTCGCCCGCTGGTATTCGCTCACCGGCGGCCTCGAGGGGCCGGTGCTGTTCACCTCGTTTGAAACGTACAAGCCCCTGCCACGCGTCCTCGACACGATTGGGCAAATGTTTGGCGAGGCGCTGGAGGGGGCGGGCATCAACTGGCTGGCCTTGGATGACGACCCTTCGGCAGGCTCAGGGCAGGCTACGCGCCGCGATGTAGCCCTGCAAGTGCTGTCCCAAATTCCCGTGCTGTGGATTTGGGACAACGTGGAGTCGGTGGCCGGTTTCCCCGCCGGAACGCAGTCCGCGTGGAACTCAGCGGAGCAGAAGGAACTGAAAGACTTTTTGCTGGCGGCCCGAAACACGAAAGCGAAGTTCTTGCTTACTTCGCGGCGCGACGAGCGTGGCTGGCTGGGCAACCTGCCTGCCCGCCTGACCCTGCCGCCCATGCCGATGCTGGAGTGCGTGCAGTTAGCGCGCTCACTTGTGGAGAAGCACGGCCACCGCCTGACCGACGTGGAAGACTGGCGGCCCCTCCTGCAGTTCACTCGGGGCAACCCGCTGACGATCACCGTGCTGGTGGGGCAGGCCTTGCGCGAAGGTAGAAAAAAGAAGGATGAGATAGAGGCCTTCGTTGCCAAATTGCGCGCCGGGGAAGCAACCTTTGACGACGAAGCCAGCGAAGGCCGCGCGAAATCGTTGGGCGCATCGCTCGGTTATGGCTTTGAACACGCCTTCAGCGAAGACGAGCGCAAGCAGTTGGCCCTCCTGCACTTCTTTCAGGGCTTTGTGAATGTAGATGCATTGCGGCACATGGGCAATCCCAAAGCCGACTACTGCCTCCCCGAAGTGCGCGGCCTGACACGCGAAGCTGGCATCGCCCTCCTCGACCGCGCCGCCGAGATTGGCTTGCTCATCCCCGAAGGGAACGGCTACTACTCCATCCATCCCGCCCTGCCGTGGTACTTCAAATCTCTGTTCGACACCTACTACGGCGTGCAGACATCAATAATCAGTGATCAGTCGCTAGCCTCCGAGATTCATCCTTCATCCTTTATCCTTCCTCCTTCCCCAACCCGCTCTTTCGTCGAAGCTCTGGGCGAGTTGGGCAACTACTACACGCATGAATATAACCAAGGCAACCGCGATGTGATCGTCGCGCTGGCCGCCGAAGAAGCCAACTTGCTCCACGCTCGCGGCCTCGCCCGCGCCAACAGCTGTTGGCGCGCGGTCATCGGCACGATGCAGGGCTTGCATGTGCTTCATCTTCATATGGGCCTCCGGGCGGAGTGGGCGCGGCTGGTGAACGAGATCGTGCCGGACTTTGTTGACCCAGCAACGGATGGCCCACTGCCGGAACGCGACGAAGAACCGTGGAGCCTTGTCACCCAGTACCGTGTGTGGCTCGCCAAAGAAGCACGGCAGTGGGCGGAGGCCGAGCGCTTACAACGAGTCTGCATGGAGTGGGATCGCCGCCGTGCCGCCCCGGCCCTCGCTGTGCCACCCGAGTCGCTGGACGCTTTGCAACGCAACGTCATTCGAGCGCTGGCGGCTTCGTTACACGAACTGGGCGAAATCCAGCGCAAACTCGGTCAGTCGGAGTGTGTCAAGGCATATGAAGAAACAGCCACTCTCGCGCATCGCATCGGCGACCAACCCAGCGAAGCCATCGCCGCCTTCAACCTCGGCCATGCTTATCTCGGCAATGAAGTTCCTGTCCTCCGCGACCTGGCGCAGGCCGAGCGCTGGTATCGGAGCAGTCTGAAACTCGTCGATGAGGGCGACCGACTGGGGCGCGGCAAATGCTTGATTGCATTGGGGATTGTTTCTCGTGAACGCTTCCAAGAAGCGTGGGCGGCGAAGAAACCAAAAGAAGAACTGCTTGACCACCTCAACGCCGCTTTGCAGTTCTACCAGCAGGCGCTCGCCCTACTCCCCCAAAACGCGGTGAATGATTTGGCGGGGACGCACAACAATCTCGGTGAGGTATACAGAAATGCAGGCGACATTGACCGTGCCTTGCCACACTACCGCGAGTCTATTCACTACGAGGAAATGCAAGGCAATCTCTACGGCGCGGCCCAAACCCGTTTCAACGTCGCCCTTGCCTTGCGCGATGCAGGCCGCCTCGCTGATGCGCGCGATTACGCCCACGCCGCTCTGCGCAACTTTGAAACCTATGGCGAGCGGGCGGCGGAGATGATACAGAAGACGCGGGGGTTGATTGAGGGGATTGAGAAGGCGATGAAGAAATAGCACGGATTTACGGAATGGGCGGATTCCGATCCGTTTATTCCGGAAATCCGCCCTCTGAAGCTGGATGAAGAGCGGATTCCGATCCGTGTACGCTTCGCCCTCTGTGTCACAATGAGTGAGACAACTTTCGATGATAAATTACTGTAGAGGGC
>CAYSIV010000513.1:0-2669 GCA_964431175.1 uncultured Anaerolineales bacterium
CGCCGGATATCACACTCCTCTTAGACGTCCCGCCGGAAGTCGGGCTGCATCGCGCGGACTCCGGCGCGCCCAAGACGACCGACTCCATAGGACAGGAGGCGCTCGACTTCCACCGGCGCGTGCGCGACGGCTACCTGGAGCTGGCGCGCCAGTCCCCTGGTCGCATCCTCGTCATCGATGCGACGCTGCCGGAGGCGGCGGTGACAGACCTGGCATGGAGGACCATCGAGCCGCGACTCGGGCCGAAGTCTGCGTAGCGCCGCCGCTTGCTGGGGCCCCTAGAGCATTGCCGACCTATGCCCGCCTCCGGCAGCGTCGAGCCGCGTACCAGCCGCCCATCAGGCCGACGAGGCCGGCGGCAACGACAACCGCGCTCGCCGCCGCGGCGCCGCCCACGGGCCAGGCTGAGGCTGTCGCCGGAGAGGCCGCGGAGCCGGGCAGCTCAACGCTGCCCCCCACGGGCATCGTGGCCTTCTTCTGGACAGTGATCGTGGCTGAGGCGCCCGCCGCCAGCGCTCCCATCGCGCACGTGACCGACGCAGTGGTCGGCGGGTCACAACTGCCCTGCGACGGGGCAGCGTTCTGGATAACTCCAGCGCCGCTGACGTAGTCCGTGACCACCACGTTGTTTTCCGCAGCTAGCCCTGTGTTGGTCACTGTGATCGTATAGGTGACGGTATCGCCGAGGTTGACCGGGTCGGCGCTTTCGCTAATGGAGACGGCCAGACCCGCAGACAACGCGTCGGCACCCGGCTTGAGGGCAGACACGACCGAGAGCGCCATAACGGCGACAAGAGCCAGTCCCGCGGCGATCCTCACCGATGGTCTCAGCGATCCGATGGCACCGAATCTCATGGACACCGCTCCGCCTCACCGACGCCCGGCGGCGCGCGGTTCAAACTTGAAATGCAGATCTGACGCCCCACGGTGCCGAAGGCAGCCTCATCATTGTGGACGCAGTGCTGGTGACCGGCCCTGTTCTCACAGAACCCGTCCAGGCTGTCATCGTCCCATGTTGCCAGGTCGTCGAACGGACCGGTCCCGTAAGACGGATCAAATATCTTGCCACTTACTCGCACGAGCGCGTGGTCGGTGAACCACGGAGGAGGGTTCGCGGTACCTTGTCCGCCGGCACCCGCTTGGTCTGTGACTTGCGTGTATAGGTAAGGGAAGGCCGCGTGCCCGGACGCCCCGCCGGCCCCACCGGCTGCGAACCCTCCCCAATTCTTGACCAAGAAGCGGCATACGCGTCTGGGACAGTCCGGTGCGATCTCGGCTACAACGCCGACTAAGTCTCCCGTGATGCCGTGCACGTTGAGCGAGTCCATCATGAAGACTGCCCAACCCCCGCATCTGGCGTGGAGTGTCGTCAGTAGGGCCTGGGTCGTCCAGTATGCCGGGCAGACGGAGAATATCCCCCCAAGCGCATCAAGCGTCTGGCCGACAGGCGCAATCTCATCCCAGTAGTGGAGTTCCGCCCCGATCGTGATCGCACCCGTCGCCGGGTTGAAGTCGGTTTTGTGGAAGCGCGGCACGCCGCCGCCATCGAACTGCTGGAAGGCGCTGTATATCCCGGGAGGGTCCCCCAGGAAGAAGCCTGGACCAATCGCCTCCGCGGCTGTATCTGCGGGTCGAGCCCAAGCCGTGGTGTAATCGAGGACTGATAAGAAGAGCTTGGTGTCGTCCAGCGGATTGGCCAGAGTGACGAACAGGTTGTGCTTCGTGGGGGAGAGCCCCGACAGGGCCACCCCGCCGGGGACGTTCTCCAGCGTCCAGGTGATCTCTAACGGATAGTCGGGGAGCGTAAAGGAGGTGATGTGATCGGGGAGCGTGACTGTGGGGAGGACCATCACCAGCGTGTTGTCGCCGTTCGTAAGCGTGAACGGGTCGGACTCCCACCGCATCGGCGTACCATCTGCGTCCGCCACGCCCACGAGCTTGACGGCGGCCAACTCCGCGACATCGGTAAGCGACGAGGTCAGCGTGACCCGGAGGTTGGCATCGCTGGCCCGCCGATACACTGCCGGCCAGTTCTTCTCAGTCTGGCCGTACGGCATCTCCGCGTCCACCCATTCGACAAGAGCCCAGTCCCCGCGGGCGACCGGCACCTCGCCGATGGTCTGGTTCCAGAAAGGTTGTTCGTAGGTGCCTCCAAGGAAAAACGTTCTGTTCGTGCACCCCGCTTCCAGCGGCGTGCAATCACGGATGGCGTTCCTTGAAGTCAGGAAGTCGACGAGCTTCACCCGAACGTTGGCGGCGGGATGGAGCGCCGCTGCGCATACGGTCTCCTTGATCTGCCCTACAGCCGTTACCGTCGTCGTCTCGATGACGCATGTCTGGTCGAGTGCGGGCGAGGCGCCGGCGGGACCCCCTGCCGCGGGCAGCAGAACGAGGACCGCGAGGATTACCGCCTGGAGAAGAAGGGCCGGCCGTGGCACTACGTGGTACCCCCGGGAATACCATGCCGCCAGTCGCCCGCTTGACAGCGGTACCGCACCGGCCCGGAGCGCTCAGCCCCGAAGACAAAAGCAGCCCGCAAGGCCGCACCCCCTTGTTCGCACGTTGAGAGTAGCCCGTAGTCTAGCGGCTGCGCGGAAGAATGTCAAGCGTCTTTGGGAGCAAATTTTGGCTAGCGAGAGGTATAAGGAGAAACGGACGGCGTCGGCGAT
>CAYSIV010000514.1:0-2620 GCA_964431175.1 uncultured Anaerolineales bacterium
GCTGGGCCGTGGGCACGCCCGAAGCAATTACGGCGCTGACACAATGACGCCAACCGACGATAACTATTGAGGCAGGCGCTGAGCCAGAACAAAGGCTGACGTGCCAAAGGGGAAATTGAAGCGGGACGTGAGGCGGACTTCAAACGAAACCCACAACTTGAGCAGCATATTAATTGGGGCCGGCAATTGGAAGAGATCAGAGGTCGGCGGCTCCCCCTCAGGCTGGCGGCGCAACCGGCGAAGCAGGTAAGCCGGCAGGAACAGCGCCGAGTTCCAGTAAAAGGCTTTGATCGGGCGCAAACTCGCGATCCTAAGTCCGGCAAGGATTTCAGGCAACAGATAACGGCGGTCAATCTTCACTGCCGAATCATGCTGTCCGGCCAGTTGCGGAAAAGCAGGCAGGTTGAGGAACAGATAGCCGCCCGGCTTGAGGACTCGGGTTAATTCGGATAGCCCCGCCTGCAAGCTGAGACCGGGCGAGTCCAATACATCCAGGCTGATGACGGCATCAAACTGGGCCGCCGAGTAAGGCAAGCGACTCGCCGAGGCTGCCGCCAAATTCCGGGTCCCCCGCTCGCGGGTAAACTTCAACGCTTCCGGCGAAATATCAATGCCCACCACTTTGGCCGACGCAAAGCGCCGGCGCAGGGCATCGATCTGGCCGCCTGTGCCACAACCGGCATCCAACACTGACCAGGCTTGCCCATTCATGTAATTGGCAGCCAACTCCACCACCAGGCTTCGCAAGCCGTGATACCACCAGTAATCGTCCTCGACGCCGCGCATGGTGGCATATTCATAAACTTCCATTTTGGTGTTGCGTTTAGATAGTCGTTTGTTGTATTCGCGCTGGGCTTGCACGGCCTGCCATGTCTTGCAATCCACAATTGCGAGCACTTCTATAGCTATTGTTTCCCCGAGGGCGCGCTTACCGCCCCGGCCATTCCTGCCGATGAGTTTACCATATTGGCGTGAAATCGTTGGCGCGGGCGGTTCGGGCGACGAACTTAAAACCTGTTCTAACGCTTCGGCTCAACTTGTCGGAGCATATTACGCATCGTCGTTTCGATCTCTCGAATGTTGATAGGCTGATTCGCCTCTTCTTGTTTTTCCATCGCGGCTTGCATCAATGCGGCAACCTGTTTGGCGATTTCTCCCACTATGTCTGTGCTATAGTCCATGATGAGCCTCGGGTAGGTAAGGATTCTGTCAACCCGTATCCTACCGGAGGTTCATTTTCCCTGACAACCTCTGGGTGCACACCCACGAGAAAGTGATTGCCCGGTTGTTCAGAAACCCGGCACAAAACGGAATACATAACCTTGAGCACATGGCTACCGCTTGCCTCAAGCCCGGCAGCGACATGACTGGTTAGGGAAGTTGCGATAGTGAGTGCTGTGAAACTCTGAGAGTCGAAGGCGATTGGATTCGCCGGCCGCCAACAGTACCGTTGCGTCGAATTCATCGGCGACCAGCCCATCACGTCGCCAGAACGACATGCAGCATCTTGGGTCCATGCACGCCGAAGACCGGCGTGAGTTCAATATCCGCCGTGCGGCTTGGGCCGGTGATGATCACGGCATTGCTGCCGCCCTGAGTCAGATCGGGGTGGCGCGCCAGAAATGTGGGCAGATCGGGATACAACCGGTCAACCGGCAGAAGCGCGATGTGTGCCGGCGGAAGCAGTGAGGCGAGTCGCGGGCGCATTGGACTGCTCGTTACCACAATCGAACCGGTGTCGGCCAGCCCGGCCAATGCGCCCGTCACCCCGGCCGAGGCGCGCGATAGTTGGGTCTGCCTCTCCCGCCGTCCGTCCGCACCCGCCGACACGGCCGCGTCGAGAGTCTTGAAACCGGCGCGGCGTATCGCCTCGCCCAACCCGGCGACAGGCAAAGCTTCATCCGCCCAGGCCAGAATCTCATCCCCGCCTGTTTCACGCAGTAACGTAATCACCGTCTCTATCGCCTGCTCTGCGGTTTGCGGCCCATGCACCCTGCCTCTTACGGCCGTCAACTCGCGGGTGAACGACTCGACCATCGTCGTCGTGTCGAGCAGAGTTGAAGCCATCGCGCGCGGTGGCAGTGACGCGCGAGCGTCGGGCAGGCGTGCCGCCGGGAGCGAGCGCCGGATGGCGGCGAGGATTGAGTCTCGATCAGCAGTCATGCTTTCAGGCTCTTGATGAGATCAAGAAATTCCATCTCTTTCGGAGTCAATTCCACCTGCAATGCGCTGAGCGCCCCGTTCAAATTCACCGCCGTCGTCGGACCGACGAGGGCAACCACCGGGAACGCCTGATGCAGGACATAGGCCAGTCCGATTTGCAGGAGTGTCGCGTTTTTGCGCGTGCCTAATTCCTGCGCGCGGCTCAATCGTTCAAAATTCTCTTCCGAATAGTACACCTGGGTAACATAGTCGTCGCTTGGATCATCGGGCTTGAATCTGCCACTCATGAAACCGGCCGCGAGCGACGCCCAGGCCAGCAGAGGAAATTGTTGGGCGCGGTGCCATTGGCGGGTCGCCTCGTCGGCAAACAGCGTGCCGGGATAATACATCTTGACCGGGCGCGCCAGACTCAAGCCCGGGCTGGAAATCACAAACCCGTTCAGCCCATGCTGCGCCG
>CAYSIV010000515.1:0-2574 GCA_964431175.1 uncultured Anaerolineales bacterium
GGGCGGCCCGGCACCACCAGCTTCGATGGCGGCAAGGCCAAGATGGTCGACTGGGTGGCCCAGCGGCACTTTACCCTGGTGGAGATCGAGGGGTCCCGCATGACCATCACCCCGATCGGCGCCAATAATCAGCCGGTCAGCAAGGCTCTGGTCGTGACCCTGCCTGCCGAGCCGCGACCGTAAGAAGCTGTGAAAAAACCTTTGGAACCACAGATGAACACCGATGAACACGGATAAGGCGTTTGCTTTCAATCGGGGTTCATCTGTGGTTCCATTGATCTTCTGATTTTTTCACAGCCGATCATGAGCTGCCGCTCGCAACTGGGGACGAAAATGGGGGGGCCGCGCCGGTGTCGACGCACAAGCCGTTCCGTTCGTTGAAGTTGCGCGTAGCAACGGCCCTATTTCTATTTTCGAGAGAGCTTCTAAGGCAGAGTCTCCGGCAGGACCGTGAAACCCTCGCGCCAAGCCGCCTCGCGCAGACGCGCGTCCAGGCAAACAAAGACGCGGCCGGCGGGCTGCTCTTCCGCCCAAACGAGAGCGGCTGCCAACTGGAGGGCGGCGGCGGCCCGCAGATCGTGCAAGGCGAGCAGTCGAACCGCCCGCTCGCGGACCAAGGGAACTGGCTGCACTTCGCTCCAACTGGCGGCAAGATGACACAGGATCTGCTCTGTCTGGCGCTTGTCTGTAAAGCTCATCTCTCCGGCGCGGAATGACACTCTACCAGGGCCCACCAGACCGTCCGCATCCCGTGGACCTCGAGGACCTGCCGCACGAGCTAGCCAAGCATACTTGAAGTCTCCAACGCGCCAGCACCGAGACCGTAAGAAGGTGTGAAAAAATCAGCAGATCGATGCAACCGCCGATGAACGCCGATTGAAAACAAAGGCCTTATCTGCGTTCATCGGTGTTCCTCTGCGGGTTCAAGGATTTTTTTCACACCTTCTAAGGGAGGCCCCATGGGCCTGCGGCCCATGGGGCCTCCCTGACGGTCGCGGCTCGGTGCAAGATCATGCCGCCAGCCTCGTTTCGAGCTCGGCTGCCCGTGGGAACAGGATATTGTTCTCCAGATGAATGTGGCGATGCAGATCCGCCTCCAACTCCTCGAGACCTTGTAGCAGAGCGCGATACGTGGCGCAGGCGTCCGCGGGGGGCGTGTAGTCGCCGGTGAGCCGGCGCATTTCGCGCAGGGCGTGGGCGGCGCTGTCGTGCTCGTACTCCATCACCGCGATCGGGTTCCGGATCGAGCCGCAGTGGGCTCCCGGCAGCGCGCCGCCGCGCTGTTGGGCAGCTTCCATCCGCTGGATCAGGGGGAACAGGATCATCTCTTCCTTCATCATGTGGGCGGTCAGCTCCGCTTGCAAGCCTTCAAAGGTATCCCGCAGCGGGAGGAGCGAGTCGCCGTGGTTGGCCCCATGGGCGGAAAGTACCTTCACCAGCCGCGCCGCCAGCGCCGGCATCTCGGCGCGCAGATAGACATGGTGGCGGGCTACGATGTAGCCGGCCAGATCGGTCAGTGACGCAGTGGCCCAGTCGCGGTCTTCTGCCGGCCGCACGGCTTCTTCCAGCTCTGCCGCTACCTGCGCGGTGGTCAAGCCCTTCTCCCGGCAGACCTCGGCGAACGGCCGCTTCCCGCCGCAGTAGTAGTCGATGTGGAGCTTCTCAAAAACCCGGACCGCTGCCGGGTTCTCCGCCGCGATCTCCCCTACCGTCTTATCGATTGCGATTGGCATGATGCCCTCCCACTCCAGGCTAAGGGCATTCCGCCCCCAAGGATGTACCCGAAGTCACAGGGTCCGGGGGGCACAAACTTTTCCACCCAATCGAGGTGCCGCTGCATGATGTCCTGGATGAATTTCGGCTCCTGCGGGGAGTGCGGGGTGCGCGGATAGACCACCATCTGCGCCTTGGCCCCCTGGCGTTTGAGCGCGTTGTAGAACTCGTAGCCTTGTGAGATCGGAACACGCTCGTCGGCGGCGCCGTGCAGGATGAGAGCCGGCGTGGTGACGCCCTTCACGTACGACATGGGGGAATGCCGGCGGTAGTTCTCGAATACTTCCCAGGGCTCGCCCTGGAAGTAGTCGGGCAGGAAGTCGGGGATGTCGGCGGTTCCGGTGAAACTCCACAGGTTGGTCACGGCGGCGCCGACCACGGCCGCGCGGAAACGGTTGGTGTGGGTGATGATCCAGCTTGTCATGAAGCCACCGTAGCTCCATCCCATCACCGCCATGCGGTCGGGGTCGGCGACACCCGTGGCGATCAGGCGATCGACGCCGGCCAGAATGTCTTCGTAGTCCCGGCCACCCCAGTCGTTGACGTTGGCAAAGCGAAACGTCTTGCCATAGCCACCCAAGCCGCGAGGATTGGGTCGCAGGATGGCATAACCCCGGGCCGCGAACATCGCCAGCGGGTAAATGCCGGCCTTGCCGAGGAAGGTCTCCGAGAAGTAGTTGGCCGGACCCCCGTGGATGTTGAGGATGAGCGGATACTTCCGTCCCTGGCGGTAGCCGAGGGGATACGTGAGCAAGCCTTCGATCTCCTTCAAATCACCCGTACCGGACAACGGAGGGGCCC
>CAYSIV010000516.1:0-2535 GCA_964431175.1 uncultured Anaerolineales bacterium
CGGAGAGAGCATCCCCAGAACTTGTCCTGAGCTTGTCGAAGGATGCGGCTCTCACAGCGTAATCCGGCATCAAGGGATGCCTGTCTCCTCGGTTTACAGCAAAGTCGGGAGAGCCACCTTAGTTTAAACTCAGAGATAGTTCCTGGATAAGCAAAGCGGCCATCACGAGCGCGCCTCGGCAAGATTGAATTTCAGAAACAGCCAGGGCGCAAGGAAGATGGCCCACCAGGTGGCAAGCGCATAACGCACGAAGCGAAAAACCAGCGCCACCGCCTCCGGCTCTTGGGGGAAGACGGCCCTCAGTCCGGCCCAGAAGATCAGAACGCCGATGAGGCCGATGACGAAGCGAGCGGCCCGTTTGCCCAACGGCCCGCCAGCGCTAAACCTCGCCCAGCGGTTCGCCATCGCCAGCCCGAGGCCCACGCCAAAGATTGACCCGGCGGCGGTGAAGAGTCCGTCCAGCGTTCTGGCTTCGGCGGCAAAGGAGGCCCAACTGACCGGATCGGGCGATGAGGCGACGAGGCCCCGCAGTCCAAGGCCGATGACGGCGATCAAAGCCGCCGCTCCGGTGGCGGCGGCCACTTGTCCCCCAAACCCGATCTCGACAAGCCATCGAGTCGCTTTCGGTTCAAGCCAGAAGAACGCCGCCAAGAACAATCCGCCAACGAGCCAGCCGCCGATGACGTCGGTGATGAAATGCACGCCGAGAAAGATGCGCGAGAATGATATCAGGCCGATGATAACAATCGCGGCAACCCAGGCCCCCTTCGACTGCCGCTTCGACACGCTCAGCGTCCGCTCAGGGTGCTTGCCGAATACGCTGGCTAGAAGGCCCCAGACGCTTGTTGCGTTCTGAGCGTGGCCGGAAGGCAGGCCGTAGCTGGTCTCGGCGGCGAACGCCTGCACGCGCGTGTCGAACCAGTACGGGCGCGGCAGGTGAAAGGCCAGCTTGAGCATCCAGTTGAACGAGTTGCCCAGCAGGAGCACAAACGCCAGCCGCGCACCGAGGCCGGAATCAATGCAGAGGTAGACAAGCGGCAGGAGAAACAGAAAAAGCTCTTCACTGCCGAAGAAGCTGAAGAGCGCCATTGGTGTTTTGAGGGCGGCGAGTTGTTGCAGGGCGAGGATGAAGGGGATTTGTGATTGAAGGAAGGCGTCCATAAGCCTTGACAAGGTGATGGGGTGAAGGGGTGACAAGATGAGATCACCCCTTCACTTTGTCACCCTGTCACCTTGTCAGATGTTGTGACGGGCTCAAGCAAAGGCGCGCTCGCCTGTCGCGGGGCGAGGAACCACATGAGCAAAGCGGCAACCGGAATCAAGGCGATCATGATCTGAAACGGCAGGCCCGGCGAAAACGCATAGAACCAACCGGCCAGGTAGGGCGCAACCGTGTTGGCCCCGCTGATCACCACCTCGGCCAGGGCAAAGGCCGCGCCCAACTGTGACGGCGACACGACGCGCGTCACCAAGGCGTTGATCTGGCCGCGAACGGTGAAGTAACTGCCGCGCAGGAAATAAGCCAGGGCAAACCAGCCCGCCCACGACGCTCCCAGCAGGATGAGGCCATACACCAGCACCAGGCTCATGGTGAGAATAAACCCTCGCCGGGGCGGGCGGCGGCCAAGATACTGGTTGAACAAAAAACCGCCAAGCGCGTTGAACGAGCCGAACCAGCCGATTTGCTCGAGGTTGATGTGTTTGACGTCACTCAGAAAATTCGGGGCCAGCGGCAGGCCAAGATACAACACGGCCATGACCCCGAAGATGAGGACGGTGAAGCCGACAAAGCGCCGGTTGGTGAGCAGTTCAGCCGGGTGGAGACGATCTTCAACCGGGTGAGGCGGCTGGTGGCTTATGGTGAATATCACCACGGTTGAGACGACAAAGAGAATCGTGGCGATCAAAAAATTTGCCCGCAGGCCGAAAGCTTGGCCGATGTAGCCGCCGAGCGCAGGGGAGATAATGTACCCAGCGCTGAACATGGAGAAGACGCTGGTCAGGGCGCGTTCGGGCGTCAGCGCGCCCCGGGCGCGGGTGATGTAGGCGCTAATGGATGGCAGAACCCAGCCGGCCAGGCCGTACAATATCCAACCGGCGCTGAACAGGGTCAGGCTGGTGGCGGCGAACATTATCGCCCCGGCGATTGCTCCCACCACCCAGCCGGTGGTCAGGCCGCTTCGCGGCCCCCAACGGTCGGCGGCTAACCCCGCTGGAATCGTGGCCAGGGCCAGGGCGATGGACGACAAAGCGTACAGCAGGCCGATCTGTTTTGAGTCCGCGCCGAGTGACCGCATGTAGAGCGGCAAGGAGAAGATGAACAACCCCTCGCCCGCCGCCCAACAGAATAACGTCAGGCTGAGAATTTTGAGATCGCGATTGAGATTCATGGTGTTTAGATGTTAACTGCCAGAAAGTTGTAACCACAGATTACACAGATTTCACGGATTTCGTAACTGCTCAGCCAATCAAAGGAACGCTGACTCCCGCCTAAAGCGCGCGGCGCGAAGCGTGACACACCGCCGTCATGCCCGA
>CAYSIV010000517.1:0-2523 GCA_964431175.1 uncultured Anaerolineales bacterium
GAATGTCCAGCGCCGGCTGGAGATAGGCGATGGGCGAAAGCATGTCGTAAGCGAACTGCGGATGCTGGCGCATGAGCGCCCACTCGTCGTCGGTCAGTTTGTCGGGCTTGAGCAAAATCCTGTCGGGGATGCCCATCTTGCCAATGTCGTGCAGGAGCGCGCCCCGGCGGATGTGCACCAGCCCTTCGTCGCCGATGCCCATCGCTTCGGCCAGGCGCAGAGTCATCTCGGTGACGCGCAGGGTGTGGCCTTCGGTTTCCTTGTCGCGCAGGTCGAGGGCGCGCGACCAGCCCTCGATGGTGGCGTCGTAGGCCAGCGAGAGTTCGAGGTTGGAGCGTTCGAGACGGTCGAAGAGTTCGGCGTTGTCTATGGCAATGGCCGCTTGCCCGGCCAGAGCTTCCAGAAAGTCTATCCATTCCGGGTCGGGCCGGATCGGCCCGCGATGGAAGATTTCAAGCACCCCCTTGATCTGCCCTTTGGCGATCAGCGGCGCGGCGAAATAGGCCTCAAAGGCTTCGGTGTCAACCAGGAGTTGGGTGCGCTGGCCGGCCAGCTTGTCTTTCGACAATTGAGGAACGTGGACGATCCGGCGTTCCAACGCCGCGCGGCCAGCCAGTCCCTCACCCAGACGCGAGCGCGGCAGATTGGCGACCGGCGCGCGGAAGCCTTGACCGGCGGCGTATTCCAACGTGTTCAGATGCGGGTTGAAGAGCAGGATGTCGGCGGCGTGAATGTTCAATTGGGTTGTCACCTGTTCGAGCAAAACGGCCAGCGTGATTTTCAGCTCCAGGCTGGAGGTGATCGCCAGGTCAATCGCCCGCAGGGCCTTCAGCCGTTGCAGATGCCGCTGGGTCTGCTCGTGCAGAGTAGCGCGGTGGATGGCGCTGGCGGCAATGTCGGCGATGGCTACCAGCAGGTGCAGTTCCTCGTCGGCGATGAAGGTCTTGCGGGCCAGCCAGAGCGCGCCGATCACTTGTTGCTGGGCGATGAGCGGGGCGCAGGCGACGGCTGGCAACGCCTCGAACATGCCGGACCGGGCCAGGCGCGGCTCGCTCCGAATGTCATTATTCAAATAGGGTTGGCCGCTGGCGATTACATGCCCACTCACCCCCTCGCCCGGCGGCAGGCGCTTGCCAGTGAAAGGGGCCAGCGCCCCGCGCCCCAATTCGACGATAGCCTCGCCGGTCGCGGGGTCGCGCATGGCCAGCGCCCCACTGTCAACTTTCAGCAGTTCAAGCATCTCGTCCAGGATGATGGGTAACATCTCGGCCCGGTCAGCGGCAGAGCGCAGGGCCGCGCTCAGAGCGGCAATCACTTCCAGTTCGCGCTCGCGGTGTTTGCGCCGGGTGATGTCGGATATGACGCCGTCAAACCGGATCAGGCGACCCGTGTCGTCCAGCGTTGGTTGGAGCTTCGTTTCTACCCAGCGGATCTCTTTGTCAGGGCGAATGATGCGATATTCGACATGGACGGCGGTGCCAGCAAACAGGCCGGCGTTGGCGGCTTCTACGACGGCTCTATCTTCCGGGTGGATCATTCTCTGCCACAGGATTGGATCGTTGAGGAAAGCCTTCTGGGGTAAGCCGTAAACCTTTTCGCAGGCAGGTGAGATGAGCAAGGCCCGATAATTGATCATGTCGGTCGAGAAGAAGATTTCGTCCAAGTTGTCGAAGAGATTCTTCAACTGGCCCGACATCGTTGCCAGCGTCTCCTCCGCCCGCTTACGCGCGGTGATGTCTACAACGATGCCCTGGTAGTAGGTGACGATGCCGTCTTTGTCTCGACGCACCCAGGTCCGGTCGTCCAGCCAGCGCGTCTCTCCCGACCGGGTCAAGATGCGGTATTCCTGGTTGTATTCTGTCCGGCCAGCCCGGATGTACTGCTCGATCTCCAAGGTCATCCGCGCCAGGTCGTCCGGGTGAACGATGGACGCATAGAGTATTTTGCCGCTCGTGAAATCCTCCGAGGTGTAGCCGAGCTGACTGATGTTCTCCGAGACGAAATCCACCGGCCAGCCCTCTATAGCGCGCCAGAGAATGGCGACCGCCGGGCTTTTGTTGACGATGAATTTGAGTTCCTGTAACGCCGCTTCGGCCTGCTTGCGCTCGGTGATGTCGTGCGCCACCCAAACGGCGGTGTTTTCCGAGAGCCGTGAGACGCTAGAGGCAAACCATATTTCCTTGCCGCCGATTTGCAGGGCGTACTCGCCAGTGACAACCCGGCCTGTCTGTATGGCCTCGCCGATTTTGGCAACAATGTAATCGGCTTGTTCCTTCGGGAGAATATCATGCGCGGTTTTACCCAGCATGTCATCCAGCGGACGGTAATGGTTGATGGGATTGGTCGGGGCGATTTTGAGGTAGCGGCCATTTGCATCGTAAACGATGACCACGTCTGTCATGGCCGCAAACAGGGCGCGCAGTTCGGCCTCGGAGGCGGCCAGTTTTTCTTCCGCCCGCTTGCGTTCAGTGATGTCGCGCACGACGCCCCGGCTGCCTATAGGCCGGTTCCCCTCCATGATGA